>JBLNBU010000216.1:0-6448 GCA_050260215.1 Actinomycetota bacterium
CCCCAGCACCTGACCCTCGCCGCTCCCGAATGCTACGAGCGCCTGGGCACCTATGCCCAGATGAACCCGCCCATCCGCGACGCCCGCCACCGCGAGGCGTTGTGGGCGGCGGTGGCCAACGGCATCGTCGACGTGCTGGGCTCGGACCACGCCCCGCACACCCGCGAGGAGAAGGACAAGCCCTATCCCATGAGCCCGTCGGGCATGACCGGGGTGCAGACCCTGGTGCCCATCATGCTCGACCACGTCAATGCCGGGCGCCTGTCGCTGGAACGCTTCGTCGACCTGACCAGCGCCGGCCCCGCCCGCATCTTCGGCATCCTGGGCAAGGGGCGCATCGCGGTGGGCTTCGACGCCGACTTCACCGTCGTCGACATGAAGGCCGAGCGGGTGATCACCAACGACTGGATCGAAAGCCGCTGCGGCTGGACGCCCTTCGACGGCAAGCGCGTCACCGGCTGGCCGGTGGCCACCATCGTGCGCGGCCGCATGGTCATGCGCGACGGCCAGCTGCTGGGCACCCCCGCCGGCCAGCCGGTGCGCTTCGGCGAGGGGGAATAGCCGAATTCTCCCTCTCCCTCGAGGGAGAGGGCTTCTTTCTCGGAAAGGTCGACGACAAAAAAATCGGGCCGCACCCCCCAGGGATGCGGCCCGTCGAGTGGCCCGGGCTATGCCCCCTGGATCACTTTGCCCGGGCGAGGAGCTTGTCGGCGGGGATCAGCTGCTGGTGCAGCGCCGCGTCCGCCTTGCCGTCCATGCCGAACGCCACCGCCATCAGCTGGGTGTAGAACACCACCGGGATGTTGAAGTCGGTGCCGAACTTGGCATTGATCTGCGGCTGGTACATTTCCAGGTTGGTCTGGCACAGCGGGCACGGCGTCGAGATGACGTCGGCACCGGCTGCCTTGGCCTCGTCCAGGATGTCCTTCATCAGGTGCAGGGTCTTGTCGGGGCTGATCACCGCCACCGAGCCGCCGCAGCACTTGGTCTTGCCCTTGAACGGAACGGCCTCGGCACCGCAGGCGGTGGTGAAGTCGTCCAGGAACTTGGGATCGTCATAGGTCTCCCACTTGCCGCCGCGCTCGGTGGCGGCAAACGGGCGCACCGTCTGGCAGCCGACCCAGCCGGCCACCTTCAGGCCGGTCAGCGGGTTGGTGACCTGCGCCTTGACCGCGTCGACGCCCAGGTCGTTGACGATGACCTCGGCGGCGTGGCGAACGGTCAGGCTGCCGTCGTACGACTTGCCGGCCTCGGCCAGCGCCTCGTTGGCATCGGCCTTGGCCTGCGGGTTGTCGCGGATGGTCTCGTTGGTGTGGTGGGTGTTGAGGTAGCAGGCGGCGCAGGGCGTCACCACGTCCTCAGGCCCCGCCGCGGCGGCGTTGGCCAGGTTGCGGGCCGACAGCGCCGCCATGGGCACGTGGCCGGCGCAGATGTGGCCGACCGAGGCGCCGCAGCAGTTCCAGTCCTCGATCTCGCGGAAGGTGACGCCCAGCTTGCCCATGACGGCGCGCAAGCTGGTGTCGAGATGCACGCCGGTGGCCTGGCTGCTGCACCCCGGATAGTACGACATGGTCTTGGTCATGACGGTCACCCTACTTCGCGTGCCGGGCTTCGATCTCGGCCGCCTTGGCCAGGATCTTCTGCAGTTCGCCGGTGTTCTTGCACTTGTGCGGCATGCCCAGATGCATGCGCTTGGTCTTCACCATGCCCAAGGCGATGGGCAGGTTGGCCATGCTCTTCTTGTAGCCCTCGCCCACGCCGTAGCTGAAATAGAACTTGGCGGTGACCAGGCGCTCGTCGGTGCGGCCGAACTTGGCCGCCGACCACCAGAAGGCGTCGGCGAAGCGGGCGTTGTCGGTGGCCTTGGCCTCGGCATAGCCCTCGCGCACGGCGACGGTGGCCAGCCCGTGCAGGATGTACTTGACCGGCACCTGGCGGGGACAGCGGACCACGCAGTTGTAGCAGGACACGCAGTTCCAGATGGTGTTGGACTTCAACACCTCTTCCTTCATGCCGGCGCGGATCATCATGAAGATCTTGCGCGGGCCGTGGTCCATCTGGTCGCCGATAGGGCAGGAGCCCGAGCAGGTGCCGCACTGCATGCACAAGGACATGCGGTCGCCACCGTCGACGTGCTGGTAGACCCAGCGCGCGAACGACAGATCGTACTTCTTGGCCGGAGTCGGTGAGACGTTGCTCATGGCTCAGAACCCCTTGAACGGATTGAAACCGATGCCCATGATCGTCTCGACGAAGCCGTCGATGACCTGCGGCAGGCGGTCGGCGTCGGCGATCGAGGCCTCCACCTGCACCACGCGCTCGGGCTCGAGCATCATGCTCTTCAGGGTGTCGCCCACCTTGGACAGGCGCTCGGCCGCCATGGCGGAACCCTTGACGAAGTGGCACTGGTACTCGTCGCCGGGCTTGCAGCCCATCAGCATGACGCCGTCATAGCCGACCGACAGCGCATCCGAGATGCACAGCAGGCTGACCGAACCCAGGCAGCGCACCGGGATCACGCGCACATGCGCCGACCAGGTGTTGCGCTTGATGCCGGCCATGTCCAGCGACGGGATGGCGTCGTTCTCGCAGGCCAGGATCAGGATGCGCGGCTTGCCCGAGAACTCGTCGGGGATCTTCACCGACTTGATCATGGTCGACAGCATGTCGACCGAGTAGTTGTCGAAGCTGATCGTGCGCACCGGGCAGGCGCCCATGCAGGTGCCGCAGCGGCGGCAGCGCGTGGGGTTGACGATGGGATAGGTCTGCTCGTCCTCGTCGATGGCGCCGAACGGGCACTCCACGGTGCAGCGCTTGCACTTGGTGCACTGGTTCAGGTTGATCTTCGGGAACGACAGGTCGCCGACGCGCGGATGCAGCGCCGCACCGGCCGAAGCCGAACGGACCGCCTGCACCGCCTTCAGCACAGCGCCGGTGGCGTCCTCGGCCGCCTCGGCCCAGTCCATGGGGCGACGCACCGGACCGGCGGTGTAGATGCCGGTACGACGGGTCTCGTAGGGGAAGCAGATGTAGTGGCTGTCGGCGAAGCCGTCGTGCAGCACCGGCAGGTGCGGGCCCTGGCGATACTGCAGGTTCAGCAGCGAACCGCCTTCGGGGATCGCCTGTTCGCGCTTGACGTGCTCGGCCGGAGCCTCGCCGCAATAGCCGGCAACCTTGATCGGCGCTTCCGGGTCGACGTCACCGTTCAGCTGCTCGACGCCGGTCTCGGAGGCCGGGGCGTCCGGGTTGGTCGAGTTGGGCACCATGCCGGTGGCCAGCACCACCATGTCCAGGCCCGACAGCGGCACGTCCTGCTGCAGCAGCTCGTCGGCGACGGTGACCGTCAGGTCGGCGCCGACGCCCTTGACCTTGCCCTTCATGAAGATGACGCCGGCGGTCTGGGCCGAGCGGTACAGCTCCTCGGCGGTGCCGGGGGTGCGCATCTCCTCGTAGAGAACATAGGTGTTGGTCGCCGGGTCGGCCTCGATCAGCTCGAGGGCCTGCTTGAGCGAAGTGGCGCAGCACACGCTCGAGCAGTACGGCAGGTGGTTGGGATCGCGCGAGCCGGCGCACTGGACGAAGGCGACCGACTTCACCGGGGCGCCGTTCGACTTGCGCGCCACCGTGCCGGCCTTCAGCATGGCCTCGAACTCGACGTTGGTCACCACGTCGGGCGAGGCGCCGTAGCCGAGATGGCCCAGCTTGGTGGCGTCATAGGGCCGCCAGCCGGTGGCCAGGATGATGGCGCCCACCGTCTCGGACGCGCCGTCGGAGAACTCGACGGTGAAGCGGCCGGGCATACCCGAGGTCTTGGTCGGCGTGACGCCGGTCTTGACCGTGATCTTGCCGTTGGCCTTGACCGCATCGACCAGGGTGGCGATGTCGTTGTCCTCGGGCTTGGCATAGGGGGGCTTGTGCGGCAGGCGCTTGGAGGCGTCCAGCGCGCGGCCGCCCAGCTTGTCCGAGCGCTCCACCAGCAGCACGTCATGGCCCAGCGCAGCGGCTTCGGCCGCGGCCGACAGGCCGGTGACGCCGCCGCCCAGCACCATGATGCGGGTCGAGAACTCGCCCTCGGTGTAGGGCTCGGGAGCCTTGATCTTGCCGGCCTGGACCAGCGACATGCGCAGGTAGTCCTCGGCCAGGGCCTGGGTGTCCTCGTCGCCGGCCGGATGGCTCCAGATCACCTTCTCGCGCAGGTCGGCGCGCAGGGTCTGCACCGGCTCGAAGCCGAAGCGGTCGGTCATCACGCGGGCCGAGCAGCCGGCGACGACCACCTGGTTGGTGCCGGCCTCGATGTCGGCCTTGATCATGCCCACGCCTTCGTCGCCGCACAGCAGCGCGTGGCACTTGGGCTCCAGCTTGAACTCGCTCTTGGCGACGCCTTCCAGCGCGCCCATGTTGACCGCCTCGCCGATGCCGCAGCCGCTGCACAGGTAGACGCCGGTCTTCCTCTCGCTCATCTCTTCTCTCCCGTTCCGGCTCTACTGCGCCACGCCCGAGACCACCTTGATCGCCTTGCAGGCGGCGGCGGTAGCGGACTGGACCGACATCGACACGTCGAGCGGGGCCGAAGCCACGCCCGCCGAGATCGATTCGGCCTCGGGGAACACGAAACCGTAGTCGTCGAAGTCGGCGGCCATGGTCGGGCGGTCACCCTCGGCCAGCGACGGCTGCATGCCGGTCGCCAGGACCACCAGATCGTAGGCGTTGGCATAGACTTCGCGGGTCAGGGTGTTCTCGCCGCACACCACCGGGCTGCCGTCGGCGCCCTTCTCGATGCGGGCCGGCTTGGACTTGATGAAGTTGACCTGCGGGTCGCGCTTCAGGCGCTGCAGGAAGGACTCCAGCTTGTCGTGGGCGCGCAGGTCGATGTAGTAGACGTCGACCTGGGCGTCGGCGTACTGCTCGCGGACATAGGCCGCGTGCTTCATGGACGCCAGGCAGCAGATGCGCGAGCAGTAGGCCAGGTGGTTGAGGTCGCGCGACCCGGCGCACTGGATCAGCGCCACCTTCTTCGGCGCCTCGCCGTTGGACGGGCGCACGATCTTGCCCTTGGTCGGGCCGTCGGGGGAGGCCAGGCGCTCCATCTCGACGTTGGTGACCACGTCGGCCACGTCGCCGTGGCGGTACATGGTCAGGTTCGACGCCGGATAGGGCCGCCAGCCGGTGGCCCAGACGATGGCGCCCACTTCCAGGTCGAAGGTCTTGCCCTGGTCGGCCAGGTCGATGGCGCCCACCTTGCAGGCGGCCTTGATCTTCTCGCCCTCGGGGGTGCCGACCACTTCGGGGGCCACCACGTAGCGCATGGGGAAGGCCATGGTGTGGGGCAGGTACGCCGCCTTCACCTTGGACATGCCGTAGTTGAAGGGATCGGCCACCTCGGACTCGGCGGCAGCGCCGCAGTCGCCGCAGGCGGTGCACTTGGTGTCGACGAAGCGCGGAGCGGTATTGACCGTCACCGTGTAGCCGCCGGCGCCGCCCTTGACCGCGGCCACCGTCGACATGGTGAAGACGCTGATGCGCTTCGACTTCTTGATGCGCTGGTAGTTGATTTCCAGGCCGCAGGTCGGATGGCACAACTTGGGGAAGTACCGGTTCATCTGGGCGACGCGACCACCCAGGGTCGGCGCCTTTTCCACCAGGACCACGTCGTAGCCGGCCTCGGCCGCCTCGACTGCGGCGGTGATGCCGGCAATGCCGCCGCCGACGACCATGATGGTGCGGCTGCGCGGTTGCGAATCTGTCATGTGCCCCTCTCCTGCTGCACGCGTCATGCAACGAAACCCCTCCCGCGCCCTTGGGGTGCGGGAGGGGCTTTCACTCAAGCGATTACTTCTTCAGGCCAGCATAATATTCCTGCAGGATCGCCACCACCTCGGGGCGGCTGAACTCCGGCGGGATCGGCTCACCCTTGGACAGCATCTCGCGCTGCTTGGTGCCCGAGATGTTGACCTGATGCTCCTTGCCGTGCGGGCAGGTCTTGGCCGTGGCCATGCCGTAGCACTTATTGCAATAGAAGGTGATGTCGATCTTAAGCGGCTGGGTCTCCAGCGCGCCGGGCCACAGCGTGTCGAAGATGTGCTGGGCGTCGAACGGGCCGTAATAGTCGCCGACGCCGGCATGGTCGCGACCGACGATCAGGTGCGAGCAGCCGTAGTTCTGGCGGAATACGGCGTGCAGCAGCGCTTCGCGCGGGCCGGCATAGCGCATCTCCATCGGGTAGCCGCCCTGAATCACGCGATCTTTGCGGAAGTACTTGTTCACCAGCGCGTCGATGGCCTTTACGCGGACTTCGGCGGGGATGTCGCCGGGCTTCAGCTTGCCTACAAGCTGGTGGATATAGACGCCGTCGCAGACTTCGATGGCGATCCAGGCCAGATAGGCGTGCGAATTATGCATGGGGTTGCGGAGCTGCAAGGCCGCCACCGTATTCCAGCCGCGCTCTTCG
>JBLNBU010000217.1:0-16413 GCA_050260215.1 Actinomycetota bacterium
GTGGCCGGGCGCGACCTGTGGTTGGCGCCGTCGGCCAAGATCACTGTCGAACACCGCGACGCCCGGGTGGCGCTGCAGGCGCTGCCGGCGGCTCCGCAGTTCGACGTGGTGTTCGGCGACGCTTTCCACGACGTGGGCATCCCGCCCCACCTGGTCACCGCCGAATTCCACCGCGAGATCAGGGCGCGCCTGAAGCCCGGCGGCTTCTATGCGGTCAACGTCATCGAGGCCCGCCACGAGCCCCGCTTCCTGTTCGCCCTGGTGCGGACGCTGATGCGCGACTTCGCCGCGGTCGAGGTGTGGGTGGACGACGACGAACTGTCCCAGGGCGAGCGGCTGACCTATCTGGTGCTGGCCTCCGACACCGCCACCGACACGGCCCTGGTGCGCTCGACCCGCTTCCTGCACCGGGCCTGGGTGCGGCTGAAGCCCGACCAGGTGCGCACCCGCGTGACCGCGGCCGACATCCCCGAGCTGACCGACGACTTCGCTCCCGTCGACCGCCTGATGGCGCAGGTGCTGCTGCACCCCGAGGTGGGCGAGCGCTGATCCTTGCCAGCCGGCCGCTTTGCCCGCATGCTCGGACCCATGTTGAAACGCCTTCTCTCCCTTGGTGCGGCCGCCGCCGCCGCCCTGGTCGGCGGCTGCGACGGACCGGTGACCATCGCCGGCACCTGGCGCAGCCCGGCCGCGGCCAGTTCGCTGGTCTATGCCACCACCGGCGGCCCGCTGTGGGTCGACGTGCACGGCTCCCCCTTCGGCGCGGCGGCGCCTGAATTCCGCGCCAAGGTGGTCGAGGCGATGTCGGGCCAGACGCCGTCCAGGCCCTTCGGCCTGACGGCCGTGCGCGAGCAGGCCGTCCACCCCGATTTCCGCGTCGCCGTCGCCTTCGGCCCGCCCGCCGACCTGGACCCCAAGCTGCTGTGCACCGGCGGCCCGGTGCCGACCACGCCGCCCGGCGCCGAGCGCATCACCTTGCTGGCCGCCTTCTGCGGCGGCGAGGACGTGCTGGCCTGGGTGCGCGGCCGGGTCGACAAGGCCACCGGCCCCGACGACAAGCGGTTCCGCAGCCTGCTGGCCCAGGCGGCGCGCGACCTGTTCGCCGGGCCATGAGCGAGGACCGCATCGAGGCGGTCGAGGCCGCCGTGGCCCATGCCGAGGCCGCCATCGACGACCTGTCCGACATGGTCCGCCGGCTGTCGGCGGACATGGACCGGCTGAAGGCCGAAAACCTGCGCCTGCGCGCCCGAATCGCCAAGCTGGAAGAAGGCGACCAGTTCCCACCATTGCAGGATGATGACTCGGCCGAACTTTGATGCTAGTGTTGTCGTTCAGAACGATGAACCAGCCAGAAAGGCAGGATCATGGACGTCACAAGCACCGCCGCGACGGCGATGGCGATGCAGGGGGCAAGCGGCTACGCGACCCAGTCCCTGCAGGCGATCAAAGAACAGCTACAGGCCCAGCAGGCCATAGCGCAGGTCGTCAGCCAGGCCACTCAGCAACAGGAACAGCAGAACCAGCTCGCCGCTGCCGGTAACGGCAAGGGCCAGATGCTGGACATTTCAGTCTAGCGCGACCGCAGACGAGCCAAGGATCGGCACCCCGGGCCAGCCCCGGGGGCCGTCGTCGGCCGTCCCTGTTTCAGACTAGCCACACTTCGAATAGCCGCACGACGTGCAGGTGTCGCAGCCTTCAGAGCGCAACAGCGCCGGCTGGCCGCATTTGGGGCAGCTGCGCAGGCGCGGGCCGGTGCCTTGTTGGGGCGGGGCTTCGTCGAGGTTGACCACCTTGCGCTCGTCGCGGGCCTCGGGCGGCTCGCGGGCGGCCTGGGGGTCGGGCAGGAAGCCGATGGCGATCATGTGGCGCTCGATGACCTCGCCGATGGCCGCCAGCAGCGACGGCACGTAGCGGCCGCCCACCCACTGGCCGCCGCGCGGGTCGAATACCGCCTTCAGTTCCTCGACCACGAACGAAACGTCGCCGCCGCGGCGGAACACAGCGCTGATCATCCGCGTCAGGCCGACGGTCCAGGCGAAGTGCTCCATGTTCTTCGAGTTGATGAACACCTCGAAGGGGCGCCGCCGGCCGTCCTGGATGACGTCGTTGACGGTGATGTAGATGGCGTGGTCGCTTTCCGGCCAGCGCACCTTGTAGGTGTTGCCGGGCAGCGCCTCGGGCCGGTCCAGGGGCTTGGTCAGGTGGATGATGCCGCCGGCCTCGTACGGGTCGGACGGGCGCTGGGTCTTGGGCTTGCCCAGCGGCAGCTCGGCCTGCTCCGGCTTGGCACCCGCCTTGGCCCCGTCCTTCTTCACCGACAGCACCGAGCCGGTCACGTCGTTGGGGCGATAGGTGGTGCAGCCCTTGCAGCCCGTCTCGTAGGCGCGCTCGTAGACGTCGCGGAACTCCTCGAAGCCGATGTCCTCGGGCACGTTGATGGTCTTCGAGATGCTGGAATCGATGTAGCGCTGGATGGCCGCCTGCATGACCACGTGGTCGGTGGGGCTCAGCGACTGGGCATCGACGAAGGCTTCGGGCAGCGGCGCGTCCTCGCCCTTCACGCGGCGGAACAGGCGGTAGGCGTAGTCGGAGACCTCCTCCTCGCGCCGGGTGCCGTCGCGCTGCAGCACGCTGCGGGTGTAGTGGAAGCTGAACACCGGTTCCAGCCCCGACGAGACGTTGTCGGCAAACAGCGAGATGGTGCCGGTGGGCGCAATCGAGGTCAGCAGCGCGTTGCGCAGGCCCTTGGCACCGATGGCGGCGCGCACCTCGTCGTCGAGTTGGGCGACGTTCTCGCCGGCCAGGAACTTGTCCTTGTCGAACAGCGGGAAGCTGCCCTTTTCCGCCGCCAGGTCGCTTGATGCGAGATAGGCGGCGCGGCGCAGCCGGGCCATCCACAGTTCGGTCAGCCGCACCGCCTCCTTGCCGCCATAGCGCGCGTTGCACAGGATCAGCGCGTCGGCCAGGCCGGTGATGCCCAGCCCGATGCGCCGCTTGGCCTCGGCCTCGGCCTTGTGCTGGGGCAGCGGATAGTTCGACGCGTCGATGACGTTGTCCATCATGCGCACCGCCACGCGGACGATCTCGTCCAGGCGGTCGAGGTCCAGCGCGGCATCGGGCTCGAATGGCCGATCGACCAGCCGGGCCAGGTTGATCGAGCCCAGCAGGCACACCCCATAGGGCGGCAACGGCTGCTCACCGCAGGGATTTGTCGCGTGGATCTGCTCGGCGTACCACAGGTTGTTCAGCCGGTTGATGCGGTCGATGAAGATCACGCCCGGCTCGGCATAGGAATAGGTGGCGCGCATGATCTTGTTCCACAGCTCGCGCGCCGGCAGCGAGCTGTAGGTGACGCCGTTGAAGCAGAGCTCCCACGGGCCGTCCTCCTTGACCGCCTGCATGAAGGCGTCGGTGACCAGGACGGACAGGTTGAACATGCGCAGCCGCCCGGGCTCGCGCTTGGCGTCGATGAAGGCCTCGATGTCGGGGTGGTCGCAGCGCATGGTCGCCATCATGGCGCCGCGGCGCGAGCCCGCGCTCATGATGGTGCGGCACATGGCGTCCCACACGTCCATGAACGACAGCGGCCCCGAGGCGTCGGCGCCGACACCCTTGACCGGCGCGCCCTTGGGCCTGAGCGTCGAGAAGTCGTAGCCGATGCCGCCGCCCTGCTGCATGGTCAGCGCGGCTTCCTTCAGGTGCTCGAAGATGCCCGACATGTCGTCGGGGATGTCGCCCATGACGAAGCAGTTGAACAGCGTCACCCGGCGGTCGGTGCCGGCGCCCGAGAGGATGCGGCCGGCCGGCAGGAACTTGAAATCCTCCATGGCGCCAAAGAACCGCTCTTCCCACGCTGCCGGGTCGGCCTCGTGCGCGGCAAGGGTGCGGGCGACGCGGCGCCAGCTGTCCTCGATGGTCTTGTCCACAGGGTCGCCCTCGGCTGTCTTCAGCCGATACTTCATGTCCCAGATCTGCTGGGAGATGGACGCCACCTGAGTCATTCGCCGCCCTCCGCCGCCGGCCACCCGCGGGCCCGACCGGAACCCGCGAAAAACCAAGCAAATTCAACAGAAAGGCCGAAGTCTATGGACCACCCCGACCACCGTCAAGGGGCTTTGTTCCCAGAATGTTTCCACAGGGTAACCCACAGCCGCGCCGTCCGGCAAGTCCTTGATTCACCGGCGGGGCGATAACTTATCCACAGGCAGCGGCCGCACCCTCGGGAGTCCACCCGAGGCGACGCGAACACGTCATGCACAGGGTTGTCCACAGGGAGGCCGCCGCGGCGGCCTCCTCAGGGTGAGGCACTCCTGAGGAGCGCCGGCAGGCACGTCTCGAAGGACGGCTCCCGCTATCGCACCAGCGGCTTGTACTTGATGCGGTGGGGCTGGTCGGCATCGGCGCCCAGGCGGCGCTTGCGGTCGGCCTCGTAGTCCTGGTAGTTGCCCTCGAACCACACGACCTGCGAGTCGCCTTCGAAGGCCAGGATGTGGGTGGCGATGCGGTCCAGGAAGAAGCGATCGTGGCTGATGACCACGGCGCAGCCGGGGAACTCAGCCAAGGCGTCTTCCAGCGCCGACAGGGTCTCGACGTCCAGGTCGTTGGTGGGCTCGTCGAGCAGGATGACGTTGGCCGGACGGCTCAGCATCTTGGCCAGGTGAACGCGGTTGCGCTCGCCGCCCGACAGGATGCCGACCTTCTTCTGCTGGTCGGCGCCCTTGAAGTTGAACAGGCCGGCATAGGCGCGCGAGTTGATCTTGCGCCGGCCCAGGTCGATCTCGTCCTGGCCGTCAGAGATCTCCTCGAACACGGTCTTGTCGGCGTCGAGCGAATCGCGGCTCTGGTCCACATAGCCCAGCACCACCGTCTCGCCGACGGTGAAGGTGCCGCTGGTCGGCTTCTCGGCGCCGGTGATCATGCGGAACAAGGTGGTTTTGCCGGCGCCGTTGGGGCCGATGATGCCGACGATGCCGCCCGGGGGCAGCTTGAAGTTCAGGTTCTCGTACAGCAGGTTGTCGCCGAAGGCCTTGGACACGTTCTCGGCCTCGATGACCTTGTTGCCCAGGCGCGGGCCCGGCGGGACGCTGATGACGGCGGGGCCGGTGGCCTTTTCCTGGCTCTGGGCCACCAGGTCCTCGAAGCGCTGGATGCGGGCCTTGCTTTTCGCCTGGCGGGCCTTGGGGCTCGAGCGCACCCAGTCCAGCTCGTCGCGGATGGCGCGCTGCCGCGCGCTCTCCTCGCGCTCCTCCTGGGCCAGGCGCTTCTGCTTCTGCTCCAGCCAGCTGGTGTAGTTGCCCTCGTAGGGAATGCCGTGGCCGCGCTCGATCTCCAGGATCCAGCCGGTGACGTTGTCGAGGAAGTAGCGGTCGTGGGTGACCATCACCACGGTGCCGGTATAGGTCTCGAGGAAGCGTTCCAGCCACGCCACCGATTCGGCGTCCAGGTGGTTGGTGGGCTCGTCGAGCAGCAGCATGTCGGGGTGCGACAGCAGCAGGCGGCACAGCGCGACGCGGCGGCGCTCGCCGCCCGACAGCTTGGTGACGTCGGCGTCGCCGGGCGGGCAGCGCAGGGCGTCCATGGCGATGTCGATCTTGCGCTGCAGGTCCCAGGCGTCCAGGTGGTCGATCTTCTCCTGCAGCTCGGCCTGCTCGGCGATGAGATTGTTCATCTCGTCGTCGGTCATCTCCTCGGCGAACTTGGCCGAAACCTCGTCGAAGCGGTCCAACAGCGCCTTGGTCTCGGCGACCGCCTCCATGACGTTGCCCATGACGTCCTTGGCCGGGTCGAGCTGGGGCTCCTGCGGCAGGTAGCCGACCTTGACCCCTTCGGCCGCCCAGGCCTCGCCGCCGAACTCGGTGTCGATGCCGGCCATGATCTTCAGCAGGGTCGACTTGCCGGCGCCGTTGGCGCCCAGCACGCCGATCTTTGCTCCCGGCAGAAACGACAGCCACAACCCCTTGAAGATCTCGCGGCCGCCCGGATAGGCCTTGGTCAGATTCTTCATGACGTAGATGTACTGGTACGCGGCCATGGTGCCTCCGTCGGGCGGGGGATGTCGGGGACTTGGGGGTGGTGGTAGACGACCGGGGGGCCGGCGTCAAGCACGCCGGGGGATCAACTCCCGGCGGCGATCTCCAGGCTGACGCCGTCGCAGCGGTAGCGGAACGTGTAGACCTTGTCGGCGCAGGCCAGGGCGAGCGTGGTGCCGAGGTCGAAATCGGTGGCGTCGACCCGCGGCGGACTGGTCGCCATCCAGCGGTCGTAGGACAGCGAGAACAGCCCGCGCAGCGAGGCGCGCATGCCGTGGCCGACATCCTTGAACAGCCGACCGTCGACGTCGGCCTCGCCGACGATGCGAAGGTCGTAGCGGCGCACCGGCGCCAGCATGGCGGCCAGGGCCTGCTTGCGCGCCACCGGGGCCAAGGTGTCCTCGATGCTGTGATAGGCGAAGGTGGCGGTGTCGCTGGCGGACTCCCAGTGCTCGGGACGATCGAGGTCGCGAATGGCCAGATGCGAGGCGCAAAAGCAATCAGGCGCGGCCGTGTCCTGGGAAAACGCATAAGGGGCCAGGGTGCGCACCGACACGCCGGCAACGACGGTGCGGCTCTCGCCGAACAGGACCGCCGGATTGTCTCCCGGTCCGGTGAAGCCCGAGTTGTCGACCACCATCCGCAGCGTGTTGGGAGCGATCTTGCTGATCAGGGAGGCGACGTAGCCGCCATACGAGTCGCCGATGGCAAACAGGCGCGTGCGGTCAAGCCCGTGGGTGCCGATCAGGTGGGCCGCCACCGCCAGATGGTCGAGCGCCGGCAGCACGCCGAAGGAAACATAGTCGTCGCCGGTCTTGCGCAGGACACAGTCGTCCGCCAGCCGGGTCAGGCCGTGGCTGGCCAGGAAGGGCAGGATCTGTTCGCACAAGGTGGCGGTAAGCACGTCGGCCGGAACGCCGGGGGGAATGGGGATGCGGATACCGTGGCTGCGGTCGAGCTGGTCGAAGAAGTCGGGGGCGACCAGCACCGCGGCGTCACCCTTGATGCCGGCACCATGATAATCGACGCTGACGGCGACGCAGTCGAACTGATCGGCCAGCCAGGGACGCAGCTTGCCGGCGTAGGGGTCGTCGAAGCGGGCGCCGTAGCCGTGGATATGGAAGATCAGCCCCGTCTTCGGCCCGATGCCGGCGGACGGCCCATGCCAGGCGAAACGCAAGCGGCCGCGTGGCCGGCCCAGTTCCACGTCGACGGGTGCTTCGATCTCGGCAATCACCGACTTCCCCTCCTGGACGCATCGGTGCGCGGATTATGCCGGTTAAGTCTTGGGGGATGTCAATCGGGGCCGGCGATGCCACCGCCGCCGTTCGGCGGGGGCGGGCGGCGGTGGCGGGGGCCCTTTCGCGCAGGGCGGGCGGAACCACCCCACGCCGGTTACGGTGCCTGCAACCCGGGGGCGCATGCAATCAGGGCTAACGCGTATGAACCCGCCTGCCGGGCATTTGCCCGCCGATCGGGCGCGTTTTCGCCGCCCAACCTTCCGATGCGCAAAGGACCGATCGCAGATTCGCGGAAATTCCCTCTGGCCTGTCGCCTGCTTCATGCCAACATGTAGGGCGACCCCCAGGGAGGTTTCCATGGACGAGCTGCGTCGATTCGCCGAAACCACCGTCCGCCGCTGGGTCGGCGCCGGCGCGCTCGCCGTCGCCGCCGCCGTGGCCCCGCTGATCGACCGTCCCGCCCTGGCCCTGCCGGCGGGCGCCCTGCTGCTCAGCCTGGCCGCCGCGCTGTTGTGGCAGATGTCGCACATGTCGGGCGGGTTTTCCGGCGGCCCGGCCTGGCTGCCCATCGAACGCGGCCGCGGCCGCAGCGCACGCGCCGACCTGGATCGCCTGTTCGGCGAGGCACTGGCCCAGTGGGCCCTGCGCGCCGCCCTGGCCGCCGCATTGGCCTGGGCCGCCGCACTGGGCCGCTGGTGGGGCCTGTGGGGCGGGTGAACCACAGGTCTTCCGCCACGTCCCCCGACGATTCCGCATAGCCGTCCCCCCGGTCATTCCCTCTTGCCAGCCGGTGCGCCAACTGGAACCATGGTTGAAATAGGGCGCCAGAACTGGAGGGTTTGAATGACCGGAAAGTCTCCTTCGCAACCCCGTGCCGCGGCCCTTGTCGGGCCCTTCGCCAGCGGCAAGACCAGCCTTCTCGAAGCCCTGTTGTTCCGCTCGGGCGCCATTGCCCGCCAGGGGCGGATCAAGGACGGCTCGACCGTGGGCGACGCCAGCCCCGAGGCCCGCGCCCGGCAGATGAGCACCGAGCTCAACATCGCCTCGGCCGAGTACCTGGGCGAGCGTTGGTCGTTCATCGACTGCCCCGGCTCGGTCGAGTTCCAGCAAGAGACCTACAACGCCCTGATGGCCGTCGACGCCGCGGTGGTGGTGTGTGAACCCGACCCGGCCCGCGCCGTCATGGTGGCGCCGCTGCTGAAATTCCTGGACGAGCGCAAGATCCCGCACCTGCTGTTCATCAACAAGATGGACCAGGGCGGCACCCGCCTACGCGAGACGCTGGAGGCGTTGCAGGCGGTGTCCGACCGCCCGCTGGTGCTGCGCGAAGTGCCCATCCGCGAGGGCGACACCGTCACCGGCTTCATCGACCTGGTCAGCGAGCGGGCCTACAAGTACCGGCCCGGCCAGACCTCGGACCTGATCAAGATGCCCGACGCGGCCAAGTCCGACGAGAAGATGGCCCGCCAGGAGATGCTGGAACGCCTGGCCGACTTCGACGACCACCTGCTGGAAGAGTTGCTCGAGGACGTGCAGCCCCCCACCGACGAGGTCTATACCGACTTCGCCAAGGACCTGGCCGAGGACCTGATCGTGCCGGTGTTCTTCGGCTCGGCCGAGGCCGATGCCGGCATTACCCGGCTGCTCAAGGCGCTGCGCCACGAGGTGCCCGACCCGTCGGTCACCGCCGAGCGCCTGGGCATTTCGGCCCAGGGCGGGCCGCTGGCCCAGGTGTTCAAGACCGTCCACGCCGCGCATACCGGCAAGCTCAGCTTCGTGCGCGTCTGGCGCGGCGAGTTCACCGATAACCAGACCGTCGACGGCTCGCGCATCGGTGGCGTCTATGCCTTGGCCGGCGGCACCCAGTCCAAGCAGCCCAAGGCGGTCGCCGGCGACGTGGTGGCGTTCGGCCGCCTGGATTCGGTCGCCACCGGCGCAGTCATCGGCGGGCCCGAGGCGGGCATGGCGCCGTGGCCGGCGCCACTGCCGCCCCTGTTCTCGTTCGCCATCCGCGCCGAGAAGAAGGGCGACGACGTCAAGCTGACCGGCGCGCTGGCCAAGCTGGCCGAAGAGGATCCGTCACTGTCGCTGGAGCACCGCGCCGACTTCGGCGAACTGGTCCTGCACGGCCAGGGCGAGATCCACCTGCAGGTGGCCGGCGACCGGCTGAAGAACCGCTTCAACCTGGCGGTGCTGACCAACAAGCCGACCGTGCCCTACAAGGAGTCGATCAAGAAGGCGACCTCGGTGCACGGGCGCCACAAGAAGCAGTCGGGCGGCCACGGCCAGTTCGGCGACGTCCACATCGACATCGGCCCGCTGCCGCGCGGCTCGGGCTTCGTCTTCGTCGACAAGATCGTCGGCGGCGTCATCCCGCGCCAGTACATCCCGGCGGTCGAGGAAGGCGTACGCGAATACCTGTCGCAAGGGCCCTACGGCTTCCCGGTGGTCGACATGGCGGTGACGCTGACCGCGGGCTCGTACCACACGGTGGACAGCTCGGACATGGCGTTCAAGACCGCGGCGCGCATCGCCATGAGCGAGGGCATGCCCAAATGCGAGCCGGTGCTGCTGGAACCCATCCTGGCGGTCGAGATCTCGGTGCCGTCGGACTTCACCGCCAAGGCCCAGCGCATCGTCTCGGGCCGGCGCGGCCAAATCCTGGGCTATGACGCCAAGCCCGGCTGGCAGGGCTGGGACACGGTCAACGCCTATCTGCCCCAGGCCGAGATGGACGACCTGATCGTCGAACTGCGCTCGCTGACCATGGGTGTGGGCACCTTCTCGTGGAAGTTCGACCACCTGCAGGAAATCACCGGCCGCGTCGCCGACAAGGTGGTCGAAGCCCGCAAGGAAGCCCTGGCCGCCCAGCACGGGTAGTCGAGGCTTCACGGCTTTCGTCGTCCCCCGGGCATGACCCGGGGGTGACGCCTGCCGGGTGGGCCCCTCCTTACTTGAACGCCTTACCCCGCCAGCAGCACTGGCCCGCGCCATCGGGCCTCCCATATCCCGGCTCTCGCCCAAGAGCGGAAAAGGGGAGGCCCCATGGCCGAGGAGTGGCATGCGCCGTACGACCGCTTGAGCCGCACCACCGTCACCCGCCACCAGGCGCTGCGCTCGCTGATGGAGGAGCTGGAGGCGGTCGACTGGTACCAGCAGCGGGCCGACGACTGCTCCGACGCCGAGTTGCGCTCGGTGCTGCTGCACAACATGCGCGAAGAGATCGAGCACGCCAGCATGGTGCTGGAATGGCTGCGCCGCTCGGACCCCGATTTCGGCCGCACCTTCGACGTCTACCTGTATTCCAAGGGCCCCATCGTCGAGGTCGAGGAGGCGGCCGAGAAGTCCGGCGCCGCCCCGCCCACGCCGGCGCCGCCCACCTTCACCGTCGGGAGCCTGAAGCCATGAGCGCGCTGGACCGCGAGCGCGCCCCCTTCCCGGCCGGGGTGTGGCAGGCCATCGACGCGGCGGCCGCCGCCGCGGCACGCACCATGCTGACCGCACGCCGATTCCTGGATGTCGAAGGCCCCTTCGGCCTGGGGCTGACCACCATCGAGGGCGGCGGCGACCGCCGCCATGGCCCCGAAGGCGACGACGCGGTGGCCGTCATGGGCCGCGCCGTGCCGGTGCCCATGCTGTGGCGGTCGTTCCCGCTGTCCCTGCGCCGGCTGTCGGCGCATCTGGAACACGGCCAGCCGCTGGACCTGACTGCGGTGGACAACGCCGCCGAGGCGGTGGCGCGGCTGGAAGACCGGCTGGTCTATTACGGCGACCCGTCGGCGGGACTGCTGGGGCTCTTGGGCGCGCCGGGCGGCACCGAGATCCGCGGTGGCGACTGGGCGCGGGTGGACGAGGCGCTGAGGGACGTGCTGGCCGCGGTCACCGCGCTCGACGAGGCGGGCTTTCGCGGCCCCTATGCCCTGGTCGCGGCGCCGGCCCTCTACAACGGGCTGTTCCGGCGCTACGCAGACTCCGATCTGCTGCAGGTCGAGCACCTGGGACGGCTGTGCACGCTGGGCATCTTCAAGGCGCCCATCGACGGCGCCGCGGTGGTCGATCCCCGCGTCGGCCGCCTGGTCATCGGCCAGGACCTGATGGCGGGCTTTGCCTGGTCCGACGGGGTGCAGGCGCGCCTGTACCTGTCGGAATCCCTGGTGCTGCGCTTCGATGATCCGGCCGCGGTATGCCGGATCGCTCTGGGCGGGGGCTAGATCTCGACCTGGCTGCCCAGTTCGACCACCCGGTTGCTGGGCAGGTGGAAGAAGTCCATGGCGCTGGTGGCCATGCGCGACAGGATGGCGAACAGGTGCTCGCGCCAGATGGCCATGCCCGGCGTGCTGGACGGGATCAGGGTCTCGCGCGACAGGAAGTAGCTGATGGACATGGGCTCGTAGAAGAAGCCCAGCTGGTCGGTGCGGGCCTGGGCCAGCGCCTTGGGGATGTTGGGATCCTCCATGAAGCCGTAGCGCAGGACCACGCGATGGAAATTGGAGGCCAGCGGGATGGATTCGATGCGCCGCTCGGGCAGGACGAAGGGAACCTCCTCGACCATCACCGTCAGCAGCACCACCCGCTCGTGCAGTACCTTGTTGTGCTTGAGGTTATGCAGCAGCGCCAGCGGAATGCCCTCGGAGGTGCCGGTCAGGAACATGGCGGTGCCGGGCACGCGGGCGACCCGCTCCGAAACGCTTTCCAGGAAGGTGTCGACCGGCAGCGCCTCGGCGCGCAGGCGGTTCATCAGCAGCATGCGGCCGCGCTTCCACGTGGTCAGCACCAGGAAGGCGACGCAGCCGATGGCCAGCGGGAACCAGCCGCCGTGCAGGATCTTGGTCGAGTTGGCGAAGAAGAACGCCAGGTCGAGGACCAGGAACACGCCCACCAGGGTGAACACCTTGCGCTTGCTCCAGCCCCACAGCAGGAACATCACCATGGTGATCAGCAGCGCGTCGATGACCATGGTGCCGGTCACCGCGGTGCCGTAGGCCGAGGCCAGGTTGGTCGAACTGCGGAACCCCAGCACCAGCGCCATGACGAACACCATCAGCGTCCAGTTCAGGAAGGGGATGTAGATCTGGCCGATCTCCTTCTCCGAGGTGTGGATGATGGTCATGCGCGGCAGGTAGCCCAGCTGGATGGCCTGGCGGGTCACCGAGAAGGCGCCCGAGATCACCGCCTGGCTGGCAATCACGGTGGCGGCGGTGGCCAACAGCAGCATGGGGATGCCGGCCCAGTCGGGGGCCAAGCGGAAGAACGGGTTCTCGATGGCCTCGGGATTGGTCAGCAGCAGCGCGCCCTGGCCGAAATAGTTGAGCACCAGCGCCGGCAGCACGAACAGGTACCAGGCCAGCCGGATGGGAATGCGGCCGAAATGGCCCATGTCGGCGTAGAGGGCCTCGGCACCGGTCACCGCCAGCACCACCGAGCCCAGCGCCAGGAAGGCGGTGACGCCGTTCTCGACGACGAACATCAGGGCGAAATGGGGGCTGAGCGCCGCCAGCACATGCGGAGCCATGGCGATGTTCTTGATCCCGAACACCGCAAGGGTGCCGAACCACACCAGCATGATCGGGCCGAACAGCCGGCCCACCGCCTCGGTGCCGTGGCGCTGGATGAAGAACAGGGCCAGGAGGATGGCCATGGTCAGCGGCACCACGTAGCTTTCCAGCTTGGGCGCCACCACCTGCAGGCCTTCGACCGCCGACAGCACCGAGATGGCCGGGGTGATCATGGAGTCGCCATAGAACAGCGCCGCGGCGAAGATGCCCAGCGCACCCACCATGGCGGTCAGGCCGGGCCGGCCGACGGCTGCGCGGCTGACCAGGGCCAACAGGGCCAGGCTGCCGCCCTCGCCCTTGTTGTCGGCGCGCATGATGACGATGACGTACTTGATCGACACCACCACCATGATCGACCAGAACACCAGCGACAGCACGCCGTAGACATGCGGCTTGTCGAGCGCCAGCGGATGCGGCCCGGCGAAGGTTTCCTTCATGGCGTAGAGCGGGCTGGTACCGATGTCGCCGAACACCACCCCGATGGCGGCCAGCATCAGTGCGGGCACGTTTCGGCTGTGGCCGTGATGGCCCTCGGGCTGTGCATCCATGTCCAGGCTCTGATCCCCACTGTCGGAGTGCCTATGCCTACCCATACCGGCGGCAGAGTCAAGCGGCGAGAAGCTTGCTGACGAAAGCAGGCACGACTCGGCCCGCCGTATGGCTATAATCGCCGCGCCACCAAAAGGGGGACACGTTCCGTGGTCAAGGTCCTGTTTGTTTGCACCGGCAACATCTGCCGTTCGCCCACCGCCGAGGGTGTCTTTCGTGCCCTGGTCGAGCGCGAGGGCCTGGGCGGGGTGATCGGCGTCGATTCCGCCGCCACCCACGGCTACCACGTGGGCGAGCCGCCCGACCCGCGCACCTGCGAGGCGGCCGGCCGGCGCGGCGTCGACCTGACGTGCCAGCGCGCCCGCCAGGTGTCGAAGGCCGACTTCGACGCCTTCGACCTGGTGCTGGCCATGGACCGCGGCCACCACGGCATCTTGTCGCGCCTGTGCCCGCCGGGGCGCGAGGGCCGGCTGCACCTGTTCCTGTCCTTTGCCCCGGAGTCCGGCGCGCTCGACGTGCCCGACCCCTACTATGGCGGGCCGCAGGGCTTCGAGACCGTTCTCGACCTGATCGAGGCGGGCTCGGCCGGCCTGCTCGCCCACATCCGCCGGGAGATGCTGTGACCCTTGCCGATGCCGTGTTGCGCCTGACCGGGCGCAAGGTTGCCGGTACCCAGCCGCTGTCCGGGGGCTGCGTCGGCGAGGTGCGGCTGGTGAAACTCGCCGACGGCGGCCGGGTGGTGGCCAAGCTCGGGCCGGGGCTGGAACCCGAGGCGTGGATGCTGCGCCGCCTGGCCGGCTGCTCGCGCCTGCCGGTGCCCGACGTCATCCACGGCGACGACGACCTGATCCTGATGACCTATGTGGAAGCCGGCGGCTCCCTTGACGGGCCGGCGCAGGAACACGCCGCCGAGCTTCTGGCCGACCTGCACGGGGTGACCTGGCACTCGTTCGGCCTGGAGCGCGACACCCTGATCGGCGGCCTTGCCCAGCCCAACCCGCAAACGCCGCGCTGGTTGGATTTCTGGCGCGACCACCGGCTGCTGTACATGGCCGGCCAGTGCCTGGCGGCCGGCCGGCTGCCGGGCGAGGTCATGGATCGCGTCGAGCGCCTGGCTGCCCGGCTGGGCGACTGGATCGACGAGCCCCGGCACCCCGGCCTGGTCCACGGCGACGCCTGGGCCGGCAACGTGCTGTGCCGGGCCGGTCGGGTGGCGGCGTTCATCGACCCGGCCATCTATTTCGCCGATCCCGAGGTGGAACTGGCCTTCGGCACCATTTTCGGCACCTTCGACCAGCGCTTCTACGCACGCTACGACGAGATCCGCGGCATCCGCCCCGGCTTCTGGGAGGCACGCTGCCCGCTTTACACCCTGTGGCCGCTGCTGGTGCACGTGCGCCTGTTCGGCGGCAGCTACCTGGCCGGGGTCGAGCGGGTGATCGACCGCTTCCTGGGCTAGCCTACCGCGCCACCACCACCGAGCATGGGATGTCGTCGAGCGCCACGTCGATGCCGGCCGGCACCACCAGGATGCCGTCGGGGTCCAGGCGGGCCAGCAGCCGCGGCAGCGGGCCGGCCGAGCGATGGCGGGCGACCAGGCCCAGGGGGCCCAGCAGCGCCACCGCCTGGGCCTCGAGGTCGGCGGTGTCCATGACGTCGGTGCTGGGCACCAGCAGTTCGACGGTGCCGCCGTCCCGGGCGGCAAGCACGGCGGCGACTGCCAGGGCGCGGCCTGCCGCCTCGGACCCGTCCCACAGGGCCATCACCGGCCCCGTCACCGCGTTGCGCAGCAGCACCACCGAGGTCGGCGCCGCCTGGGCCAGGCTGCGGGCGACCGAGCCCAGCCGGGGCTTCGAGCCCGGGTCGGGGCGCCCGCACCAGCCCATCAGCACCAGGTCGGCGGCGGAGGCGGCATCCATCAGTTCGGCGTCGACCTTGCCCCGGCGCACACCGAAGCGGCCCTGGATGGCACGGCGCCCGACCACCTCGTCAAGGGCAGCGCGCGCCGCGGCGACCTGCAGTTCCAGCGCCTTCTGGATGACCTCGTCGCCGACCCGGTGGCGGCGGGCGCCGGCCTTGCTGTAGGTGTGGACCAGGGGATGGTCCAGCAGGTTGACGACGTTGATGTCCTCGACGAACAGCACGTCGAGCTCGGCGCCCTGGCGTTCGGCCAGGGCGGCGGCGGCCTCGATGGCGGCGCGCGACAGCGGCGAGGCGTCGCAGGCCACCAGGATGCGGCGCACCCGCGTCATGGTCCGCGTCCGTTGCCGATGGTCATGCGCGGCCGACCCATGTCCTCGGCCTTGCGGGCAAAGGCGACCAGGCGCGCGGCGACGCGGCGATTGACGCTGCCGGGCGGGAAATCGCCCTTTTCGTCGCGTTCGCCGGCGGGGACGCCGGTCAGCAGCTCGATGCCCTGGTCGATGGTCTCGATGGGAAAGACGTTGAACAGGCCGGCCTTGCAGGCCTCGACCACGTCGCGGCGCAGCATCAGGTGCTTGACGTTGGTCGCCGGGATCAGCACCCCATGCTCGCCTGTCAGGCCGCGGGCCTTGCACAGGTCGAAGAAGCCCTCGATCTTCTCGTTGACCCCGCCGATGGCCTGGACGCGGCCGTACTGGTCGACCGAGCCGGTGACGGCGAAGCACTGCTTGATGGGCAGTTCGGCCAGGGACGACAGCAGGGCATACAGCTCGGTCGACGAGGCCGAATCGCCCTCGATACCGCCGTAGGACTGCTCGAACACCAGGCTGGCCGACAACGACAAGGGCTGGTCGGCGGCGAAGCGCGACGACAGGAAGGACGACAGGATCAGCACGCCCTTGCCGTGGATGGGCCCGCCCAGCTGGACCTCGCGCTCGATGTCGACCACCTCGCCGCGGCCGAAGCGGACCCGCGCGGTGATGCGCGACGGCCGGCCGAAGCTGAAGCGACCCAGCTGCAGCACCGCCAGGCCGTTGATCTGGCCGATCTCGGCGCCGTCGGTGGCGATGTGCACGGTGCCGGCGCGGATTTCCTCCTGCACCGGCTCGCGGACCC
>JBLNBU010000218.1:0-30620 GCA_050260215.1 Actinomycetota bacterium
CGCCACGCCAGCTTCCACTGGTAGCGCCACTTCATCAGGTAGCCGGCCGGGTTGTGGATCCAGAAGATCGTCCGCGCCGCACCGCGGCAGTGCTTCAGCAACTTGTCGCCGCGGTTGGGGATGTAGAGGTCGGCGGTATCCGGAATGCCCTCGGCCAGCGGCCGCCAGCTGACGCCGCGGTGGACCACCGGGCCGTCGCAGCGGTTGCACACCAGCACCTCGTGGCCGCGGGCGGCGAGCGCGTTGGCCATCTCGACGAACGAGGTCTCGGCCCCGCCCAGCGGGCGCTCGTCCAGCGTGCGGCCGTCGAAGGCGATACCGTCGTCGGCCATGACGATGCGGGCCATGGTCAGTCCTTCTCGTATTTCGCCTTCAGGTGCGACAGCATCGGGTAGAGGCCGGCACATACCGCGATGACGAAGCCGTAGCCGCCCTCGCGCCAGCCGCCGCGGCGCACATAGCACTTGAAGAAGCGGAAGATCATGCGGCGCACGTTGCTGGCCGTCGACCCCCAGGTCTCGCCGCGCTCGCGCAGGTCGCGGGCCCGGGCGGTGGAGTAGTGGTCGAGCCGACGGATCATGTCCGAGATGTTCTTGTCGACGTAGTGCTTGAGCCGGTTGACCAGCATCGGCCCCTTGTCGCCGCGCCAGGTCAGGCCGGGATGCACCCGGTCGCGGCCCCAGGTCTTGGCGTCTCGCCGGAACAGCCCCGGATAGGCCGCCTTACCGTAGCTCGCCCCCCAGCCGTGGCGGACCAGCCGGTCGCCGATGTAGTTGTCGACCGGGATCTCGTGCCAGGCGAAGCGGGTGGTGGAGATCACCCGGCGGATCTCGGCGGCCAACTCGGGCGGCACGTGCTCGTCGGCGTCGACTTCCAGCACCCAGTCCGAGCGGCAGGCGGCGATGCCGGTATTGCGGCGGTCGCCCTCGATGGCCCAGCTGCCCTCGACCAGGCGGTCGGTGAAGGCGGCCGCGATCTCCTTGGAGCGGTCGGTGCACTTGTCCAGCACCACCACGATCTCGTCGGCGAAGCCCAGCTTCGACAGGCAGGCCTCGAGCCGCTTCTCCTCGTTATGGGCGACAACCAGGGCGGACAGGGTCGGGTTGGTCATGATCGGCTGCGCCTCGCTCATGACGCCCCCTTGAACCGGGGAAAGCGCCGCTCCTTGGCCCGTACGACGGCGGCGCGGTAGGTGGCCAGGGTCTGTTCCATGCGGTGGTCGAAGCGCATGGCCTCCTCGGCCAGGCGGCGGGCCTCGGCGGCAACCTTGGCGGCGTCGCCGGGGCAGCGCAGCACGTGCTCGATGGCGTCGGCCAGCGCGGTGGGATCGGCGGGCGGCACCAGCCAGCCGGTGCGGCCGTGCTCGACGATCTCGGGCACGCCGCCGACCTGGCTTGCGACCACCGGCTTGCCGACGGCGAAGGCCTGCACCGCCACCCGCGGCTGCGCCTCGGTCAGCGACGGGATCACCACCAGGTCGCCGGCCTGCATGACCTCGGAGATGTCGTCGCGGTAGCCGGTGAACATCACCTGGGCGGCCAGCCCGGCTTCCTCGACCAGGCCGCGCAGGGCGGCCTCGTAGCCGGCGCATTCGGCGGTGGCGGCGCCGACGATGACGCAAGCCGGCGCCAGCCGGCGGCCACGCAGCATCGCCAGCGCGGCCAGCAGATGGTCCTGGCCCTTGTCGGGGCGCAGCATGCCGACGCAGACGATCACCTGCACCGAGGCGTCGATACCCAGTTCGGCCCGCACCCGGGCCTGGGTCGACACGGGATCGGGCAGGTGGAAGAAGCGCTCGTCCGCCCAGCCGCCGATCGAGGTCGAGCGCTCGGCATCGGCCAGGCCGATATGGACCAGGTGCTCGCGGGTGCATTCGGCCACCGTGATGACGTGGTCGGCGCCCATGCGCCACTGCAGCCGGCGGATCAGCGACGGCTTCAGGGGCTGGTTGACGTGGCGCGAGCGCACCACCGCGCACAGGTCCAGGCAACCCATGGCCGCCTTGGCGTCGCGGGTGACATGGGCGTCAATCACCTCGATGCGGCGCGCGCGCACCAGGGCGCGCAGGGCCTTGACCGTGGACACCCGCCACGGCCGGTCGAAATTCATGGGGATCACCGGCAGGCCGTGGGCCTGGGCACGGCGATAGCTCTCGCCGTCCTCGGGGGCGGCCAGGGCGACGTCGTGGCCGTGCTCGACCAGCCAGCGCACCTGTTCCAGCGTGCGATGCTCCATGCCGCCCCAGTTGCGTCCGGGAATGGTGTGCAGGATGCGCATCCGCTTCTTCAGCTCCGCCGGATGGTCGCCGGGCGACAGTGGCGCTTCAGCTCCTTGGCGCCGGCGCCTTCGGCCACGGCGCGAGCCAGGCCGTCCACATCCTCGGCCACCAGGCCGGAGGACACCTCGATGCCATAGCTGAACAGCCTGGGGGTCAGGGGCGCGCCGGGACCGACCAGCGCCACCCGGCCCGAGCGCGCCAGGTCGAGCAGCCGGGGCAGCGAGCGGTTGGCCAGCGCCGAGGCGGTAACGATCGCCGCGTCCGCCGCCGGCAGCAGCCATTCGGCGGCATGCTCGGGGTACTGGCCGGGGCCGGGCCTGCGGTCGATGACGGCTGCGTTGGGCAGCCGCTCGGCCAGGGCCGGAAAGGCCCCGACCACCACCAGGTTGCCGTCGAGGCGGCCGAAGGCGTCCAGGCCGTTGAGCTGCTCGGCGGCCAGGTCGAAGCGGTTGTAGTGGGCGTTGCAGGCGGCGATGCCCAGCGCCGCCTCGAACGGGTTGAACGAGCGGGCCAGGGCTGCCATCTCGCGCAAGGATTCGGGAGGCCGGGCCAGGCCGTGGCAGCCGGGGGTGCCGCGCTCGGGCGTCTGGGCCAGGCCGACGCCGTCGGGCCCTTCCACCATGGTCCAGTTGAGCCCGACCACCACCCTTTTGACCGGGTCGTCGGCGACGCCCAGCGCCAGGTCGTCATACAGCCGGCGCGCGCCCCACCAGCGCCACAGCGCCGCCTCGGTGGGCGCCAGCAGGTCAGAGCGGCCACCGGTGAAGGCGGTCCACTCCTCGACCAGCACGCCGGGAACGGCCAGCACCACCGGGACGCCCTCGGCCATGGCCGCCAGCAGGTCGTCGGCGAGGCCGTCGCCGTTCAGCTCGGACTTGGAGAACTTGTTGACGAACAGCACGTCGGCCTTGGCGGCGACGGCGCGCCGGATGGCACCCGAGGCGTCGGCCAGCGCCGACGGGTCGAGGATGCAGGCCGAGGCCTCCTTGCCCAGCGGCTGGCCGATGGACAGGGTACGGCCGGTGTCCAGCTCGGTCACCAGCATGGCGTCCTTGCGGCCGTCGGCGGCGAAGGTGGTGTGCTGGACCAGCCCGCCGACCTTGAAGCCGCGCCCGGCCAGGGCGGCGGCGAAATTGGCCAGCAGCGCCTCGGGCGGGCGGTTGGGCGGATAGAGCACGGCCGCGACGAGCGGCGAAACGGAGGCGGGCGTCGGCATGAGCCGGAGAGTACGCGAGGACCGCCCTTGATCAAAGCCAAGACTCGTTTCGAACGGCCGGGACTACTATGATGGCGTCCATGACCAGTACCCGGGGCCCCATGATCGATCCGTTCGGACGGCGCGTCACCTATCTGCGGGTCTCGGTCACCGACCGCTGCGACCTTCGCTGCGTCTATTGCATGGGCGAGGACATGGAGTTCCTGCCCAAGGCCGACGTGCTCAGCCTCGAGGAGCTCGAGCGCCTGTGCACCGCCTTCGTGCGCAAGGGCGTGCGCAAGATCCGGCTGACCGGCGGCGAGCCGCTGGTGCGCCGCAACGTCATGAGCTTGATCGGCAACCTGGGCCGGCTGGTCGACGCCGGCCAGCTGGACGAGCTGACGCTGACCACCAATGCCACCCAGCTGGCCCGCCACGCCGAGGCGCTGTCCACCGCCGGGGTGCGCCGCATCAATGTCTCGTTGGACACCCTGCGCCCAGACCGCTTCGCCGCCATCACCCGCTGGGGCAAGTTGGACCAGGTCATGGACGGCATCATGGCGGCCAAGGCGGCGGGGCTGAAGGTCAAGGTCAACGCCGTGGCGCTCAGGGGCGTCAACGACGACGAGGCCGACGACCTGGTCGAGTGGTGCGGCCGCCACGGCTTCGACCTCAGCTTCATCGAGACCATGCCGGTGGGCGACGTCCAGCACCGGGTCGAGCACTACCTGCCGCTGACCGAGTTGAAGGCCCGGCTGGCCCAACGCTGGACCCTGTCCGAGTCCGACTGGCGCACCAACGGCCCGTCGCGCTATGTGGAGGTGGCCGAGACCGGCGGGCGGGTCGGCTTCATCACGCCCATGACCCACGGCTTCTGCGAATCGTGCAACCGGGTCCGCGTCACCTGCACCGGCACGCTGTACATGTGCCTGGGCCGCCACGACATGGCCGACCTGCGCGCGCCCTTGCGCACCGGCGAATCGGATGCGGCCCTGGAAGCAGCCATCGACGCCGCCATCGCCGCCAAGCCCAAGGGCCACGACTTCGTCATCGACCGCAACGCCGCCCCGGCCGTCAGCCGGGCCATGAGCGTCACCGGGGGCTGACGGCTTCCTTGCGCTTGGGCGACAGGAAGGCCCAGGCGATGCCGCCCAGGACCATCAGCCCGGCCAGGGTCATTCCCTGGAACAGCACCACCAGCGCCACCGCGCTGGTGTCGGTGAAGCCGAAGGGCACCAGCACCGTCACCGCGACGAACTGGAAGATGCCGACGAAGCCCGGCGTCGACGGGATGGCACTGGACAGGCCCAGGGAGACGACGAACAGCATGGCCTGCAGGGGGGCCAGCGACTGGCCAAGCGCGTTGGCGAGGAAGGTGAAGGTGGTGATGTCGATGGCCCACACCAGCACGGTGAGAACGGCGTAAAGCGCCGAGCGCGGCGGGTGGGAGACCAGGGCGTTGGCCCCCAGCGACACCCCGTCGAGGACGCCCGACACCCGCCGGAACAGGCCGCCGGCACGCGGCACCAGGCGTTCGAGCAGCGGGATCACCAGGCGCTGCACCGGCCCCAGGAACACCAGAGCCAGCAGCAGGCCGAGCCCGGCAGCAGCGAACAGGCTGGCGGCGCCGGTCAGCCAGGCGGGAACCTGCGGCAGCCCCCAGGTGGCGATGAAGGCGCACAGCGAGGCGACCACCGCGTCGCCGATGCGCTCGGTGGCGGCGGTGCCGACGACGAAGGCCAGCCCCACCCCCAGGCGGCGCGACACCATCAGGGTGCGGATGGCCTCGCCGGCACGGGCCGGCAGCACGTTGTTGCCCAGGTAGCCCACCAGTTCGCCGGCGATGGCGACGGGACCGCACGCCCCGGCCTGTGCCGACAGCAGCAGGCTCCAGCGCCAGCCGCGCATGCCGTAGGAAAACACCTGCAGCACGAAGGCCGCCGCCACCCACAGCGGCTCGACGCGCGCCAGGGTGGCCAGGAATTCGGCGCCGTTGATGTTGCGCAAGGCCAGCACCAGCAGCAGCGCGGCAAGCACGAAGGGAAACAGCCGCTTGGCGATGGTCATGGGGCCCCGACGGCAAGAGAACGTCACCCCCGCGCAGGCGGGGGTCCAGGGGGAACGGCACAGCGTGGGTGCGTTCCCCCTGGATGCCCGCCTTCGCGGGCATGACGGAAGAATGGGCGACTACTTCTTCAGGTAATCGCGCACCAGCACCTCGGCGATCTGCACCGCGTTCAGCGCCGCGCCCTTGCGCAGGTTGTCGGACACGCACCAGAACGACAGGCCGTTCTTGACGGTGGGATCCTTGCGGATGCGCGACACGAAGGTGGCGTCCTCGCCGGCGCACTCGACCGGGGTGGCATAGCCGCCGGGCTCGCGGGTGTCGAGCACGGTCACGCCCGGCGCGTTGCGCAGGGCGTCGGTGGCCTCCTCGACGCTGACCGGCTTCTCGAACTCGACGTTGATGGATTCCGAGTGGCCGATGAACACCGGCACGCGCACGCAGGTGGCGTTCACGGCGATGTCGGGATCCAGGATCTTCTTGGTCTCGACCACCATCTTCCACTCTTCCTTGGTCGAGCCGTCTTCCATGAAGACGTCGATCTGCGGGATCAGGTTGAAGGCGATCTGCTTGGCGAACTTCTGCGCCTTGACCGGATCGTTGACGTAGATGGCGCGGGTCTGCTCGAACAGCTCGTCCATGCCTTCCTTGCCGGCGCCCGACACCGACTGGTAGGTCGACACCACCACGCGCTTGATCTTGCCCAGGGCGTGCAGCGGCTTCAGGGCCACCACCATCTGGATGGTCGAGCAGTTGGGGTTGGCGATGATGCCGCGCTTCTTGTAGCCGGCGATGGCCTGGGGATTGACCTCAGGGACGACCAGGGGAACGTCGGGCTCCATGCGGAAGTGCGAGGTGTTGTCGACCACCACGCAACCGGCGGCGGCGGCACGCGGGCTGTGCTGGGCCGACACCTTGGCGCCCGGCGAGGAGAGCGCGATGTCGCAGCCGGTGAAGTCGAAGGTGGCCAGGTCCTTGACCTTGAGGATCTTGGAGTCGCCGAACGACACCTCCTTGCCGACCGAACGGGCGGACGCCAGAGCGATCACCTCGTCGGCGGGGAAGTTCCGCTCGGCCAGGATCTGGAGCATCTCGCGGCCCACATTGCCCGTGGCGCCGATCACCGCAACCTTGTAACCCATGTCGTTCCTCTCCGTTCCTTCGGGGCCCCGGCCTGCCCGTCTCGGCCTTTCGCCGGATGCGAAAAGGCCCGCGGGTTCGGTCCGCGGGCCTTTTCGTGCAGTCGTGACGAACCGGCCCGCTCAAGGGGTGGTGGTGGTGCCGGTTTTGGTAGTGGCGACGAAGTCCAT
This sequence comes from Actinomycetota bacterium, assembly GCA_050260215.1. Classification (GTDB taxonomy): domain Bacteria; phylum Pseudomonadota; class Alphaproteobacteria; order Rhodospirillales; family Magnetospirillaceae; genus JBLNBU01. Next base: position 6,849 of record JBLNBU010000218.1, read on the forward strand.
CGCCGGGACGATGCCCCGGGCGCAAGCGCAAGCGATGGTCAGACGATCGAACATGCTTCCTCCGTCGGAAGGCGAAGCTTTAACGGAAGCGCGGCCGGGATGCAAGCGTGCAGTGGGGTTCTTCCGTCGTCACCCTCGGGCTTGCCCCGAGGGTCCACGGCACCGTGGATGGCCGGGTCGAGCCCCCGGCCATGACGGTGAACCCAGGCGACCCTACTGCCGCCGGATGCCCGAGCAGACGCGGCCGACGAAGGCGTCGATGTCGTCGTTCATGCCCACCGTGCGCTGGGCCAGGTCGCCGGCGGCGACCAGGACCTGGTTGGCGGCCTCGGTGGCGGTACCGGCCACGTGGGCGACCTCGCCGATGGTGTTGGCGACGGTCTGCACGCCGGCGGCGACCTCGCGGATCGAGCGGCTCATGTCGGCGACCGCGGCGGACTGCTGCTCGGTGGTGGCGGCGATGCCGGTGGCGTTCTCGTCGATCTTGCGGATCATGGCGGCGATGTTGCGCACGGCCGAGACCGCGCTTTCGGTGGCCTGGCGCATGCCCTCGATCTGGCCCGAGATCTCCTCGGTGGCGCGCGAGGTCTGGTTGGCCAGGCTTTTGACTTCGTTGGCGACCACGGCGAAGCCCTTGCCGGCATCGCCGGCACGGGCGGCCTCGATGGTGGCATTCAAGGCCAGCAGGTTGGTCTGGTTGGCGATCTCGGTGATCAGGTTGACCACCTCGCCGATCTTCTGGGCGGCCTCCAGCAGGGTCTGGATGGCGCGGTCGGTGTCGCCGGCGACGCGGGCGGTCTCCTGGGCCATGTCGGCCGAATGCTGGATGCGCCCGGCAACCTCGCGGATGCCGCCCGACACCTGCTCGGCGGCCGCGGCGACCGCCTCGACGCTGGCCGAGGCGTCCTCGGCGGCGCGGGCCACGGTGGTCGACTGCTCGCTGGTCTCCGAGGCGATCTGCGACATCTGGGTGGCAGTGGCCTCGAGCTCGGTGGCGGTGGCGGCCACCGCCTGGCTGACGTGCTTGATGGTGTTGCCGACGCCGGTGGCCTCGGTGACGAATTCCTTCGCCCGGCGCTCCATGTTGGTCAGCGCCTCGTTGATCAGGCGGGCGTGGTCCGAGAACTCGCCGACCAGGCCTTCGGTGATGATGTGGCGGAAGTAGCGGCCCTGCGAGGTCAGCGCCATGGCGGCGTCGGCCTCCTTGGTGAAGGCCTCGGTCAGGTCGAGCAGGCGGTTGACGTTGTGGTCGAGGTCGGCCAGCGCCCCGGATTCGGTGATGCCGACGATGCGGGCGTCCAGGCGGCCCTGGGCCGCCTCGCCGATCACCTTCGAGGCGCGCTCGACACTGGCCTGGGCGCGGCGCAGGAAGACCACGGTCAGCCCGGCGGCAGCCGAGGCGGCCGCGGTCGACACCGCGTCGAGCAGGGCGCCGTCCTTGAGCGAGAGGATCGCGCCGATGAAGCACAGCACCGCGGCGAACAGGCCGGCGGCAACCGCCTTAGAGAGAGAAGACGAATTCATCGTACGGCACTCCCGCGGCCTGCAGCTTGGCGACCATGGCGTTGAAACTGGCGTCCAGTCCGGCCTTGCGGTCGGAATGGCCCTGCTCGATGGACAGCAGCTCGGCGTACAGCGCCTCGACCTTGGCGATGGCGTCGCGGCGCGGCACCCGGCGGTTCGAATGGTAGCTGATGATGTTGCCGGCGCTGTCGAAGGTGGGGGTGACGTGGGCGAACACCCAGTAGTGGTCGCCGTTGCGCGCCCGGTTGATGACGTAGGCGAAGATTTCCTTGCCGGACTCGATGGTGTCCCACAGCAGCTTGAACACCGCCCGCGGCATGGCCGGATGGCGGATGATGCTGTGCGGCTGCCCGATGATCTCGCGCTCGGCGAAGCCGGCCACGCGCAGGAAGACCTCGTTGGCGTAGATGATGCGCCCCTTGGTGTCGGTCTTGCTGACGATGATCTCGTTGTTGCCGAACGTGCGCTCGGCGCCTGTCAGGTGCTGATCAGCCCTGGCCATCTGGAAACCCCCGAAACCTGGAATGGAATAGTTCTAAACTTTTTATGATTTATCTATGCATTATAATAAAAAAGGAAGTCGTGGCAATCGGGGTTTCGCCCTATTTATTTACTAAAAAAGGGTTAACGAAACCATCCAGGGCAATAAACCCGCCGTTTCTGAAATGAGCAGTGTGTATACTACTGATTACCACCGCCCTGCCACGAATGCGAGCCACGGTCACCGGCGAATTGTGACGGACAGTGACGCACGGGCATATCAATGGTATGGGATGCGCCCATGAACTATCGCCATGCCTTCCATGCCGGCAACTTCGCCGACGTCGTCAAGCACGCCACCGTCGCGCTGATGGTGTCGCACCTGCGTCTCAAGGATGCCGGGTTCTTCGTGCTCGACACCCATGCGGGGCTTGGGGCCTACGACCTGGCCGGCGGCGTCGCCGACAAGACCGGCGAGTACAAGGCAGGCATCGCCCGCGTGCTGGACGCCACTGATCCGCCCGACGAGGTGCGGCCCTATCTGGACGCGGTGCGCGCCCTGAACCCGGACGGCGGCCTGCGGCATTATCCGGGCTCGCCGGCGCTGGTGCGCGGGCTGCTGCGGCCGCAGGACCGCCTGGCCGCGGTCGAGTTGCACCCCGAGGACTTCGCCGCGCTGAAAGCCCGGTTCGCCCGCGATCGCCAGGTGACCGCCCACCACATGGACGGCTATGAGGCGCTCAAGGCGATGCTGCCCCCGCCCGAGCGCCGCGGCCTGGTGCTGGTCGATCCGCCCTTCGAGGCCAAGGACGAGTTCGCCCGCATGGCCCGCGGCCTGAAGCAGGCGCTGAAGCGCTGGCCCACCGGGCTTTACGCCCTGTGGTACCCGATCAAGCACCGCGAGCCGGTGGCCGCCTTCCACGCCGCGCTGGCAGCCGAGCGGCTGCCCAAGACCCTGGCGGCCGAACTGCTGGTCCACCCCGACGACAACCCGTTCCGCCTGAACGGCAGCGGGCTGGTGCTGGTCAACCCGCCGTGGAAGCTGGACGAGGCGCTGGCCCGCCTGCTGCCCTGGCTGTCGGGCGTGCTGGCCCCGGGCGGCAGCTGGCGGGCCGAATGGCTGGTCGAGGAAAAGAGTTAGGGCATCGGGCGTCAAACCTGACGCACACCGCGATCAGCGCCCATTGCGGGCGCGGCCAAGCGGGCGGATGCCCGCGCCCGGCGAGGGCATTTAAAACGGCATGGCGTTGGCGCACTCGACCCGCCAGCCGTCGCCGGTGGTGTCGAGGCGGGTCAGCGACAGGGGCTGGACGGCGAAGCGCAGCGCCTGGGCCGGTTCCAGCCCCAGCGCGTGGGCCAGGGCGGCACGGATGGTGCCGGCGTGGACGATGCACAGCACGTCGCGGCCGGCATGCTCGGCCGCCAGGCGCTCCAGCACCGGGCCGACGCGGGCGATGACCGCGGCGAAGCTTTCGCCGCCGGGTGGAGCCGCCCCGGCCGGGTCCAGCCAGAACGTCGCCAGGTCCGGGTCCTTGGCCTTTTCCAGTTCCTGCCAGCTGCGGCCCTGCCAGCGGCCGAAGTCCTGCTCGGCCAGATCGGGCTCGACCTGCGGCGGCCCCAGCAGCAGCCCGGCGGCCTCGAGCGCGCCGGCGGTCTGGCGGCAGCGGATCAGGCCGCTTTCGACCAACGCCGGGCCGATGGGGATGCGCCGGGCGATCTGGCGGAAATCCTCTTCGTCGGACACGTCGCAGGCCACGTCCAGCGTGCCGTGGATGCGCCCATAGGGGCACGGCACCGGAGCATGGCGCAGCAGCCAGAAACGGGTGGTATTGGTCATCTTATTTGTCCCTCAGGCGCCGGGCGCCGCCTCCGGCGGCCTGGCTCCTCCGCTGCGCTCCGGGGCGCTCAATGCGCCCGCGCTCGCTTTGCTCGCTCATCAAACCTCCCTCAGGCACCGGCCGCCGCCAGCAGCACGGCGATCTCGGCGGCCTGCTGGATGGCGCCCAGCACGTCGCCGGTATAGCCGCCGATCGCCCGCTTCGCCAAGGCCCCGACCGCCCACGCGGCCAGCCCGGCGGCGACCGCCGCCGACAGCGCCCCGCCGACGGCCAGGCAGGCCACGCAGGCCGCCAGCCCCAACCCGACCGCGGTGGCGGCGACGCCGGCATGGGGAACCCCGGCCAGCACCCCCAGGCCGTCGGGGCGGGCCGGAGCCATCGCCTGCATGGCCGCCGGCATCAGCGCCCGCGACAGCGCCCCGGCGGCGACCAGCGCGCCCGCCGCCGCCCACCCGGGCGGCAGCGCCGCCAGCGCCGCGGCGCGCAAAGCCACCGAGAAGATCAGCGCCAGTACCCCGAAGGCGCCGGTGCGCGAATCGCGCATGACCTCGAGCCGGCGGGCGCGGTCGCCGCCGCGCGCGCCCAGGCCGTCGGCCAGGTCGGCCAGCCCGTCCTCGTGCAGGGCACCGGTCAGCAGCACCAGCGCGGCCACCGCCACCAACGCCGCCGGCAGCGGCGGCAGCAGCCAGGCGGCGACGGCGTACACTCCGGCGGCGGCGGCACCCAGCGCGGCGCCCACCACCGGAAACCAGCGCATGGCCGGCGCCAGCGCACCGGGACCGACCGGCCCAACCTCGGGCAGCGGCACCCGCGTCAGGAACACGGCGGCCAGATGAAGTTCGCCCACGGGCGTCGCGGCTGGTGACTCGTCCATGGCGATGGGTTATAGGACGAGGCCCGGCCGCACGCAACATCTTGGGGGACCTTCCCTTGAACTCCTCTATTTCTAGCATTGCCGACATCCGCGCCCTGCTTGCCGCCCTGCCCGGCCCCGACCAGCCGGCGGCGGCCGCATGGGCGGCGCGCGACCCAATGCTGACCAAGCCGCCGGGCGCCCTGGGCCGGCTCGAGGAGCTGTCGTGCTGGCTGGCTGCCTGGCAGGGGCGCCACCCGCCGCGCCTGGACACCCCGCGGGTGCGGGTGTTCGCCGGCAACCACGGCGTCGCCGCGCTGGGCGTCTCGGCGTTTCCGGCCGAGGTCACGGTGCAGATGGTGGCCAATTTCGAGCGGGGCGGCGCCGCCATCAACCAGCTGTGCGCCACCTTCGGGGCCGAGTTGAAGGTCACCGCGCTGGAGCTGGACCGCCCCACCGCCGACTTCACCAAGGGCCCGGCGCTGACCGAGGCCGAGTTCGTGAGCGCCTTCCGCGCCGGCTATGGTTCGGTCCCGGCCGGCACCGACCTGCTGGCCTTGGGCGAGATGGGCATCGGCAACACCACCCCGGCGGCGGCCATCCCTTGCGCCCTGTTCGGCGGCGAGGCGGCCGACTGGACCGGCCGCGGCACCGGGGTGGCCGGCGCCGCGCTGGCCCGCAAGACCGAGGTGGTCGCCGAGGGCGTCGCCCGCCATCGCGGCCAGTCGCCGCTGGACGTCCTGCGCTGCCTGGGCGGGCGCGAACTGGCCGCCATCGCCGGCGCGGTGCTGGCGGCCCGCCTGGCCCGGGTGCCGGTGCTGCTGGACGGCTATGTCTGCACCGCCGCCGCCGCGCCGCTCGAGGCCGAGCGGCCTGGCGCCCTGGACCACTGCCAGGTCGGCCACTGCTCGGCCGAGCCCGGCCACCGCAGGCTGGTCGACCGGTTGGGCAAGCGCGCCCTGCTGGACCTCGACATGCGCCTGGGCGAGGCGTCGGGCGCGGCCCTGGCCATCGGGGTGTTGAAGGGCGCCGTCGCCTGCCACGCCGGCATGGCCACCTTCGGCGAGGCCGGCGTCAGCGAGAAGCAGTAGCGCAAGCGCCCCGCAATCCCCATAATACCCGCGAGTTTCATTGGAAGGTCCGCCATGCAGTCCCAGAATCCCCTCTTCGACGACTTCGCCCGCGTCGCCGGTGGCGCGCTCGGCGCCCTGTCCGGCCTCAAGGCCGAGGTCGAGGCGCTGATCCGGCAGCAGATGGAGCGGTGGATGGCCGGCATGGACATGGTCCCGCGCGAGGAGTTCGAGGCCGTGCGCGCCATGGCCATCAAGGCCCGCGAGCAGCAGGACGCCCTGGCCGCCCGCGTCGCCGCGCTGGAAGCCCAGCTGGCCGGCGAAAAGCCCGCCAAGGCCGCCGCCCCGGCAGCCAAGCCGGCCGCCAAAAAGCCGCGCGCGACCAAGAAAGCCGCGCCGTAAAACCGCCCCAATTATCCACAACAATTCGGGCTAGGGTGCCGGATCGGGGCTTGCCTCGCGCTGGTGCCTATGCATAGTCTACGGATTGTGCGAAGGGGGCAAGCCGGCCACTAACTTTTGATTCCGGCACGCACGCGAAACGGTATGCCAAGGAGGGCACAGGCATGACGGTTTCCGTCGTCTACGAAGAAGAGCCCGTATCCAACCCCTTGGATCTCGTCGAGCAGTTCGTGATGGCCAACGACTGGGCCTACGACCGCCGCAACGACGAAGAGCTGGCGGTCGAGGTTCCGGGGCGCTGGTGCAACTACAGCCTCTACTTCGCCTGGCGCGAGGACATGAACGCCATTCACTTCACCTGCGCCTTCGACATGAAGGTGCCGGAGGCCAAGCGTTCGGCCATCTGCGACCTTCTGGCCATCGTCAACGAGAAGCTGTGGCTGGGCCATTTCGGCCTGTGGGAAGACGAGGGCGTGCCCATGTTCCGCCACACCTCGCTGCTGCGCGGCAACATCGGCCTGTCGCCCGAGCAGATCGAGGACCTGGTCGACATCGCCGTCAGCGAGTGCGAGCGCTTCTATCCCGCCTTCCAGTTCGTCATCTGGGGCGGCAAGAGCGCCAAGGAAGCCGTCGCCGCCTCGCTGCTGGAAACCGCCGGCGAGGCGTAGCAATTCCCTTCCGTCATGCCCGGACTGGGTCCGGGCATCCAGGCGTGGATGGCCGGGCCAAGCCCGGCCATGACGGTCATGCGGGGAGCTGGACAAGGGGAACCACGTCATGACGAATGTGCTGTTGGTCGGCTGCGGCAAGATGGGCACCGCCATGCTAGCCGGCTGGCTGGAAATGGGTCTCGATCCCGAGGGGATCGTGGTGGTCGAGCCGTCGGGTACCATGCCGCCGAGCGACACCGTGGTCGTCGGGCCCGACCAGATCCCCGCCGATTTCGTCCCCGACGTGGTCGTGCTGGCGGTCAAGCCGCAGGTGATGGAGCAGGTGGTGCCGGCCTATGCCCGCTACGCCGGCCGCGCGGTGTTCCTGTCCATCGCCGCCGGCCGCCCCATTGCCTTCTTCGAGCGCCTGCTGGGCCCGGCCGCCATCGTGCGGGCCATGCCCAACACGCCGGCGGCGGTGGGCCGCGGCATCACCGTGTGCTGCGCCAACGCCCGCGTCGAGTCGGGGGCCCGTGCCGTCTGCCAGCAACTGCTGGAAGCGGTGGGCGAGGTCGCCTGGCTGGACGACGAAGGCCTGATGGATGCGGTCACCGCGGTGTCAGGCTCGGGCCCGGCCTACGTGTTCCTGCTGGCCGAGGTGATGGCCGCCGCCGGCGCCGCGCAAGGGCTGCCGCCCGAGCTGGCCACCCGGCTGGCACGGGCCACCGTGTCGGGGTCGGGCGAGCTGCTGAGGCGGTCGCCCGAGCCCGCCGACCAACTGCGCCGCAACGTCACCAGCCCTGGCGGCACCACCGCCGCCGCCCTGTCGGTGCTGATGGCCGAAGGCGCCGGCATGGCCGAGATGATGACGGCCGCCGTCGCCGCCGCCACCCGCCGCGGCAAGGAACTGGCGGGGTAGCACGTCCCGGCCCGGTTGCCTCGGAGCAGTGGCCACCCACATTCAAGGGTGTGCCCACCGTCTCCGAGGAGCGTCATGCCCAGCCACAAGCACCACGACCGCATCGTCGACGCCGCCATGGCCCTGGCTGCCGAGCGCGGCTGGCGCGGCCTGTCGCTGGCCGAGGTGGCCGCCCGCGCCGAGGTGTCGCTGGCCGACCTGGTCGACGCCTTCCCGTCGCGCAGCTCCATCCTGGACGCCTATGGGCGGCGCATCGACGAGCGCATGCTGGCCGGCGGCCATGAGACCGAGGGCCCCGTGCGTGACCGCCTGTTCGACGTGCTGATGCGCCGCTTCGAGGCCATGGCCCCCGACCGCCGGGCGCTGGCGGTGATCCTGCGCGACGGCGGCATCGATCCGCTGGCGGCCCTGTGCGGGCTGCGCCGCTTCGGGCGCTCCATGGCCCTGACGCTGGAGGCCGCCGGCCTGTCGTCGGAAGGGCTGGCCGGCCTGGCCCGCATCGAGGCCCTGTCCATCGTCGCGCTTTATGCCTTCCGGGTGTTCCTGGACGACGATTCGGCCGACCTTTCCCGCACCATGGCGGCGTTGGATTCGGCGCTGAGAAGGGCCGAGGGCGTCGCCGGCCTGGTCTGGCGCCGCTCGGCCGTCAGGACCCAGCCAGTCCCATAGGCGCGATTCGGCCATTGACGGACTACTCCTCCGGAGCTATCTTTTGTGCACCGCAACATGAACTCCCGGGTTGGAGGGTGCAGCCATGGCCAAGCAGCCGGCGGACCAGATTTTCGACTTCGACGTCACCAAGTACCTCGCCGAATTCAAGGTTCCGGGGCTGGACGTGGACTCTTTCGTCAGCAGCCAGCGCCGCAACATCGAGGCCCTGACCAAGGCCAACCGCCTGGCCTATGACGGCCTGCAGGCGGTGATGAAGCGCCAGACCGAGATCCTGCGCCAGACCATGGACGAGGTCGCCCAGGCCGGCAAGGAGATGAGCGAGCCGGGCACCGCCCACGACAAGGCCGCCCGCCAGGCCGAGCTGGCCAAGGACGCCTTCGAGCGCGCCCTGTCCAACATGCGCGAGATGTCCGAGATGGTGGCCAAGGCCAATTCCGAGGCCTTCGACCTGCTCAACAACCGCTTCTCGCAGGTCATGGACGAGATGCGCGAAGCCCTGCTCAAGTCCGGCGGCCCGAAGAAGTAAGATCTTCGCCGATTGGCTTGAAGCCAGGTTTTGCACGGCCGCACCCTTCGGGGCTCGCGGCCGTCTGCATTTATAGGCCGAGCAGGTCGAGAAGCGGGGTCCATTCGGCCGCATAGTCGCGGCAGCGGCGTTCCTGGCTTTCCAGCACGGTGGTACCGGCGGCTGCGGCGGTGGGATAGACTTGGCTGTCGCGCAGCCTTGCCACCACCGGGAAGCCCAGGCCGGCGAAGAAGCCGGCCAGGTGTTCGCTGGCCTTGGTACCGGGACGCAGGCGGTTGCCGATCACCGCGACCACCCGCTTGTTCTTGCGCACCGCCTTGACCTTGGCCAGCCGGTCGAGGAAGCGCGCAGTGGCGTCCTCGTCGAAGGCGCCGGGCAGAACCGGCACCACCACCACGTCGGCCAGGTCGATCAGCGCCTCAACGTCGCGGTGGTGCATGGCAGCCGGCGCATCGATGACCAGGCGGTCGGCCTTCTTGGGCGGATCGCCCACCTCCTTGGACCAGTCCAGCCCGGTGATGAGGGGCAGGCCGGCCGGGCGGCGGCGCAGCCAGTTGAGGCTGGAACGCTGGCGGTCGCAGTCGCCGATGGCGGTGATCAGGCCCTTGCCGGCAAAGGCCGCGGCGATGTGGGTGGCCACGGTGGTCTTGCCGCAGCCGCCCTTGATGTTGCCGACCAGCACCGAAAGCATGTGTGCGCCTCCCCCTGCGCCAAACGCCCCCCTTGCGTCACACCTCGCGGATGCCGGTCAGGAAGCGGTCGACCTCGCTGCGCAGGGTGGCGGCCTGGTTCTGCAGGTCTTCGACGGCGGCCAGCACTTCCTTGGCCGCCTGGTCGGTCTCGTGGATGGTGTGCGAGACCTCGGTGATGTTCTCGAAGACGAAATTGGTGCCCGAGGCGGCGTGGTCGATGTTGCGCGCGATCTCCTGGGTGGCGGCACCCTGCTCCTCGATGGCGGCGGCGATGGCGGTGGTGATGCCGTCCATGGACGAGATGGTGGTGTTGATGCCGCGGATGGCGCGCACCGTCTTGTCGGTCTCGGACTGGATGGTCGACACCTGGGTCGAGATGTCCTCGGTGGCGCGCACGGTCTGGCGGGCCAGGTTCTTGACCTCGGAGGCGACCACGGCGAAGCCCTTGCCCGCCTCGCCGGCGCGCGCGGCCTCGACGGTGGCGTTCAGCGCCAGCAGGTTGGTCTGCTCGGCGATGCCGGTGATCAGCTCGATGATCTCGCCGATCTTGTCGGCGGCGCCGGCCAGGCCCTGGACGCGGCCGTTGACGGTGTCGGCCTCCTTGGTCGCCGACAGGGCCACCTCGTTTGACATGCCGACCTGCTGGGCGATCTCGGAGATGGAGTTGGACAGCTCCTCGGCGGCGGCCGAGACCATGCGGACGTTCTCGTTGGCCTCGTTGGCGTGACTGGCGGCGTTGTGGGCGCGTTCGGCCGCCTGGTCGGCGTTGTCGACCATCTTGCGCGCCGTGGCGGTCATCTGGGTGGCCGAGGTCGCCACGGTGTCGAGCACCGCCGCCACCGTCTGCTCGAAGGTGCGGATCAGCTCCTCGAGGCGCTGCATGCGCGCTTCGCGCGCGGCGGTGGCGCGGCGGGCCTCTTCCTCCATCTTGTGCTTGGCGATGGTGTTGTCCTTGAACACCTGCACCGCCTGGGCGATCTCGCCGACCTCGTCGGCGCGGTCGACGAAGGGCACGTCGATGCCGACGTCGCCGGCCGCCAGCGTGCCCATGGTCGAGGTCATCTCGTGGATGGGATCGGTGATGACGCGCTTCAGGATCGAGCGCACCCCCAGCACCGCCAGGATGGTGGCGAGGATGCCGCCGACGGTCAGCCAGACCAGCACGGTCTTCAGCTTGGCCTCGGCGTCGGCGGTCGACAGCGACGACGACAGCACGGCGATGACGTCGCCGTCCTCCATGCCCATGCCGCCGTGGCAGGTGTGGCACACTTCTTCCTTGGCGCCGTCGGTGACGCCCAGCACGATGGGCAGCGAATAGCGGTAATAGCCGTCGACCAGCCGGCCGATGGGCTCCTTCTTCTCGAAGGCCTCGCGGTCGATGTCGTCGCGCGGGGCCTTGGGGGCGCGTTGCGGCTCGGTCTCGGCCATGAAGGCGGTGACCTTGGGGCCCCAGGCGCTCCACACCTTGCCGGGGTAGTGGATGTTGCGGCTGTCGAACCAGTTGTTGAAGACGGTGATGCCGATGTTGTCCGCGTCGTCGGGGCGCTTGGCCATGACGTTGAGGATCAGCGCGTGCAGCGAGGTCATTTCATTGGCCGACAACTGCTGCAGCTGTCGTTCCATTTCAGCCCGCTCGAACCGGGCGATGCCGACCACCACGCTGACGACCAGCGCGATCACGCCCAGGCCGACGATGACCATGAAGCGGCTGGACAGCCGCATGTTCCGCCACGCGTGCACGGACACTCCATCCGTTTGAGCGACCCCGCCCCCGGTCGCGGTCGAAAAGCCCCGAAGTCCAACAGTATTACGAACGGCCGGACTTGCAAAGTCCGGCCGTTCGCTACGGTGACATTATGTCACAGGATCAGGCGCCGGCCCGGACCAGGGCCTCGTAGTCGGAGATGAGCTGGCGGGTGATCTCGCCCGGGGTGAAGTGATACGGGCCGATTTCACGGACGGGCGTCACCTCGGCGGCGGTGCCGGTCAGGAAACATTCGCTCGCCTTTTCCATTTCCTCAGGGTTGATCGCACGCTCGACCACCTTGATGCCGCGGGCCTTGGCCAGGGCGATGACGGTCTGGCGGGTGATGCCGTTGAGGAAGCAGTCGGGCGCCGGGGTGTGCAACTCGTTGCCGTAGACGAAGAAGATGTTGGCGCCGGTGGCCTCGGCCACCTGGCCGCGCCAGTCCAGCATCAGGCTGTCCTCGAAGCCGTCGTTCTCGGCCTTGTGCTTGCTCATGGTGCAGATCATGTACAGACCCGCGGCCTTGGACGCGGTCGGCGCGGTCTGCGGGTGCGGGCGGCGCCACTCGGAGATGTTGAGGCGGATGCCGCGCATGCGGGCCTCGGGGCTCCAATAGCTGGGCCAGCTCCACACGGCGATGGCGACGTGGATCCTGGTGGTCTGGGCGGCGACGCCCATCATCTCGCTGCCGCGCCAGGCGACGGGGCGGACATAGCCGTCGACGATGTTGTTGGCCTTGACCGTCTCGGCGGTGGCGGCGTCGAGCTGGGCGGCGGTGAAGGGGACCTCGAAGCCGAGGATGCGCCCCGAGGCGATCAGCCGCTCGGAATGCTCGGTCAGCTTGAACACCTTGCCGCCGTACACCCGCTCGCCCTCGAACACGCACGAGCCGTAGTGCAGCCCGTGGGTCAGCACGTGGATCTTGGCGTCGCGCCACGGGATCAGCGCGCCGTCGTACCAGATGAAACCGTCGCGGTCGTCGAAGGGAAGAACAGCAGCCATGGGGAAGCAATCCGTCGTGCTGGAGGGAGCGTGCGGCAGGATGTTACCTTTGCCGCTTGCGTCAGGTAACATTTTGACGGCATATATGTCAACATGACTGACATAAAAACCGGCATCAATCCCCTCTTCCTGCGCGAGGAGGAGCTGCGCCAGGGCATCGAGCTGCTGTTCTTCGCCTACCGCGACTTCACCGCGGAGCCCGATGCCATCCTGTCCGACTACGGGTTCGGCCGCGCCCACCACCGGGTGATCTACTTCGTCGGCCGCCATCCCGGCATCACCGTCTCCGAACTGCTGACCATCCTGCGCATCACCAAGCAGAGCCTGTCGCGGGTGCTGGGCCAGCTGGTCGAGGAGGACTTCATCGTCCAGCGGCCGGGCCAGCGCGACCGCCGCCAGCGCCTGCTGGAACTGACCGAAAAGGGCATCGAACTGGAACGCCAGCTGACCGAACGCCAGCGCGCCCGCATCGCCCGGGCCTACCGCGACGCCGGCGCCGAAGCGGTCGAGGGATTCCGCAAGGTGCTGCTGGGCCTGATCGACGAAGCCGACCGCGGCCGCTTCCCGCCGCGCGGCCTGGGGAGGCGCTGATGGCCGCCGCGGGGAAGGACGGGCGGCCATGACCGACAAACCCCATGTGTTGGTGGTCGACGACGATGACCGGTTGCGCCAGCTGTTGCGCAAGTACCTGTCGGACAACGGCTATCTGGTCACCGTCGCCGCCGACGCCGCCGAGGCGCGCGCCCAGTTGGCGATGATGGCCTTCGACATGCTGGTGGTCGACGTGATGATGCCGGGCGAGGACGGGCTGTCGCTGACCCGCGACCTGCGGCGAACCAGCCGGGTGCCCATCCTGCTGCTGACCGCCATGAGCGAGGTCGAGGACCGCATCAGCGGCCTGGAAAGCGGCGCCGACGACTACCTGTCCAAGCCGTTCGAGCCGCGCGAGCTGCTGCTGCGCATGGGCAGCATCCTGCGCCGCGCCCCGCGCGACGAGCCCGACGCGACCCGCGAGCTGCGCATGGGCGCCTTCACCTGGAGCCAGGCCCGCCAGGAGCTGCGCCGCGACGGCCAGCCGGTGCACCTGACCACCGCCGAGCGCGAGCTGCTGGCGGTGCTGGGCGAGGTCGAGGGCCAGGGTGTCTCGCGCGAGGACCTGGCGGCGCGCACCGGCAACGCCGCCAATCCGCGGGCCGTCGACGTCCAGGTCACCCGCCTGCGCAAGAAGATCGAGGACGACCCGCGCCTGCCGCGCTACCTGCAGACCGTGCGCGGCATCGGCTACATGCTGAGGGCGGACTAGGATGATGGAGATGCGCCAACCCGGCGGGGGCATCCAGCGCCCATTGAGGGCGCGGCCAAGGGCGCGGATGCGCCCGCCCGGCGAGGGCAAGACCAGATGACCCGTACCGAGCTGTGGCTGAAGCGCCTGTTGCCGCAAGGCCTGCTCGGCCGGTCGCTGCTGATCATCATCACCCCGCTGGTGATCCTGCAGCTGGTGGCGGCCTATGTGTTCTACACCACCCACTGGGAGACGCTGGCGCGGCGCCTGGCCAACGGGCTGGCCGGCGACATCGGCGCGGTCATCGAGGAGGTGCGGGCCGCCGAGACCTCGGACCAGCGGCTGCGCACCCTGCACATCGCCGCCAACAAGATGGACCTGGACATCTTCCTCCAGGAAGGCGGCATCCTGCCCAACCAGCCGCAGGAACCGCCGGGCGGCACCATGGAGACCGCCCTGTTCGACGCCATGGCCGAGCGGGTCCAGCGTCCCTTCCTGGTCGACGCCGACACCCTGGAGCGCGAGGTGGTGATCACCGTCCAGCTTTCCGACGGGCTGCTGATCGTCTACGCGCCCAAGAAGCGGCTGTTCAGCTCGACCACCTATGTCTTCACCCTGTGGATGGTCGGCACCTCGATGCTGCTGTTCGGCATCGCCACCGTGTTCATGCGCAACCAAGTGCGCAGCGTCAAGAAGCTGGCGGCAGCGGCCGAATCGTTCGGCAAGGGCCTCGACATCGTCAACTTCAAGCCCGAGGGCGCCTCCGAGGTCCGCCAGGCCGCCCAGGCCTTCCTGTTGATGCGCGAGCGCATCTCGCGCCAGGTGCGCCAGCGCACCGAGATGCTGGCCGGCGTCTCCCACGACCTGCGCACGCCGCTGACCCGCATGAAGCTGCAGCTGGCGATGATGGGCGAGGTGGACGGCCGCGCCGAGCTGGAACAGGACGTCGCCGACATGGAGCGGATGGTCGAGGGCTATCTGGCCTTCGCCCGCGGCGAGGGGACCGAGAAGCCGGTGCCCTCGGACCTGGGCGAGGCGGTCGAGGAGGCGGTGGCCCGCTTCCGCCGCGACGGCCGCGAGGTCGACGTCCACCACGAGGGCGAGATCGTCATGCCGCTCAGGCCGCACGCCATGTCGCGGGCGCTGTCCAACCTGATCGGCAACGCGCTGCGCTATGGCGGCCATGTCTGGGTGCGGGTGGGCCGGCGCAAGGACGCCGCCGAGGTGCTGATCGACGACGACGGCCCCGGCATCCCGCTGGACCGGCGCGAGGAGGTGTTCAAGCCGTTCACCCGCCTGGAAGCCTCGCGCAATCCCGGCACCGGCGGCGTCGGCCTGGGGCTGACCATCGCCCGCGACATCGTCCGCGGCCACGGCGGCGACGTCACCCTCGAGGACTCGCCGCTGGGCGGCCTGCGGGTAAGGCTGCGCCTGCCGCTTTAGGAGCGCACCACCGTCCACCCGGCCACCGCCGTCTCGCCGCGCTTGGGCCGCGGGCGGACCAGGCCGGTGGCGAGGTCGACGAAGCAGAACAGCTTCTGCGAGCGCGGGTCGTCGAGGACCTTGAGGTAGCGCCCCTCTCCCGCCGCCACCACCTCGCCGATGCCGGCTTCGCCGCTGCGCGGCTCGCCCACGGCCAGGCGCACGCCCTCGACCGTCTCGAAGCCGTCCTCGGGGTCGATGTAGACCAGGGCCAGCGACGCCGGGTCGGCACAGGGCTCGACCGGCACCAGGTAGTGGTTGACGTAGTCGCGCGCCTCGCGCTCGACCTTCAGGCACAGCACCGCCGCCCCGTCCAGGGTGGCGGTGACGAAGGTGCCGGGGGAAATGCGGTGTGCCAGCTCGGCCATGGTCACCTCGTCTTGACGTCCATCTTTTCCAGGTTGCGCCGGGCCGCCTCGGCGGTGGGGCTTTCGGGCGGGGCCAGCGACAGCACCTTGATCCAATCGGCGCGCGCGCCGACGTCGTCGCCCTCGATGCGGCGCAGCATCCCGCGTTCCAGCAGCCCGTCGGCAAACTCGGGGTCCAGCACCAGGGCGCGGGCGACGTCGTCCTTGGCCAGTGCCATCTGCTCGAGATAGCGATAGGCGCTGGCGCGCAGCACCATGGCCTCGGTGCGGTTGGGCTGGCGCCTCAGCACGTCGTCGAGCACCGCCACCACCTCCTTGTAGTGGCCGACCTGGGCCAGGGTCACCGCCTTGTCCAGTTCCAGCTCCGGGCTGCCGGGGACCAGGCCGAGCGCGGTATCCTGCGCCGCCAGCGCCCGCTGGGGATTGCCGGCCAGCAGCCAGGCCTGGCCCGCCTGGGCCAGCATCTCGGCCCGCACGCTCTCGGGCCGGCGGCTTTCCTGGGCCAGCGCCTCGAGACGGTGGGCCGCCTCCTCGTACTTGCCCAGGCCGATCAGCGCCACGGCGCCGCAGTGACGCGCCGCCTCGCCGCCGCCCAGCGACGCCCAGGCCAGCGCTTCCTCCCATCCCTGCTCGGGCTGGGTGCGCGCCAGCACGAAGCACTTGCGGTATTCGCCGCGCGGCTCGATCACCTCGGCACGAAGGGGGGCCGCGGATAGCAGCAGGACGGCCAGGACGGCGAAACGGCGCATGAGGACTCTTGTTCAAGGGCGAGGGCGGCCGCTAGTCTGCCCAAAACCGCGGGCGTTGCAAGGAATCAAGATGGGACGGCGGCTGTTCATATTCGGCCTGGGTTTCTCCGCGCGGGTGATCGCCCGCGAGGCGGCGGCGCAGGGCTGGCAGATCGCCGGCACCACCCGCGGCGGCGAGACGGTGAACGGCGTCCCCACCTGGCGGTTCGACCGCGATCACCCGCTGCCGGCCGAGGCGCTGGCCGGCACCACCCACCTGCTGTCCTCGGTGCCGCCCGACGATGCCGGCGATCCCGTCCTCGACATCATGGGGCCGGCGCTGGCGGCGCTGCCGCTGGCCTGGGCCGGCTACCTGTCCACCACCGGGGTCTATGGCGACCACGACGGCGCCTGGGTCGACGAGGACACCCCCGTCGACCCCAACCTGGACCGGTCGCGCCGCCGCGCCGCGGCCGAACGCCAATGGCTGGCAAGCGGCCTGCCCGTCCACCTGTTCCGCCTGGCCGGCATCTACGGCCCCGGCCGCTCGGCCATCGACAGCGTGCGCGCCGGCACCGCCAAGCGCATCGTCAAGCCGGGCCAGGTGTTCAGCCGCATCCATGTGGACGACATCGCCCAGGCGGTGCTGGCCTCGGCCGTCCGGCCCGATCCGGGGCGCATCTACAACCTGTGCGACGACGACGCCGCCCCGCCCCAGGATGTCATCGCCCACGCCTGCACCCTGCTGGGGGTCGAGCCGCCGCCGGAAATCCCCTACGACCAGGCCGAGCTGTCGGCGATGGCGCGCAGCTTCTATGCCGACAACAAGCGGGTCCGCAACGAGCGGATGAAGCGGGAGCTGGGGGTGGTGCTGAAATACCCCACCTACCGCGAGGGGCTGGCGGCGATGGTGACGGACCGAACCTAACCGACGATCCGGTAGATGCCGACCTCGCGTTCGGTGCGGTCTTCCAGCTCCAGGCTGGTCGGCACCGTGTAGGCGGCCAGGCGCAGCAGGCCGTGCTTGGGCAGGTAGGCCCGCCCCGGATCGGCCATCACCACCAGGGCGCCGTCGGCGGCCAGTTTCTTCAGCCACGGCCAGATGTGGTCGGTCATCGGCCGCTCGTAGCAGACGTCGCCGGCGAACACCACGTCCCAGCGGTTGGGCTGGCCGACGATGTCGCCCTCCACGCCGTCGATGTGCACGCCGTTCAGTTCGGCGTTCAGCCCGATGGCGGCCACCGCGAAGGGGTCGATCTCGGCCGCCTCGACGCGGGCGGCGCCCTTCATGGCGGCGGCCACCGCGGTGACGCCCGACCCGGCGGCGAAATCCAGCACCCTTTTCCCCGCCACCACCTCGGGATTGTCCAGCGCCCAGCGGGTCAACGCCTGGCCACCGGCCCAGCAGAAGGCCCAATAGGGCGGCGGCAGGTTGTTCTGCTCAAGCACCGCCTCGGTGGCCTCCCACAGGGGCGTGACCTCGGTGGCCAGCCACAGCTTGACCTCGGGGCAGGCCGGCGGATGGCCGACGACGGCGTTGGCGCGGATGAACTGGGCGGGGGTCACAGGACGCGTCCCGCCACGATCGCCGCCAGCAGGATCCAGCCGAACACGCGGTTGGACTTGAACTTGGCCAGGCAGTCGGCCGAATCGTCGATGTTCACCGTGATCGCCTGCCAGGCCAGGTGGCCGGCGGCGGCCGCCCACAGCGGCCAGAAGGCCCAGCCGAGGCCGGCAAGCGTGGCGGCGACGGCGGCGAACGCCAGCATCAGGCCGTAGAACACCCACAGCCAGCGGGTGGTGGCGGCGCCCAAGGCCAGGGCGGTGGACTTCACCCCGATCAGGGCGTCGTCCTCCTTGTCCTGGTGGGCGTAGATGGTGTCGTAGCCCAGCGTCCAGAAGATGCCGCCCACATAGAGCAATACCGCGGGCGCATCGATGGACCCGCGCACCGCCGCCCAGCCCAGCAGCGCCCCCCAGTTGAAGGTCAGCCCCAGCCAGGCCTGCGGCCAATAGGTGATGCGCTTCATGAACGGATAGGGGAACACCAGCACCAGCGACGCGGCACCCACGGCGATGGCGAAGCCGTTGAAGTTGGCCAGCACGGCCAGGCCCACCGCCAGCTGGGCGGCCAGGAAGGCCAGCGCCTGGGTCGGGCTGACCGCGCCCGAGGGAATGGGCCGCGAGCGCGTGCGCGCCACCTGGCCGTCGAAATCGCGGTCGGCCCAGTCGTTGAAGGTGCAGCCGGCCCCGCGCATGACCACGGCGCCGATACCGAACAGCGCCATCAGCCACAGGCTGGGCCAGCCGTCGGCGGCCAGCGCGATGGACCACCAGCCGGGCAGCAGCAGCAGCCAGGTGCCGATGGGCCGGTCCAGGCGCATCAGCCGCAGATACGGCCTGCCCCCCTCGGGGACATGGCGGTCGATCCAGTTGCCGACAGGGATGTCGCCGGCGAGGGTGGTCATGCCTGCTTGGCGTCGATGATGGCGCGGCGGATGGCGCGGGTCTCGGTGAAGCGGTTCTGCAGCACCTCGCCCTCGCCCCAGCGGATGGCGCGCTGCAGCGCGGTCAGGTCCTCGGTGAAGCGCTGGATGACCTCAAGAACCGCCTCGCGGTTGTTGAGGAAGATGTCGCGCCACATGATCGGGTCCGACGAGGCGATGCGGGTGAAGTCGCGGAAGCCCGAGGCGGCGAACTTGATCACCTCCTGGGACAGGTGGCCTTCCAGGTCCTTGGCGGTGCCGACGATGGTGTAGGCGATCAGGTGCGGCAGGTGCGAGGTGACGGCGAACACCTGGTCGTGGTGGTGCGGGTCCATGACCTCGACCTTGGAGCCGACCGCGGTCCACACCTGGGCGACCTTGTCCAGCGCCTGCTCGTCGCCGCCCGAAAGCGGCGTCAGCACCACCCAGCGGCCCTCGAACATTTCGGCGAAGCCGTTCTCGGGGCCCGAGAACTCGGTGCCGGCGGCCGGGTGGCCGGGGACGAAGGCGACGCCTTCCGGCAGGTGCGGCACCAGGTCGCGGATCACGGCGATCTTGACCGAGCCCACGTCGGTGACGATGGCGCCTTGCTTCAGGTGCGGGCCGATGGCGCGGCCGACCTGCTCGGTGGCGCCGACGGGAACGCCCAGCACCACCAGGTCGGCGCCCGCGACCGCCTCGGCGGCATCGCCGGTGGCATGGTCGACCACCCCCAGGCTCAGCGCGGTGGCCCGGTGCCCTTCGTCGATGTCGAGCGTGACCAGGCGCCGCGCCAGCCCGTGCTTGCGCATGGCGCGCGCCAGCGACGAACCGATCAGGCCGATGCCGACGAAGCAGACCGTGTCGAACAGGGGGGTGGTCATGACCTCGTGTCTACTTCCAGCTTTCGGTGAATTCCTTCAGCGCCGCGACCACCGCCTGGTTCTCGTCGTCGCGGCCGACGGTGATGCGCAGGCAGTCGCCCAGCCCATAGCCGCCCATGGCCCGGCCGATGATGCCGCGCGCCCGCAGGAAGGCGTCGGCGGCCTGGGCGTCGCGGCCGGCCTGCTTGGGAAAGCGGATCAGGATGAAATTGCACACCGACGGCGTGGTTTCCAGCCCCAACGCGCGCACCTGGTCGAGCAGCCAGGGCAGCCAGTGGTCGTTGTGGGCCTTGCACAGCTCGGCATAGGCGGTGTCCTCGAAGGCGGCCAGGCCGGCGGCCAAGGCGGGCGAACCGACGTTGAACGGGTTGCGCACCCGGTTCAGCACGCCGGCGATCTCGGCCGGGCAATAGGCCCAGCCCAGGCGCAGGCCGCCCAGAGCGTACATCTTCGAGAATGTGCGGCACATCACCGTGTTGCCGGTGGCCTCGACCAGCTCGACGCCGGCCGAGTAGTCGTTCTTGGAGACGAACTCGGCATAGGCCGCGTCGATGACCAGCAGCACGTGCTTGGGCAGGCCGGCGCGCAGGCGCTCGACCTCGGTGGCCGGCAGGTAGGTGCCGGTGGGATTGTTGGGGTTGGCCAGGAAGACGATCTTGGTCTTGGGCGTCACCGCGGCCAGCAGGTTGTCGACGCTGGCGGTGAGGTTCACCTCGGGGGCGGTGACCGGCGTGGCGCCGCAGGCCTTGGCGGCGATGGCGTACATCAGGAAGCCGTGGGCCGAGTACAGCACCTCGTCGCCGGGGCCGGCATAGGCGCGGCACAGGATACCCAACAGCTCGTCCGAGCCGGCGCCGCAGACGATGCGCGAGGCGTCAAGGCCGTAGCGGGCGGCAATGGCGGTGCGCAAGCGTTCGGCCGAGCCGTCGGGATAGCGGTGCACCTCGTCGGCCATGGCCTTGTAGGCTTCCATGGCCTTGGGGCTGGGACCCAGCGCGCCCTCGTTGGACGACAGCTTGATGATGCGGGAAACCCCTTCCAGCTGCGATTCGCCGCCGATATACGGCTTGATGTCCATGATGCCGGGGCGGGGCGTCGGTGCGGTCACGGGGATCTCTCCTGGATAGTCGGCGTCAGCGCAAGGATTCGGGGGACAGCGGCGCGGCCCAGCCGCCCACCACCACCACCCGCTCGACGGGGTCGCGGGCGGCGGCGACGGCGGCCAGCCTGGCGTCGTCGGCGGTATGGAAGCCTTCCAGCTCGACCAGGTGGCGCCACGGCGTGCCGCGGTGCACCGCCGGCACGGCGGCCACCTTCAGCCCGCCGGCGGCCAGCACGGCGCGCAGCCGGTCGCGGGAGACGTCGGGGACGGTCTCGACCACCACCAAGGTGCGGTCGTCGCCGCTTTCGTCATGGTCGCGGCAGGCCAGGGCCAGGGCCTGGGGCGGCTCGGGGGCGCCCTTGGGATGGTCGACCCCGGCGAAGGGCAGCAGGGCGACGACGCGCGGCACCTGGCCGCCGCCGTGGCCGCCGGTCAGGCTCAGCCACCACGGCTCGGCCTCGTCGACGCCGGTCTCGCCGGCGGGCAGCGGCACCACGCCGACGGCGGCCTGGCCGTCGCTGACGGCGCGCAGCACGTGGCCGGGGCTGTGGAAGGGCAGCAGCGGGCAGGCGGTGCCGAAATGGTTGCGGGCCAGCTCGGCGGTGGTCGAGCAGCGGTCGGTGGCGAACACCGCCACCGAGAAGGCGCCCTGCAGCCCGACCAGGGCGCCCATCACCTCGCGCCAGATGCGCACCAGCGCGGCCTTGGGGAAGGCGCCGGCGTGGCGGGCGACCAGGCGGCGGATGACCTGGGCCTCGCGCGACGGGCGCAAGGGCACGCGGTCGGCCGGCTTGGCCGCGGCGATGCGCCCGACCACCTCGGCCCGCTTCATCAGCAGGTCGTGGAGGGCGTCGTCGATACGGTCGATCTCGCGGCGAAGCGAGTCGAGGGCGGCGCTGTCCTGGCTCATGCCTTGGAGGTGTAGTGCGGGCGCGCCCGGAAATCAAAGAAAACGTTGACAGCCCCGGCCTGCGGCCATAGCTAATCGTGTCCTTGGCCCCACCCCAGGCAAGGGGTACGGGCGCCGCCACGTTCAAGGGGCCTTCCGAGCCGACGATGACCGCAGACGAACCTCCCGGATCAGCCAGCCCTCCCGGCTTCAAGGTCGAACTCGGCCTGGACAAGCCGATCAGGCTCGACTGCGGGGTCGAGCTCGGGCCCGTCACCGTGGCCTACCAGACCTACGGCAAGCTCAACGCCGACCGCACCAACGCCATCCTCATCTGCCATGCGCTGACCGGCGACCACTACGTCGCCGATCCCCACCCCATCACCGGCAAGCCCGGCTGGTGGAGCGAGGTGGTCGGCCCCGGCAAGGTGTTCGACACCGACCGCTACTTCCTGATTTGCTCGAACGTGCTTGGCGGCTGCATGGGCACCACCGGGCCCGCCGACGTCAACCCCGCCACCGGCCAGGCCTGGGGGCTGTCGTTTCCGGTCATCACCATCGGCGACATGGTCCAGGTGCAGGCGCGCCTGCTCGACCATCTGGGCATCGAGACGCTGTTCTGCGTGGTCGGCGGCTCCATGGGTGGCATGCAGGTGCTGGAATGGGCCGCCAGCTTCCCCGAGCGGGTGTTCGCCGCCGTCCCCATCGCCACCGCGGCCCGCCACTCGGCCCAGAACATCGCCTTCCACGAGGTCGGCCGCCAGGCGATCATGGCCGACCCCGACTGGTGCGAGGGCAACTATGCCCCCCAGGGCAAGCGGCCGCATCGCGGCCTGGCGGTGGCGCGCATGGCGGCGCACATCACCTACCTGTCCGAGGCGGCGCTGCACCGCAAGTTCGGCCGCAAGCTGCAGGACCGGCAAAGCTTCGCCTATGGCTTCGACGCCGACTTCCAGGTGGAAAGCTACCTGCGGCACCAGGGCTCGACCTTCGTCGACCGCTTCGACGCCAACTCGTACCTCTACATCACCCGGGCCATGGATTATTTCGACCTGGCCGCCGAGAACGACGGCGTGCTGGCCAATGCCTTCACCGGCACGCGCACCCGCTTCTGCGTCATGAGCTTCACCAGCGACTGGCTGTTCCCCACCTACGAGAGCCGGGCCATCGTGCATGCGCTGAACGCGGTGGCGGCCAATGTCAGCTTCGTCGAGATCCGCTCCGACAAGGGCCACGACGCCTTCCTTCTGGACGAGCCCGAGTTCCACGCAACGCTGACCGGCTTCCTCGAGGGCGCCGCCGAGCACCGCGGCCTGCCGCGGTCCCCCAAGAGGTAGCGCCCGCCATGATGATGACGGTGGCCAACGGCAACCTGCGCGTCGACCTCAAGATGATCGCCGACATGGTCGAGCCGGGTTCGCGCGTGCTCGACGTCGGCTGCGGCGACGGCACCTTGCTGGCCTGGCTGGACAAGCACAAGAACGTCGACGGCCGCGGCATCGAGTTGTCCATGTCGGGGGTGTCGGCGGCGGTGTCGCACGGCCTGTCGGTGATCCAGGGCGACGCCGATACCGACCTCAAGGACTATCCCAGCGGCGCCTTCGACTACGTTGTGCTGTCGCAGACCCTGCAGGCCACCTACGAGCCCAAGACGGTGCTGAGCCACATGCTGCGCATCGGGCGCAAGGCCATCGTCTCGTTCCCCAATTTCGGCCACTGGCGGGTGCGCGCCCACCTGTTGCTGCGCGGGCGGATGCCGATGACCGACACCCTGGCCTATGCGTGGTACGAGACGCCCAACATCCATTTCTGCACCGTGCGCGATTTCCTGTCGCTGTGCGACCTGCTGGGCATCCGCGTCGAGCGCGGCATCGCGCTGGACCGCGACGGCAAGGTGCTGCCCATGGACGGCTGCGGCGTCGCCGCCAACCTGTTCGCCGAGCAGGGCCTGTTCCTGCTGTCGCGGTCATGACCACCTGGGATCCCGGGGTCTATTCCGCCTTCGCCCAGCCCAGGCTGCGCCCGGCGCTGGACCTGCTGGCCCGCGTGGGCGCCGAGGCGCCGGCCCAGGGCGCCGCCCTGGGCTGCGGCCCCGGCAACGTCACCCCCCAGCTGCAGGCCCCCTGGCCGTCGGCCCACCTCACCCGGGTGGACTCCTCGCCCCCCAAGCTGAAGGCGGCGGCCGAGGACGGCGGCG
>JBLNBU010000219.1:0-4418 GCA_050260215.1 Actinomycetota bacterium
CTGATCAACGACATCGCCGGCCAGACCAACCTGCTGGCCTTGAACGCCACCATCGAGGCGGCCAGGGCGGGCGAGGCCGGAAAGGGCTTTGCCGTGGTCGCCACCGAGGTCAAGAACCTCGCCAACCAGACGGCACGTGCCACCGACCAGATTTCGCAGCAGGTGGGCACCGTCCAGCAGGCCACCCGCGAGGCGGTCGACGCCATCGCCGACATCGGCCGCACCATCGGGCGCATCAACGAGATCGCCAGCGCCATCGCCGCCGCCGTCGAGCAGCAGGACGCCACCACCCGCGACATCGCCCGCAATGCCCAGGAGGCGGCCAAGGGCACCCGCGAGGTGTCCAACCACGTCGCCGACGTCACCGCCGAGGCCACCGAGACCGGCAGCACCGCCGACCACGTCCTGTCCGCCGCCACCGCCCTGTCGGGGCAGTCCGACGCCCTGAACGGCGCGGTGCAGCGGTTCCTGGCAGGGGTCGCGGCGGCATAACCCTCTCCCGCCGGGGGAGGGCGGAAAAGCCCTACCGCTGGTCGAAGCGGATCTCGATGCGGCGGTTCTTGGCCCAGGCGGCTTCGTTGTCGGCGGGGTCGAGCGGCTGGAACTCGCCGAAGCCGGTGGCGGCCAGGCGGTCCGGGGGGATGCCGTTGGCGGCGAGCGTGCGCACCACGCTGATGGCACGCGCGGTCGACAGCTCCCAGTTGGACGGGAAGCGACTGCGGGCGATGGGCCGGCGGTCGGTGTGGCCGTCGACGCGCAGGATCCACTTCACCCCCGGCGGGATCTGCGCCGAGATCTCCTTGAGCGTCGCCGCCAGCTGGCGCACCTGCTCGACGCCGTCGTGGCCCAACTCGGCCGAGGCGCTGTCGAACAGCAGTTCGGACTGGAAGACGAAGCGGTCGCCCTCGATCCGGATGCCGGGGCGGTTGCCCAGCACCTGGCGCAGCTTGCCGAAGAATTCCGACCGGTACTTCTGCAGCTCCTCGACCTTGCCGGCCAGCGCCACGTTGAGGCGCTTGCCGAGATCGGCGATCTGCACCTGCTGTTCCTTGGCCTTGGTTTCGGACGCCTCCAGGGCCGCGCTGATGCGGGCCAGCTCGGCCCGGGTAGCGGCCAGTTGCTGGTTCAGAAGCTCGGCCTGGGCGCGGGCGTCGGCGGTCAGCTGGCGTTCGCCGTCCAGCGCCTCCTTGTGGGCGGTTTCGGCCTTGGCAACCTCTTCCTTGACCTGGGACAGCTCGGAGGCGAGGAAATCACGCTCGGCCAGGCTGGACTTCAGCTCGGTGTCCAGCCGGGCCAGGTTGGACTTCAGGTCCTTGTTGGCACCCTTTTCCAGCTCCAGCTGCTCGGCCAGGCCGGCCATCTCCTTGCCCAGCTGGGCCAGCTGCGCCTCGCGGCCCGACAGCGCCTGGCCCAGGAAATACTGGGCCAGCACGAACACCATCACCACGAAGATGATGACCATCAACAGTGTCGCCAGGGCGTCGACGAAACCCGGCCAGATGTCGAGGGTGCGCCGCGGCCGGCGTGCCAGTGGCATCGGTCAGCGCTCCGGCGCGTCCTCGGCGGCGGCGGCGATGGTGCGCGCCAGCAGCTTGAACTCGCTGCGCAGGTTGCCGACCAGCGCCTCGCGCCCGGCCACGGTCTCGTCGACCAGGCGGGCCAGGCGGGCGTCCATGTTACGGATGTGCAGGCGCGTCGCTTCGTCCAGCCCGCCGACGTTGTCGGCCATGCGGGCCATCAGCGGCTTCATCTCCAGCTGGTTCTCGCCCAGCTTGATCATCAGCGCCTGCTCGGCCCGCATGTGCTCGGTCAGGATCGACAGCTTGTCGTTGAGCGACCTGAGCGCCGCGTTGGCGGCCACCCTGCCCTCCTCGCCGCGCGACAGCACGTATTGCAGGTTGTCCAGGCTGTCGGCGGTCTGCTCCAGCAGCGCCTGGATGTAGGCCGGCACCGTCTGGTCGCCCTCGGCCACCGCGCTGGCGCCGGTGCCCAGGCGGGTCTGGCCGGCCAGCCACTCCTCGAGTTCGTTGTAGAAGGCGTTCTGCGCCTGGCCCGCCTGCAGGTCGAGAAAGCCCAGCACCAGCGAGCCGGCCAGGCCGAACAGCGAGGTCGAGAACGCCGTGCCCATGCCCGACAGCGGCTTGGCCATGCCGGCCTTCAGCGCCTCGAACCCGGCCGCCGGGTCGGTGCTGCCGCCCATGTTGAGCGAGGCAATCACCTCGCCCACCGAGCCAACGGTCTGCGACAGGCCCCAGAAGGTGCCGAGCAGGCCGAGGAAGATCATCAGCCCGACCACATAGCGGGCCAGGTCGCGCTGCTCTTCCAGGCGGGCGCCGATGGAATCCAGCACCGAGCGCAGCGCCATGGCCGACAGGCTCATCCGGCCGCTGCGCTCGCCCAGCATGCTGGCCATGGGCGCCAGCAGCCGCAGCTGCCCCGACAACGCCGGCTGGCCGCGCCGCCAGCTTTCCAGCCATTCGGCCTCGGGGCGCAGCGACAGCACCTGGCGGAAGTTGAGCGCGATGCCGGCGACCAGCACGCCCAGGATCAGGCCGTTCAAGCCGGGATTGTGGCTGAAGGCCTTGATCAGTCCCGGGGCCAGGCTGGCCGCGACCGCCGCCACCACGGCGACGAAGGCGGCCATGCGCACGAGAAAGCGGTTGTGGCGGATGGTCATCGACATGGGAAACCGGGTAGCGGGCGGGACTTGGGCGGCAGTGTCGCCTTCAAATGTGACCACTCCGGGGCGCTTGCGGCAGGCCCGACCGATGGCCTAGTCCCGCCCTGCCCCTTGGGGCGCTAGCGGCCGACCAGGACCGCGTCGACGCGGTCGGCGGGGCCACCTTCGCTCTTGTTGCCGAGCGCGCGCACCTCGATGCGGGTCGAGCGCACACCCAGGTCCATCAGCTGCTTGCGCACCTCGAGGGCACGCGACAGCGACAGGCGGCGGGCCTTGCTGGCGTTGGACTCGTCGCCCTCGGCATAGGCCATCAGCTGCAGGTTGAGCGCATCGTCCTTCTCCATGCGCCGGGCGACGTCCTCGAGCTCGGTGCGGGCGGCCGACGGCAGGCTGGCGGAATCGCTGGCGAACAGGATCGACAGGGTGCCGCCCTTGCGCGCGGTGGCACCGGCGGGCGGCAGCGACGCCTGCTGCTGGGGAGCGGGCGCGGGCGGCGGCGCCTCGGCCATCTTGGGCGCGGGCGGAGGAGCGACGGGGGCCGGCGGAGCGGCCGGCGGCGGCGCCGCGGCCTCGACCGGCGGGGCCGGAGGAGCCGGCGGCGGGGCGGCCTTCACCGGTTCGGCGGGCCGCGGCGGTTCGGGCGTCGGCGCGCTGGGCAGCGCCACCTGCGGTCCCTTGGATTTCTTGGTGTCGTGCTTGGGCGGCTCGGGCACCTGCTCGGGGATGGCGGGCGCGGTGGGCAGCGACGGCTGGGCGGCGATCTTGGGCGGCGGCATGGGCTCGGGCGCGCGGGCCGGGGCGGGAGCGGCAGCCTGCGGCGGAGCGGGCGGCGGATTGCTGGCGGCTTGCACCGGCTCGGGGTTGGACGGGGCGGCCTTGGCGACGGCCGGCTTGGGCGCGGCGGCGGCCTTGTGGGCC
This sequence comes from Actinomycetota bacterium, assembly GCA_050260215.1. Classification (GTDB taxonomy): domain Bacteria; phylum Pseudomonadota; class Alphaproteobacteria; order Rhodospirillales; family Magnetospirillaceae; genus JBLNBU01. The sequence goes on from JBLNBU010000219.1 coordinate 3,599, forward strand.
GGGCGCGGCGGCGCGGGCTTGTAGGGCTTGAAGGAAACGCCCGATGCGGAAGGCGCGGCCTGGCGGGCCGGCGGGGTGGCAGCGGCCTGGGGCGGGCGCACCTGGGGCAGCAGCATGCCGGGAAGACTGGGTTCGGGACCAAGGCGGTCGAGCAGGCCCCAGTTGACCTCGACCTCGGGCTTGGAGCCGCCGACCACGGTCTGGGCGGTTGCCGGCACCGCCGCGGCGGCCACCAACGCACCCAATGTCAGTGCCTTCAGCACCCTGCCCGCCATGACCTGTATCCTCCCCCGGCTTTTGTTCTATCTCACCGCGGCGAGAAGACTAGCCCAAGCGGAGTCGGCGGACAACAGCCGCCTTCCGCCAAATGGGGTAACAACCGGAGGTTTTCAGCCGCGCGGGCGGACCAGGTCCAGCAACGGCCGGTGAAGGTGGTCGTTGCCGGCGACGATGGTGCCCGATCTCAGCATGTCCTGCCCGCCGGCCATGTCGGAGACATAGCCCCCGGCTTCCTTGACCAGGACGATGCCGGCGGCGATGTCCCACGGCTTGATGCCGCTTTCCCAGTAGCCCTCGTAGCGGCCGGCAGCCACATAGGCCATGTCCAGCGCCGCCGAGCCGAAGCGGCGGATGCCGGCGACCTGCTCCATCACCCGGCCCATGGTGTCCAGGAACGGCTTGTGGCCGTCGCGGCCCTTGAACGGGATGCCGGTGGCGAACACCGCCTGAGCCATGTCGCGCCGCGCCGAGACGCGCAGCCGGCGCTCGTTGAGGAAGGCGCCGGCGCCCTTCTCGGCGTGGAACATCTCGTCGCGGATCG
>JBLNBU010000220.1:0-6148 GCA_050260215.1 Actinomycetota bacterium
GTCGTCGCGGCTGATGTCGTACTCGATCAGCAAGGTGGGGCCGTGGATGCGGTAGTAGTGGGGCTGCCCCGGCTCCAGCCCGCCGGCCCAGGCGAAATGCAGGCGGTCGACGCCGGCCTGCTGGAGGCGTTCCATCTCGGCATCGGCCAAGTCGGGGCGCAGTCGCCGGGCATAGACCTCGACCAGGTCGACCACGGCGTCGCGCATGGAATCGCTCATCCGAGCCAGCGGCAGCCCGGCGGGAAAGCGCAGGCTGTCCTCGCGCCCCGGCCCGGCGACGATGTCGTCGGGCACCTCGCCGGCCAGCACCGCCAGGCCCTGCTGGCGGGCGTCCAGGCCGCGGATGACGGCGCGCGCCAGGTCTTCCTCGGCGCCGAGGGCGTTGTGGATGCGCCGGGCCCCGTGGCGGAAGGCGGCCGGATTGGCGCCCATGAAATGGGGGGTGACCGTCACCGTGCCCGGCGCGGCGACGGTGAAGGTCAATGACAGGTGGTGGCCGTCGACCCTCCAGCCCCAGGGCGGCCCCGCCTCGGGCGTGCCGAACACCGCCAGGGCGAAGTTGCCCGCGTCGTAGTCGCCGCCCCCGGCCTCGTCCTTCAGCACCTCTTCCAGCGCCATGATCCCCTGGGCGGTGGCATAGCCGTGCTCGGACAGCGCGGTGCGCACCAGGCGCAGGGCCGCGCGCCTTTGGCCGGCGTCCATGTCGCGCAGGTGCAGGCCGGGGCGGCGGCGCGGGATGTAGTGCCAGTCGAAGCGGGCGGCCGAATCGAAGGGCAGCGACGCCGACTTCAGGCGCCGCCCGTCCAGGGTGTCGAGGAAGGCTTCCGCCTCGGCGGCGAAGTCGCGGTCGGTGGCGGCGGTGGCGGCGGGAATGGGCGGTCGGCGCATGGCGAACCTCCGGCTGATTCCCGCCATGTAGGGCGTCGGCGTTGACTTTGCAGTCGCGATCTGCGATGCGCCACCCATGACGCCCCAAGAGCTTGCCGCCCGCGTGCTGTATCGCGACGCCTCGATGCTGATCCTGGACAAGCCGGCCGGGCTGGCGGTGCATGCCGGCCCGCGCGGCGGCCAGACCCTGGCCGACCTGATGGGAGCCCTGGCCTTCGGCCTGCCCCAGCCGCCCGAACTGGCCCACCGCCTGGACCGCGAGACCTCGGGCTGCCTGGTGCTGGGCCGCCACAAGAAGGCACTGGCCAGCCTGGGCCGCCTGTTCGCCGAAGGCCGCGTCGACAAGACCTATTGGGCCGTCGCCGTCGGCCGCCCCAAGGGCGAAAGCGGCCGCATCGACCTGGCCTTGAAGAAGCTGGAACGCCGCTTCGGCTGGCGCATGGTCGCCGACCCGGCCGGCCAGCCCTCGGTAACCGAATGGCGGCTGTTGGGCGCCACCGACCGGCTGTGCTGGCTGGAATGCAAGCCGCTCACCGGGCGCACCCACCAGATTCGTGCGCACCTGGCCGCCATCGGCTGCCCGCTGGTCGGCGACGCCATCTATGGCCGCGGCACCGGCACCCTGGCCGGCGACCGCCTGCACCTGCACGCCCGCACGGTGTCGGTGCCATTGCATCCGGGCAAGCCGGCGGTGACCGCCACCGCCCCCGTCCCCGACCACATGCGTGCCCTGCTGGAAGCCTGCGGCTGGGACGGCAATTAAAACCGCATTGTGGTATTCCTTTGCGCATTTCCTCTTGACGGCACGCGGCCGCGGCGGTGAACTGGAGGGTGCTCCGGTTCACTGAGGCCGGAAGGGGGGATCGCGCATGATCAAGGACATCCTGGTTCATCTCGACGGCGACGGCGTCGATGCGGCTGCGGTGGCTGCGGCCGCCGGCATTGCCAAGCGCTTCTCGGCGCGGCTGACCGGCCTGTTCGGCCGGGTCGAGCGCCACGCCCCCAGCCTGGTCGCCCGCCGCCCAAGCGAAATGCTGCTGGCCGCCGCCGCCCGCGCCCGCGATACCTTCGCCGCCGAGACCTCCGGCCTGGATACCCGTTGGTGGGAGATCCTGCACGGCGACGCGCGCGAGATGGTGGGCGAGACCGTGTTCTGCGCCCACTACGCCGACCTGGTGGTGGTCGGCCGCCCCGGCAGCGGCCACGTTCCCGACACCATGGTCGAAGAAGTCATCCGCGAATGCGGCCGCCCGGTGCTGGTGGTGCCGCCCGAATGGACCGGCGAGGTCGGCCGCCGCCCGGTGATCGCCTGGCTGTCCGGCAAGGAGGCCGCCCGCGCCCTGCACGACGCCCTGCCGCTGATGGCCGGCGGCGAGGCGGTGGTGGTGGCCTCGGTCGGCCGCCACGACGCCATCCCCGACGGCCAGCCCAAGGTCGACGTGGTCGACCACCTCCGCCGCCACGGCCTGGTGGTGACCGGCGAGCGCATCCACACCGACGGGCTGGGGGTGATGGATACCCTGCTGTCGCGCGCCTACGACCTGGATGCCGACCTGCTGGTCATGGGCGCCCACGGCGGCGGCTCGCTGCTGTCGCGCGGCGGCGCCGGCATGCGCCACGTGCTGGCCCACATGAACCTGCCGGTGCTGTTCTCGCAAGGCTGACGCGCCGCGTTTCGTCCGTCACCTTTCTTCCCCCTCTCCCTCGAGGGAGAGGGTCGGGATGAGGGGGTGATGTGTCCGCGGGAAACGCCGCTTCAGTGATCGGCAACTCTCCCTCACCCCCACCCTCTCCCGCTGGGAGAGGGGGCCGCCTTTAGCTGATATACCCCCGCACCCGCTCGTAGACCTCGTCGACGCCGATGGCCTGCAGGCACTTGTTGTCGGTGCAGCTGGTCTTGCGGTGGTTCCAGGCCGAAACGCAAGGGCTGCAGTCGATGCCGGCGAACACCGCCTCGCCCGGGCCCAAGGATCCGTACAGCTTCGGCGTTTCCGGCCCGAACAGGGTGACGGTGGGCATGCGGGTGACCGCGGCGAAGTGGGCGGGGCCGGAATCGTTGGTCACCATCACCGTGCTCAGGTGATACAGCGCCACCAGCTCGGCGAACGACACCGAGCCGGCGAAGTTGACGCAGCGGCGGTCGCCCACCTGGTCGACGATGGCCTGCAGCCCGTCGCGCTCGGCCGGCGCCCCGGTCAGCAGCACGCGGGCGCCCGGATAGTCCTACAGCACCTTGCGGGCCAGGGCGGCGAAGCGCTCGCGCGGCCAGCGCCGCTGGGGCAGAAGGTCCGACGCGTTGGCGTTCAGCAGCACCAGCGGCCCCGTGCCGTCCCAGCCCGCCGCCTGGGCCACCTTGTCGGCCACCGCGGCGATGGCGGCGGCGGGGATGTCGGCGCGGGCCAGCTCCATGTCCTGGGGCGGCGTGCGCGCCGCCGCCGGCAGATAGTCGCCCGGCCCCGCATCCAGCGCATGCAGCATCGAGAAGAAGTTGCGCAACACGTGGATGTGCGGATTGAACGGCACCCGGTGGGTCAGCATCGAGCCGCGGTACAGGCCCTCGTTGTGGAAACGGTGGAAGCCGACCACGTTGCCGGCGCCGCTCCACCCCGACAGCAGGGCGCTGTAGCGCGAGAACATCTCGAGGTCGATGACGGTGTCGATGCCCTTGGCACGGGTCCAGCGCAGGAAGCGAAGGGTGTCGACGGCCACCGTCGCCAGGCTGTCGGCACGCAGCTTGAAAATGTTGTCCTCGGGGACGGTCTTGAGCAGGTCGAGGCTGGCCTTGTTCTGGGCGAAGATGGCGAAGTGCAGCTCCAAGCCGCGGCGCTCGAGCGCCCGCATCATCGGGTCAACCAGGATGGCGCTGCCCATCTCGGACAATTCGACCAGCAGCACCTTGCGCGGCGTGCCGGGGGACGGCCGACCGACCACCGCCTTGACCAGGGTGGAGACCGCGCACAGCGGCACGCCGGCCCAATAGTCCACCAGGCGCATGGTATCGACGCTGATCTTGCCGGAAGCCAACGGACGTCCTTTCGCGCGGAAAATCGCCGCGGACCCTACATCGGCAGGGGGCGATGGGCAAGGGGGGCGCAAACGAAAACCCCCGCCGGTGTCCCGGCGGGGGCTTCCTTAGACAGACACCCTTACCCGGCTTACACCGAGTAGTACATCTGGAACTCGACCGGATGCGGGGTGTGCTCGAAGCGGTAGACCTCTTCCATCTTGAGCTCGATGTAGCTCTCGATGAAGTCCTTGGAGAACACGTCGCCCTTGCACAGGAAGTCGTGGTCGGCGCGCAGGCTCTCGAGGGCCTCGCGGAGCGAGCCGCACACGGTCGGGACGGCCTTGAGCTCCTCGGGGGGCAGGTCGTACAGGTTCTTGTCCATCGGGTCGCCCGGATGGATCTTGTTGGCGATGCCGTCCAGGCCGGCCATCAGCATGGCCGCGAAGGCCAGGTACGGGTTCGCGCCCGGATCGGGGAAGCGGATCTCGACGCGCTTGGCCTTGGGGCTGGTCGCGTACGGGATGCGGCAGGACGCCGAGCGGTTGCGGGCCGAATAGGCCAGCAGCACCGGAGCCTCGAAGCCGGGGATCAGGCGCTTGTAGCTGTTGGTCAGCGGGTTGGTGAAGGCGTTCAGCGCCTTGGCGTGCTTGATGATGCCGCCGATGTAGTAGAGCGCGGTGTCCGACAGGTCCGCATAGCCCGAACCGGCGAACAGCGGCTTGCCGGCCTTCCACACCGACTGGTGCACGTGCATGCCCGAGCCGTTGTCGCCATAGATCGGCTTCGGCATGAAGGTGGCGGTCTTGCCGTAGGACGCGGCCACGTTGTGGACCACGTACTTGTAGATCTGCATGGAGTCGGCGGCGGCGACCATGGTCTGGAACTTGCAGCCCAGCTCATGCTGCGACGAAGCCACCTCGTGGTGGTGCTTCTCGATGGGCAGGCCCATCTCGCCCATGACGGTCAGCATCTCGGCGCGCATGTCGACGTGGCCGTCCACCGGGGGAACCGGGAAGTAGCCGCCCTTGACGCCCGGACGGTGGCCCAGGTTGCCCTCGGCGAAGTCCTTGCCCGATGACTCAGGCCCGTCCTCGGAGGACAGCTCGTAGTAGCCCTTGTTCATGCCGACGCTGATCTTGACGTCGTCGAACACGAAGAACTCGGCCTCGGGGCCGAAGAAGGCGGTGTCGCCGATGCCCGACTCGACCACGTAGCGCTCGGCGCGCTTGGCCACCGCACGCGGGTCGCGGTCATAGAGCTGGCCGGTGGCCGGCTCGACGATGTCGCAGGTGATGATCAGCTGGCTCTGGGCCGCGAACGGGTCCATGACCGCGGTGGATCAGTCGGGCATCAGGATCATGTCGGACTGGTCGATGGACTTCCAGCCGGCGATCGACGAACCGTCGAACATGATGCCTTCGGTCAGCATGCCCTCGTCGACGGTGCAGACGTGCTGGGCGGTGTGCTGCCACTTGCCCCGGGGATCGGTGAAGCGGAAATCGACGTACTTGACGTCGTGCTCCTTGATCATCTCGAGGACTTTCTTGACGCTGTCGGACATGGTCACGTTCCTAAAGCTGTTGGAAGTATTGAAGGTAGGCCCCAAGAAACCCGGTCCGGCGCCGACTTCCGGCCCCCCGCCCGGGAAACTCTTCGTAATCAGATGGCGTCGTTGCCGCGCTCGCCGGTGCGGATGCGGATGGCTTCCTCGACCGACGAGATGAAGATCTTGCCGTCGCCGATGCGGCCGGTGTGGGCGGCCTGCTGGATGGCTTCGACGGTGCGCTCGACCATGGCGTCCTCGAGCACCAGCTCGATCTTCACCTTGGGCAGGAAGTCGACCACGTACTCGGCGCCGCGATAAAGTTCGGTGTGGCCCTTCTGGCGGCCGAAGCCCTTGGCCTCGGTGACGGTGAGACCCTGGAGGCCGATCTCGTGCAGCGCCTCCTTAACCTCATCCAGCTTGAAGGGTTTGATGATGGCCTCGATCTTCTTCATGAAACCGCGGTCTCTCGATTGCGTGGAACCAGCGTCTAGCGCGTCCTCCATTTAGCACGGGTCATGCCACCTCGGCCACCCGGAAAAGTACGGGAACCGCTTGGAAAGCCTGGGCAAATCTGCCCTGGAATCGGGCAGGAGCGCCCATTCTTTAGGCATGGAGCCCCTGCCCCGATGGCCGGGGCTGGGCCTGCCGGTCGGGCTATGCTAGAAATGGCCCGGATTCGTGCGACGGAGCCGCCGGTGAAGCCCGCC
>JBLNBU010000221.1:0-6453 GCA_050260215.1 Actinomycetota bacterium
CGGTGCCGCCGCCCATGCCGGCGGTGATGAACACCATGTTGGCGCCGCCGATCTGGCCCAGGATCTCTTCCAGGCTTTCTTCCGCCGCGGCGCGGCCGATGTCCGGGCGCGACCCGGCGCCCAGGCCCTGGGTCACAGCGTTGCCCAGCTGGATGCGCCGCTCGGTGCGCGACTGCCCCAGGGCCTGGTTGTCGGTGTTGGCGACGATGAACTCGACGCCTTCAAGGCGCGACAGGATCATGTTGTTGACCGCATTGCCGCCGGCGCCGCCGACACCCACCACGGTGATGCGGGGCTTCAGCTCGCTGGCCGCCCCCGGAAGAAAATTGAGCATGTGCTACCTCCGCGCTATGTGCGGCCGGTACATCGCCGGCCGCGGTTGAATCTCTAAAAGTTCCGCTTCAGCCACGCGCCGATCCGTCCCCAGCCGGCGCCCGACTCGCCGCCCGCCTCGGCCTTGCCGCGGCCGCGCGAGGGCGCGGGGGCATGGGCGAGCGCGTAGCGGATCAGGCCGGCGCAGGTGGAGAAGGCCGGGCCGCCGGTGGCTTCGGGCAACCCGTGCAGGCCGACGGGACGCCCCAGCCGGACCTGCTTGTCGAGAACCAGTCCGGCGAGGTCGCGCACGCCCTGCATCTGGCTGGCGCCGCCGGTCAGCACGACCCGGCGCCCGGCGACCTTGTCGAAGCCGCCCTGTTCGAGATGCGAGCGCACCAGCTCGAAGGTCTCCTCGAGCCGGGGCTGGATGATCTGGATCAGCATCGAGCGCGGCACCTGGTTCGAGGCGCCGTCCTCGTCCTCGCCGACCAGCGGGACCTTCAGGATCTCGCGGTCGTCGGAAGGGGAAGGAATGGCCGAGCCGTAAAGGGTCTTCATGCGCTCGGCGTGGCCCAAGGGCGTCGACAGGCCGCGGGCGATGTCGTTGGTGACATGGGCGCCGCCCACGGGGATGACGTCGGTGTGGACCAGCTGGCCGCCCAGGAACACCGCCAGCGAGGTGGTGCCGCCGCCCATGTCGATGCAGGTGACGCCCAGTTCCTTCTCGTCGTCGACCAGGCAGGCCAGGCCGGCACCGTAGGGGCTGACCACGCGGGCCTCGATGTCCAGGTGGCAGCGGTTGACCACGGTGGCTAGGTTGCGCACCGGACCGACGGCGGCCGAGATGACGTGGATGGCCACGCCCAGACGGTCGCCGAACATGCCGCGCGGGTCCTTGATGCCCTCGTTGCCGTCGATGGTGTAGTCGACGGAGATGGCGTGGATCAGCTCGCGGTCGGGGCTTTCGTGGTGGGCGCGGCCGTGTTCCAGCATGCGGCGGATGTCGGCCTCGTTGACCGGGTGGCCGTTCATGGCCACCTCGACCTTGACGTTGGCCGAGGCCGGCGCCCCGCCCGAGATGTTGACCACCACCGCGCGCACCCGCTCGGACGCCATTTCCTCGGCGGCGTCCACGGCGGCGCGGATGGAATGCTCCAGCTCCTCCATGTCGACCACGGCGCCGTTGCGCATGCCGCGCGCCAGCTGGTGGCCGATGCCGGCGATGCGGGGGCTGCCGTCGTCCTGGACGCGCGCAATGAAGCAGGCCACCTTGGTGGTGCCCACGTCGAGAGCCGCGATGGTTCCGTTACGCATGGCCACGGTGTTCCCCCTGCCCCCCTTCGTCCTATTGCGCCCGCGACGCGGCGGGCCGCGCGGCGCCGCCCTCGGCGGTCTGTTGCTCGCGCTCGCTTTTCAGCACCAGCCGGTCGGGCACGCGCAGGTCGATCATGGTGATCTGCCGGCCCGACAGCCCGCGGTCGCCCTCCAGCTCGGCCAGGCGGTGCCAGGCGGCTTCCGGGTCGGTTTCGGGCAGGCGGACCTCGATGCCCTTCTCGGCGTCGTCCAGCTTGATGTTCCAGCGCCGGTTGCCGACGCGGACAGCGGCCTTGACCCGGGCAATCAGCTTGGGTTCGGCGGTCAGCATGGTCAGCAGCTCGTCGGCGCGGCCGGGCGCGCCGTCGCCGACCACCAGCAGCAGGTCCTCGAAGCCCTCGATGCCGCCGGGGATCTGGTGGCCGTCGCGGTCGACCAGGGTGAAGCGGCCGTCGTGCTGCCACACCGCCACCGGCTCGCGCTCGACCACTTCCAGGTGGACGGTGCCGGGCAGGCGGCGCTCGACCGCGGCGACGCGGACGCTGGGGATCTCTTCCAGGCGGTCCTTGGCCTCGGCGATGTCCAGCGCCAGGATGGGGTCGCCGCGGCGCATGCCCAGCGCCCCCATGATCTCCTCGGCCGGGGTGCGCACCCGGCCCGAGATGGTGACCTCGCCCAGGCGGAAGCCGGCGGTGGCGGTCAGGCCCAGCACCCCCTGGCCGGCCTCGCGCACCAGGCGCTGGGGGGCGCCGGCGTGCCAGGCGACCAGGCCCGAGACCACCAGGGCGGTCATGGCGACGCCGCCCGCGGCGAGCTTCTGCAAGGTGGTGAACTGCAGGCGCAGGCGCGGGGCCTTGCGCTTGGCGGCCTTGGGCTTGGGCTCGGACGCCTTGCGGGTGTCGCCCAGCTCGCGCCGCGGCCGGTTGACCACGCCGGGGCGGTCGTCGGGAGTGATGACGATGTCGCTCATGCGTCGCATGCGGCGTTCTCCACCATCCAGCGCACCAGCTCGGGGAACGAGATGCCGGCATGGGCGGCGATCTCGGGCACCAGAGAGGTGGCGGTCATGCCCGGCTGGGTGTTGACCTCCAGCATCACCATGCGGGGTTCGCGGCCGGGCACGGTGTCGTCGTAGCGGATGTCGGCGCGCGACACGCCGCGGCAGCCCAGCACCTGGTGGGCCAGCAGGGCCAGGCGGCAGCACTCGGCGGCGTGGTCGGCCGGGATCGGCGCCGGCATGACATGGCGCGAGCCGCCCGGCGCGTACTTGGCCTCGTAGTCGTAGAAGCCGCGGTCCGAGGTGATCTCGAGCACGCCCAGCGCGCGGTCGCCCATCACCGCCACGGTCAGTTCGCGCCCGGGGACGAACTCCTCGACCAGGACGGACTCGGCTTCGAACGGCCAGCTGTCCAGCGGGGTCGAATGGGCGCCTTCGCGCACGATGTGGACGCCGACGCTGGAGCCCTCGTTGACCGGCTTGACCACGTAGGGGCGCGGCAGCGGCTCCTTCTCGCCCTTGGCCACCAGGCGGCCGCTGGCGACGGGGATGCCGGCCTGGGCGAACAGATGACGCGCGAACGCCTTGTCCATGGCCGCGGCCGAGGCCAGCAGGCCGGAATGGGTGTAGGGCACGTCCAGCAGGTTCAACAGCCCCTGGACGCAGCCGTCCTCGCCGAAGCGGCCGTGCAGGGCGTTGAACACCACCTCGGGGTCGGTGGCGCGCAGGGCGGTGATCAGCTCGGCCGGGTCGCGGCCGGCGTCGACGGTGGCCACCGCATAGCCGGCGCGGGTCAGCGCCTCGGCCGCGGCGGCGCCCGAGCGGAGCGACACCTCTCGCTCGGCCGAAGCACCACCCATCAGGACCGTGACACGCTTGCTCATTGTTTGTCCCTCATGCGCCGGGCGCGCGCATCCGCACGCTTGGCTCCTCCGCTACGCTTCGGCTCGCTCAACGCTCGTGCGCTCGGCTTTGCCTCGCTCATTTCTCACCTCTCACGCCGATGCGGCGGATTTCCCAATGCAGCTCGACGCCGCTGGTCTCCAGCACGCGGCGACGGATTTCCTCGCCCAGGTCCTCGATGTCGGCGGCGGTGGCGTCGCCCAGGTTGAGCAGGAAATTGCAGTGCTTCTCGGCCACCTGGGCGCCGCCCCTGACCATGCCGCGGCAGCCGGCCTTGTCGATCAGCTCCCACGCCTTGGCGCCCGGCGGGTTGGCGAAGGTCGACCCCCCGGTGCGGGCCCGGGTCGGCTGGGCCTGCTCGCGGGCGGCGCGGATCTCGGCCATGCGGTCCGAGATGGCGGCCTTGTCGCCCATCTGCCCGCGCATGACCGCCGACAGGAACAGCCAGTCCTCGGAGACCGAGCAGCGGCGATAGCCGAAGCCCAGCTCGGCCAGCGACAGGGTGTGCAGGCGGCCCGAACGGTCGAGGGCCTCGGCCGAGACGGTGACGTCCTTCATCTCGCCACCGAAGGCGCCGGCGTTCATGCGCAGCGCGCCGCCGATGGTGCCGGGCACGCCTGACAGGAATTCCAGGCCCGCCACCCCGCATTCCAGCGCGGTCATCGCCACCGTCATGTCGAGCGCGGCGGCGCCGGCGGTGAGGACGGCGCCGTCGACGGTGATGTCGGCGAAGGCGCCGGCCAGGCGGATGACCACGCCCGGCACGCCGCCGTCGCGCACCAGAAGGTTGGAGCCGACGCCGATGACGGTGACCGGCACCTCGGCCGGCAGGGCGGCCAGGAAGGCGGCCAGGTCGTCGCGGTCGGCCGGGCGGAACAGCACCTCGGCCGGGCCGCCGACGCGGAACCAGGTCAGCGACCCCAAGGGCGCGTCGAAGGCGATGCGGCCCCGCACCTTGGGCAGGCCGTCGCGCCAGTCGGGCTTCTTGATGGCGGCGTTCATTCCCCCGCCTCCTTGCGCGCCGGCAGCTTCTTCAGCTCAGCCGGCAGGGCATGGGCCCAGGCGGTGATGTTGCCGGCCCCCAGGCACACCACCATGTCGCCGGAGCGGGCGATGTCGTTGACCATGGCGGCCAGCTGGGCGGGATCGTGCAGGGCCATGACGTGGCGGTGGCCGTGTTCCTGCAGGCCGCGCACCAGGGCGTCGCGGTCGAAACCGGGAATGGGCGGCTCGCCGGCGGCATAGACGTCGGCGACGATCACCGTGTCGGCGTCGTTGAAGCAGGTGCAGAACTGGTCGAACAGGCTGGACAGGCGGGTATAGCGGTGCGGCTGCACCACCGCGACCACATGGCCCGTCGAGGCCGAGCGCGCCGCCTTCAGCACCGCGGCGATCTCGACCGGATGGTGGCCGTAGTCGTCGATGACGGTGACGCCGCGGCACTCGCCGGTCTTGGTGAAGCGGCGCTTGACGCCCGAGAAGTGGGCCATGGCGGTGACCACCTGCTCATCGGTCAGGCCCAGCTCGGCGGCGACGGCGACGGCGGCCAGGGCGTTCTGGACGTTGTGCTCGCCGAACATGGGCAGGCGCACGTCGTGGATGGTACGCGCCTCTTCGGTGACGCGGTCGGTGACGACCACGTCGAAGCGGGCGCCGGCGCTGCCGGTGCGCAGGTTGGTGGCCCGCACCATGGCCTGCGGGTTGAAGCCGTAGGTGACGATCTTGCGGTCCAGCACCTTGGGGATCAGCGCCTGGACCTCGGGGTGGTCGATGCACAGGCAGGCGAAACCATAGAACGGGATGTTCTCGACGAAGGTGCGGAAGGCGTCGCGCAGGCGCTCGAAGCTGCCGTAGTACTCCATGTGCTCGGGGTCGATGTTGGTCACCACCACCGCGGTCGAGGGCAGCTTGATGAAGGTGCCGTCGGACTCGTCGGCCTCGACCACCATCCAGTCGCTGGCGCCCAGGCGGGCGTTGGTGCCATAGGCGTTGATGATGCCGCCGTTGATGACGGTGGGATCCAGGTTGGCGGTTTCCAGCAAGGTGGCGATCAGGCTGGTGGTGGTGGTCTTGCCGTGGGTGCCGCCGATGGCGATGGCCTGCTTCAGGCGCATCAGCTCGGCCAGCATCTCGGCGCGGCGGACCACGGGCACCAGCTTGGCGCGGGCGGCGACCAACTCGGGGTTGTCGGGGCGGACCGCCGACGACACCACGACGACCCGGGCGTCGCCCAGGTTGTCGGCGGCGTGGCCGACCGAGATGGCGATGCCCTTGGCGCGTAGGCGCTCGACATTGGCGTTGTCGGCGATGTCCGAGCCCTGGACCACATAGCCCAGGTTGTGAAGGATCTCGGCGATGCCGGACATGCCGATGCCGCCGATGCCGACGAAGTGGATGGTGCCGATGCTGAGAGGCATCGTGCGCATGGCTAATTCCTTCCGTGCAGCAGCTCGGCCACCAGGTCGGCCAGGCGCGCCGCCGCGTCGGGCCGTCCGGCCGCGCGTGCGCACCCCGCCGCCCGGGCGAGCGTGCCGGGTTGGGTGAACAGGGATTCCAGTCGCGCCGCGAGCGCTTCGGGGGTGAAGGCGTCCTGCGGCATCAGCCAAGCCCCGCCGGCTTCGTCGACGGCATGGGCGTTCGCGGTCTGATGGTCGTCGATCGCATGCGGATATGGCACCAGGATGGCAGGCCGCCCCAGCGCGGTCAGTTCGGCCACCGTCGACGCCCCCGACCGGGCGATGGCCAGGTGGGCACCGGCCAGGCGCTCGGGCACGTCGTGGAAGAAGCTTTCCAGCACCGCCTCGATGCCGGTGCCGGCATACGCCGCGCGCACCGCGTCCAGGTCTTCGGGGCGGCACTGCTGGCTGATGCGGATGCGGGCCCGCAATGGCTCGGGCAGGCGGGCCAGGGCGGCCGGGACCACC
>JBLNBU010000222.1:0-6926 GCA_050260215.1 Actinomycetota bacterium
GTTGCCGGTCACCGAGATGGTGTCCTGGCCCTTGCGGATGCGCTCCAGCGAAACCTTGCAGGCTTCCTCGGGCGGCAGGATGCGGATGTCCAGGCCCTTGGTGTCGTGGTCGCCAAGGTACTTTTCGACCTTGGCGATGATCTGGGCATCGTGGGCGCGCTTGGCGTCCAGCCAGAAGATGGCCGGCGTGTTGGACAGGCGGGCGCGGGTGACCGCCAGCTTGACCCAGTCCTGGATGGGCGCGTCCTTGGTCTGGCAGGCGCGGAAGATGTCGCCGGCCTCGACCGGCTGCTCCAGCAGCACCTTGCCCGCCTCGTCGACGATGCGGACAGAGCCGGCGCTTGCCACCTCGAAGGTCTTGTCGTGGCTGCCGTATTCCTCGGCCTTCTGGGCCATCAGGCCGACATTGGGGACGCTGCCCATGGTCTTGGGATCGAAGGCGCCATGCGCCTTGCAGTCGTCGATGACCGCCTGGTAGATGCCGGCATAGCAGCGGTCGGGGATGACCGCCTTGGCGTCGGCCAGCTTGCCGGCCTTGTTCCACATGCGGCCCGAATCGCGGATCATCGCGGGCATCGAGGCATCGACGATGACGTCGGACGGCACGTGCAGGTTGGTGATGCCCTTGTCCGAGTTGACCATGGCCACCTCGGGTCCACCCGCGTAGGCGCTCGCGATGTCGGCCTCGATGGCGGCCTTCTTGTCGGCCGGCAGCTTGTCCAGCTTGGCCAGCAGATCACCGAAGCCGTTGTTGACGTTGACGCCGATCTCCTTGATGGCATCGGCGTGGCGCTCGAACACGTCCTTGAAGAAGACGGTGACCATGTGGCCGAACATGATGGGGTCCGAGACCTTCATCATGGTCGCCTTCAGGTGCAGCGACAGCAGTACGCCCTTGGCCTTGGCATCGGCGACCTGCTCGGCGTAGAAGGCGCGCAAGGCCTTCTTGCTCATCACCGCGGCGTCGATCACCTCACCGGCCTTCAGGCTGGTCTTTTCCTTCAGCACCGTGGTGGCGCCGTCCTTGGCCAACAGCTCGATGCGCACGGTGCAGGGCTGGGCCACGGTCACCGACTTTTCCGAGCCGTAGAAGTCGCCGGCGCTCATATGCGCCACATGCGACTTCGAGTCCGCCGCCCAGGCGCCCATCTTGTGCGGATTGTTGCGGGCGTACTGCTTGACGGCACCCGCGGCGCGGCGGTCGGAATTGCCCTCGCGCAGGACCGGGTTGACCGCCGAGCCCAGGACCTTGCCGTAGCGCCCCTTGATCTCCTTCTCGGCGTCGGTCTTGGGGTCCTCGGGATAGTCGGGAACCTTGTACCCGTGGGCCTGCAGCTCCTTGATGGCGGCTTTCAGCTGCGGCACCGAGGCGCTGACGTTGGGCAGCTTGATGATGTTGGCTTCGGGCTTGAGCGTCAGTTCGCCCAGTTCGGCCAGCTCGTCGCCGATGCGCTGATCGGGCGCCAGGGATTCGGGGAAGTTGGCGATGATGCGCCCGGCCAGCGAGATGTCGCGGGTTTCGACGGCGATGCCGGCGGCCTTGGTGAAGGCGCTGACGATCGGCAGCAGCGAATAGGTGGCGAGCGCCGGGGCCTCGTCGACCTTGGTCCAGATGATCTTGGCGGTGGTCATCGTCGTCTTCTTCCCGTGGAGCCGTGGGGTGGGGGCCCGTGGGGGCGCACCCCCGCCACGGACAGACCGCCGGGGACGATAGCACCCCAGGCGACGAACGCAAGGGGAAGCTACTCCAAGGGATGGGCTGCGGGTGGGGGTGCGGAGCCTCAGAACAGGCCCGGTTCGGCCCCCACCGCACGACCCAGGCCGGCGCGGGCGGCGGCCACCACCTCGTCGACGTCGTCGACCACCGTCCACAGCCGGGCGGTGTCGGGATGGGCGAAGCCGCCTTCGACGATGTGCGCGGCCAGGTCCAGCCAGGGACGCCAATAGCCGGCCTGGTTGACGATGATGATCGGCTTGTTGTGCAGGCGCAGCTGCTTCCAGGTCAGGATCTCGAAGCACTCGTCCATGGTGCCCATGCCGCCCGGCAGCACGGCGAAGGCGTCGGCCAGGTCGAACATGCGGCGCTTGCGGGTGTGCATGCTGTCGACGATGTGGAGCTCGGTGACCTCGTCATAGGCCTTCTCGATGCGGGTCAGGTGTTCGGGGATGATCCCGGTGACCTTGCCGCCGCCCGTCATCACCGCCTCGGCCAGGGCGCCCATCAGCCCCAGCTGGCCGCCGCCGTAGATCAGCCGCACGCCGTCGCGGGCCAGCTGGGCGCCCAGGCGCGCCGCCGCCTGCCGGTGGCCGGGGTCGGCCCCCGGCGACGAGCCGCAGAACACGCACAGCGACTTCAGCCGGGGCAGGCGGGTCTTGGACATCGCGTATCTCCGGAACCGGACATCGGGACACGGACATATGGTCACGAAGACAGGGACTGCGCAGGGCCATCACCCCTTGGAGAGGCCGGCGTTGCGCGTTTGGGGAGTGGGGTGTAAAGCTCGAAACCGGAGAGCGCGCAGGCGCCCCGTCCATGACCAAAAAGGAGAGTCTCCCGATGCGTCGTTCCGCCATGACCGCTGTCGCCGCCCTCATCGCCACCGCGGTCGCCGGCTCCGCCGTTGCCGCCGAGGGCCAGGCGCCCAAGCCCGAAGAGCTGCTGAAGATGCGCCAGGGCCTGTTCCAGGCGTTCAAGAGCCAGTTCGGCCCGCTGGGCGCCTTCGCCCAGGGCAAGGCCGACCTGCCCGCCGACGCAAGCGCCAAGGCCGCCAACCTGGCCATGCTGGCCAAGCTGGGCCCCATCGGCTTCGCCAAGGGCACAGAGTCGCTGCCCGAATCCAACACCAAGACCGATGCCTTCACCAAGACGGCGGCGTTCAACGAGGCGTGGGGTCACTTCGCCGAGGCCTCGGCCAAGCTGGCCGACGCGGCCAAGGCCGGCAACGCCGACGCCATCAAGGCGGCGGCCGGCGGCGTCGGCAAGACCTGCAAGGCCTGCCACGACGACTTCCGCCGCGAGTAGGGCGCCTATCTCCCCCACGCCGCCAGGCCGCCGAACACCACGGCGGCCGCGGCGGCGGACAGGACCAGGGCCAGCCAGGTCGGGCGGAACTGCAGCCGCGCCGCCTTGGCGGCCATCTCGGGCGCCACCGTCTTGCAGCCGGTGACCATCGGCAGCACCAGGTTCTCGCCCTTGGCAAGGCGGTACCACGCCACCGCACCCACATGCAGGGCGACGAACACCAGCAACAGCTTTGAGGCGACGCGGTGCACGGCTGACAGCAGCTTCACCGTCTTGGCCGAGACCATCCACACCAACGGCCCGTCGGTCAGGATGTCGTCGCTGGTGAACAGCCCGGCGCAGGCCTGCACGGTCAGCAGGCTCAGCAGCACCATCACGCTCCAGCCGCCCAGGGGATTGTGGCCCAGCCCGTGCCACTGTCCGCGCAGGTAGGCCGCCGCCATCCGCGGGCCGGCCAGGAAGTCGGCGAAGCGGGCGGTGCGGCTGCCCACCAGCCCCCACGCGATGCGGAACAGCAGCAGGGCCAGCGTCGCCGCCCCCAGCTTCATGTGCAGGTCGAGCTTGCCGGCCGATCCGCTGATCCACAGCCCGGCGAACAGCGCCACCAGCAGCCAGTGGAATACCCGCGTCGGCAGGTCCCAGACCCGCACCGCCTCAGCCATGACACACCCCCCTCCGCAGCCCATCCGATCGGGGTTGAGTGTCCCAACCGCCGGGGAGGTGGTCAACCGTTGTGCATACCCCGTCTGCCGTGCCGGTTGCCGAGAGGCGTAGGAGGCGGTAGGGTACGGGCCTTCGCAATATCGGCCGAGGCAGGTGTGAGCCGTTCCGTCGTCATCGCCATCATCGGTCTGGCCGCCGCCGCTGCGGCGCTGGTGCTGGCGTTCTCGGGCTCGCGCGACGAGGCCGACACCCCGCCGATCGCCCAGGTGCAGGCCCAGCGCGCCGAAACCGCCGCCGCCACCGAGCCGGCCCGCGACCCCAGCTTCGACGTGGTCCGAATCGACCGCGGCGGCGACGCGGTGATCGCCGGGCGCGCCCTGCCCAGGGCCGAGGTCGAGATCCTGGACGGCGACACGGTGCTTGGCCACACCACCGCGGACGCCCGCGGCGAGTGGGTGTTCGTGCCCAACGGCCCTATGGCGCCCGGCTCGCGCGAGTTGCACCTGCGCGCCAAGAACCCCGACGGCAGCACCACCCAGTCCGGCGCCCCCGTGGTGCTGGTGGTGCCCGAACGCGACCAGGGCCAGGCGGTGGTGCTCAAGGTCCTGCCCGGCGGCGGCACCCGGCTGCTGCAAGGTCCGGGCGGCGACGGCGCCGGCCCGCTGGTGGTGGAAACCGTCGATGTCGACGACCGCGGCCGCCTGTTCCTGTCGGGAAAGGCACCGGCCAAGGGCCGCGTGCACACCTATCTGGACAACAAGTTCCTCGGCCGCGCCGAGGCCGGCACCGACGGCGCCTGGCGGATCGAGGGCCGCCGCCCGGCGCCCGGCCGCCACATGCTGCGCGCCGACCTGGTCGACGAGAAGGGCAAGGTGCTGGCCCGGGTGGAGATTTCATACGACCTGGAGAACAAGGCCGGCGACGGGGCGACGCTGTCGGTGACGGTCGAGCCCGGCAACTCGCTGTGGCGGATCGCGCGCCGGGCCTATGGGGCCGGGGTCGCCTATACCGCCATCTACGCCGCCAACAAGAGCCAGATCCGCGACCCCAACCTGATCTATCCCGGCCAGGTGTTCAGCGTCCCGGCCCGCTGACCCGCCGGCGCCACTCCGAGCGCAGCGCGCTTTCGCCGGGCTTGACCGCCATGGGCGGGCGCAGGTAGGTGGCGACCAGGTCGAGATAGGGCGACACCGGCAGCAGCACCTGCGCCACCGCGGTGACGAGGCTGATGGCGGTGACAGGCAGTTCGACCGAGTGTTCGGCGCCCACCAGGATGCGGCCCTGGACGATGCGCAGCACCGGTCCGATGGCCTCGGTGGCGCGCTCGACGATGCAGGCCAGGCCGGCGCGGGCATGGGGGGATTCGGCGCTGAACGGCAGCGGGCCAAGGTCGCCGGCCACCTTGAGGCGGCCCGACCCGACGCTGTCGTCGTAGCGCCCGCCGAAGCGGATGCCGCGATAGGCGAAGTCGAAGGTGATGGCCCCGTTGGTCGCAGGGGCGGCGCCACCGCCGACCACGGTGTGCAGGTCGAGCGGTAGCTCGAGGCCGCCGAGAATGAAACGAGAGGTCTTGGACATTCCGGTTGATTGCGTTGCCGGGCAGGGCCAAGACTATCACGCCCCCTTAGGGGATGAAATCGGAAACGGCGGGGGTATTAACCTGACCCGCCCGACGGTCTACAATGTGAGTTCTGGCTAGGAAGAGGACGCTCGTGCAGGCTCAGGAAATCTCTCTCGCCAAGTACCTCTGGTTGCCCATCAACCGCGAGGGTTGGCCCTTCATCGCGCTGTTCGCCGTGGTCGCGCTGCTGCTCGGGCAGTTGTGGGCGCCGCTGGGCTGGGCGGGTGCGATCCTCACCTGCTGGTGCGCCTATTTCTTCCGCGACCCCGACCGCGTCACCCCCACCCGCGCCGGCCTGGTGGTCAGCCCGGCCGACGGCATCGTGTGCATGGTCGGCATGGCGGTGCCCCCGGCCGAGTTGGGCATGGGCCCGGAACCGCGGATGCGGGTCTCGGTGTTCATGAGCGTGTTCGACGTGCACGTCAACCGTACCCCGGTGGACGGCAAGGTGCTGAAGCTGGCCTACAAGCCGGGCAAGTTCCTCAACGCCTCGCTCGACAAGGCCAGCGAGGACAACGAGCGCATGGCGGTGCGCATGGCCACTCCCGACGGCCGCGAGGTCGCCTTCGTCCAGATCGCCGGGCTGGTGGCCCGGCGCATCAAGTGCGACCTGGTCGAGGGCCTGGAGATGCGCGCCGGCCAGCGCTTCGGCCTGATCCGCTTCGGCTCGCGCGTCGACGTCTACATGCCTGACGGCACCACCCCGCTGGTCGCCTGCGGCCAGCGCATGCTGGCCGGCGAGACCGTGCTGGCCGACCTGGACGGCGCCGAGGCCCAGCGCCAGGGCGAGGTGCGCTGATGTTCCGCCCGCCGCGGCCGCCCCGCATTCCCGGCCTGTCGATCAACCGCCTGATCCCCAACATCCTGACCCTGCTGGCCTTGTGTGCCGGCATGACCTCGATCCGGTTCGGGCTGCACGAGAAGTGGGAGGCCGCCGTCGGCGCCATCCTGCTGGCCGGGGTGCTGGACGGTCTCGACGGGCGCATCGCCCGGCTGCTGCAGGGCACCTCGAAGTTCGGCGCCGAACTCGATTCGCTGTCGGACTTCCTCAGCTTCGGCGTCGCCCCGGCGATGCTGCTGTATTTCTGGACCATGCAAAGCGCCGGCGGCTTCGGCTGGGCCCTGGCGCTGCTGTTCGCCGTGTGCTGCGCGCTCCGCCTGGCCCGCTTCAACACCATGCTGGGCGAGCCCGACCTGCCGCCTTATGCCTACAACTTCTTCACCGGGGTGCCGGCCCCGGCGGCGGCCGGGCTGGCCATGCTGCCCATGGTGCTGCAGTTCCAGCTGGGCGGCGGCTTCTTCCAGAGCCCGGTGGTGGTGTCGCTGTTCCTGCTGGGCGTGTCGTTCCTGATGGTCAGCAAGATCCCCACCTTCTCGTTCAAGAAGGTGCGCATCCCGCACCCGTGGGTGCTGCCGACCCTGCTGGTGGTGGGCGTGGTCGCCGCCTTCCTGGTCACCGAGCCGTGGCTGACGCTGTCGGTGGTGGGGCTGGCCTATCTGGGCTCTATCCCCATTTCGCTGCGTGCCTTCCGCCGCCTCAAGGCCCAGGCCGAGACGGTGACCCACCATTCGGCAGAGGCGGGAGGGGCCGCCTCCTGACCTTCGGCCAGCGTGGCACAA
>JBLNBU010000223.1:0-6124 GCA_050260215.1 Actinomycetota bacterium
CCCATCGGCCGCTACGCCGGCACGCATTCGTCGGTGCGCACCGACGACCTGGCGGCGGGGCCGGTCAAGGCGCAGATGGCGCGCAACCCGACCGTGGACTGGGCGGCGCTGGACGAGCTGGTGCTGGGCTGCGCCAACCAGGCCGGCGAGGACAACCGCAACGTCGCCCGCATGGCGGTGCTGCTGTCGGGCCTGCCGGTGGACGTCGCCGCCACCACGCTGAACCGCCTGTGCGGGTCGGGCATGGACGCCATCGGTTACGCCGCCCGCGCCATCCGCTTGGGCGAGGCCGAGCTGATGCTGGCCGGCGGCGTCGAAAGCATGAGCCGCGCGCCTTTCGTCTTCAACAAGGCCGACAGCGCGTTCTCGCGCGATTGCAGCGTCTACGACACCACCATCGGCTGGCGCTTCGTCAATGCGGCGATCGAGAAGCAGTACGGCATCGACTCCATGCCCGAGACCGCCGAGAACCTGGCCGAGGAACACAAGATAGCCCGCGAGGACCAGGACGCCTTCGCGCTCCGCAGCCAGGCCCGCGCCGCGCAGGCCCAGGCCAACGGCCGCTTCGCCGAGGAGATCGTTCCCGTCACCATCCCCGCCCGCAAGGGCGACCCGGTGGTCGTCGACAAGGACGAGCACCCGCGCGCCACCACCATGGAGGCCCTGGCCAAGCTGAAGGCGCCGTTCCGAGCCGGCGGCACGGTTACTGCCGGCAACGCCTCGGGCGTCAACGACGGCGCCGCCGCGCTGCTGCTGGCCTCGCCCGAGGCGGCGGCCAGGTACGGGCTGAAGCCCATCGCCCGCATCGTCGGCATGGCCACCGCCGGGGTGCCGCCGCGCATCATGGGCATCGGCCCGGTGCCGGCCACCAACAAGCTGCTGGACCGCCTGGGACTGGGCCTGGACAAGATCGACGTCATCGAGCTGAACGAGGCCTTCGCCGCCCAGTCGCTGGCCTGCACCCGCAGCCTTGGCCTGGCCGACGACGACGCCCGCATCAACGCCAACGGCGGCGCCATCGCGCTCGGCCATCCGCTGGGCATGTCGGGGGCGCGCATCGTCGGCTCGGCCGCGCTGGAACTTCGCAACACCGGCACCCGCCTGGGCCTGGCGACCATGTGCATCGGCGTCGGCCAGGGCATCGCCATGGTAATCGAGAGAGTGTAGCAATCTGCCGTCACCCCCGCGAATAATGGGGGGACGAGGGGACAACAAGAGACGAGAGGGAGGAACCCCGTGACCGCCATCAACCGCCGCAGCCCGCCGCCCAGGGACATCCTGGAGCCCATCGAGACCGCCAGCCGCGACGAGATCGTCGCCCTGCAGACCAGCCGCATGGCCTGGTCGCTGAAGCACGCCTATGACAACTGCGCCCACTACCGGGCCAAGTGCGACGCCAAGGGCGTGAGCCCGGCCGATTTCCGCGAGCTGAAGGACCTGGCCAAGTTCCCCTTCACCACCAAGGACGACCTGCGCCAGAACTACCCCTTCGGCATGTTCGCCGTGCCCATGGACCAGGTGGTGCGGGTACATGCCAGTTCGGGCACCACCGGCAAGCCGACCGTGGTCGGCTATACCGCCAAGGACATTTCCATGTGGGCCGACGTGATGGCGCGCTCGATCCGCGCCGCCGGCGGCCGGCGCGGCGACAAGGTGCAGGTGGCCTATGGCTACGGCCTGTTCACCGGCGGCCTGGGTGCCCACTACGGCGCCGAGCGCCTGGGCTGCACCGTCATCCCCATGTCGGGCGGCCAGACCGAGAAGCAGATCCAGCTGATCCAGGACTTCAAGCCCGACATCATGATGGTGACGCCGTCCTACATGCTGGCGGTCGCCGACGAGATGGACCGCATGGGGATCGACACCAAGTCGTGCTCGCTGAAGATCGGCGTCTTCGGCGCCGAGCCGTGGACCGGGGCCATGCGCACCGAGATCGAGGCCCGCATGGGCATCGACGCCATCGACGTCTACGGGCTGTCCGAGGTCATCGGCCCCGGCGTCGCCCAGGAATGCATCGAGACCAAGGACGGCCTGCACATCTGGGAAGACCACTTCTATCCCGAGATCATCGACCCGCAGACCGGCGAGGTGCTGCCCGACGGCCAGATGGGCGAGCTGGTGTTCACCAGCCTGAGCAAGGAAGCGCTGCCGATCATCCGCTACCGCACCCGCGACCTGACCATGCTGATGCCGGGCACGGCGCGCAGCTTCCGCCGCATGGGCAAGATCACCGGCCGGTCGGACGACATGATGATCATCCGCGGCGTCAACGTCTTCCCCTCCCAGATCGAAGAGCTGATCTTGAAGGACTTCCGGCTGGCGCCCCACTACCAGCTGGAAATCAGCCGCGAGAACCACCTGGACGCCCTGGCGGTCAACGTCGAGATGCGGCCCGACCAGCCCTTCGACGACTCGGCCGCCGCAGCCGCCGCCAAGGACCTGCAGCACCACATCAAGAGCTATATCGGCATCTCGACGCGGGTGAACGTGGTCCTGCCCAACACCATCGAACGCTCGCTGGGCAAGGCGCGGCGCGTCATCGACAAGCGGCCCAAGGACTGACCCTCGGGGCCCCTTGACGCGACCGCGAAAAAGGTGTTTGACCAGGGTGGGGACCCTACCTCGAACGGTGGGGCGTCCCCACCCTGACTCCCCTCGATACCTTGAGGTCGCGCATGTCCGATTTCGCCTTCCACGAGCTGTTCCCGCTGGGCCACGACGACACCCCCTGGCGCAAGCTGGATTGCGGCGGCGTCGGCACGGCCAGCTTCAACGGCCAGACGGTGGTGACCGTCGAGCCCGAGGCCATCACCCGGCTGACATTCGAGGCGATCAAGGACACCTCGCACCTGCTGCGCCCCGGGCACCTGGCCCAGCTGCGCGCCATCATCGACGACGCCGAGGCCTCGGCCAACGACCGTTTCGTCGCCTATGACCTGCTGAAGAACGCCTGCATCGCCGCCGGCGGCGTGCTGCCCATGTGCCAGGACACCGGCACCGCCATCGTCATGGGCAAGAAGGGCCAGCAGGTGTGGACCGGCGGCAACGACGAGGCCGCCATCTCCGAGGGCGTGCAGAAGGCCTATACCGAGCTGAACCTGCGCTATTCGCAGACCGCCCCGGTGACCATGTACGACGAGGTCAACACCGGCACCAACCTGCCGGCGCAGATCGACCTGTTCGCCACCCAGGGCGACGCCTACAAGTTCATGTTCATGGCCAAGGGCGGCGGCTCGGCCAACAAGACCTTCCTTTACCAGCAGACCAAGGCGCTGCTGAACCCGGACTCGCTGCTCAAGTTCCTGGATGCCCAGATCCGCACGCTGGGCACCGCCGCCTGCCCGCCCTATCACCTGGCCATCGTCATCGGCGGCCTGTCGGCCGAGATGACCCTGAAGACGGTCAAGCTGGCCTCGGCCAAGTACCTGGACAGCCTGCCCACCGCCGGCAACAAGCACGGCCAGGCCTTCCGCGACGTCGAGCTCGAGCAGATCGTGCTTGAGATGACCCGCAAGATGGGCCTGGGCGCCCAGTTCGGCGGCAAGTACTTCTGCCACGACGTCCGCGTCATCCGCCTGCCGCGCCACGGCGCCTCGTGCCCGGTGGCCATCGGCGTGTCGTGCTCGGCCGACCGCCAGGTGCTGGGCAAGATCACCAAGGACGGCGTCTTCGTCGAGGCGCTGGAAAAGGATCCGGCCAAGTACCTGCCCGATGTCGATCCGTCGAAGCTGTCGGGCGAGGTGGTCGAGATCGACCTGACCCGGCCCATGGACGAGATCCGCAAGACCCTGTCTCAGTACCCCATCCGCACCCGCGTCAGCCTGACCGGACCGATGATCGTCGCCCGCGACATCGCGCATGCCAAGCTGAAGGAGCGCCTGGACCGCGGCGAGGGCCTGCCCGACTATTTCAAGCAGATGGGCGTCTACTACGCCGGCCCGGCTAAGACCCCGTCCAACTTCGCCTCGGGCTCGTTCGGGCCGACGACGGCGGGGCGCATGGACTCTTATGTCGACCAGTTCCAGGCTGCCGGCGGGTCCATGGTGATGATCGCCAAGGGCAACCGCTCGAAGGCGGTCACCGACGCCTGCAAGAAGCACGGCGGCTTCTACCTGGGCTCCATCGGCGGCGCCGCGGCGCGGCTGGCCCAGGACTGCATCAAGAAAGTCGAGGTGGTCGAATACCCGGAACTGGGCATGGAAGCCATCTGGCGCATCGAGGTCGAGAACGTCCCCGCCTTCATCGTCGTCGACGACACGGGCAACGACTTCTTCGCCGACTTCGCGCACTAGGGACGAACGCCCTCTCCCGCCGGGGAGAGGGCAAAGTCGGCCGGCCAGCTTGCCTGCCGCTCGCCGCCCCGCTAGATTCGGCCCGCAAGGCATAGGGGGCGGCGATGGCACGGTGGATGATGGTTCTGGGGCTGGTGGTGCTGGCGGCGTGCTCGTCGCTGGACGTGACCCGCGACCTGCCGCCCAAGATGCAAGGCGACCTTCAGGTCACCGGCGTCCGGGTGCGCACCACCCCCGACGCCGACGTGCCGGGCGACGTCCTGCCCCGCCTGCAGGTGGGCATCCAGGACGCCCTGAAGAACAAGCCCGCCGGCAAGGCCAAGGTCCATCTGGACGTGGTGGTGACGTCGTACCGCACCACCGGCTTCAAGGTCCGCACCACGCTGGGCATGCTGGCCGGCCCCAACGGGCTGGCGGCCAGCGTCACCGTGCTCGACGACAACGAGGTGCCCATCGGCACCTTCGACATCGTCGGCCGCGAGACACCAAAGGCTCAGGGGCTGACCTTCTACAGCCAGATGCAGGCCGTCATCGAGGAAGCGTCCGCCAAGGTGGTCGAGGCCCTGTACGGCGCGCCCGCCGACTGAACCGGGCGCCCCTCGCAGGGTCGGCGCCCCGCCCCCATATGCGACTGCGTCGAAGTTTCATGGACGACCCACCATGTCGCACCGCCTGCGCGTCCCGGTCAGCGCCCACCATCCCTATGCCGGGCGCTTCCGCGACGTGGTGCGGGTGGCCATGCTGCGGGGATTGCGGCGGCGCTGCCCCAACTGCGGCGACTGCCGCTCGCTGGTCGGCTACCTGACCGTGGTGCCGGCCTGCGACTGCTGCGGCGAACCGCTGGGCCACATCCGCGCCGACGACGGCCCGGCCTACTTCACCGTGCTGCTGGTCGGCCACATCGTGGTGCCGCTGTCGCTGTTGGCCGAGCAGACCTGGCACCCGCCGCTGATCCCCCACATGATCGCCGCCGCCGCCCTGGCCGGGCTGCTGATCTGGCAGCTGCTGCCACGGATCAAGGGCGCCATGCTGGGACTGATGTGGGCGCTGAAGCTGAGGGGCGACGAAATCCAGGGCGACGTGGACCGTCACGGATAGGCGACGACCGCCTCCAGGAACGCCTGGCCGTAGCGGGCCAGCTTGGCCTCGCCGATGCCGTGGACGGCGCGCATCTCGTCCAGCGTGCCGGGGCGGCGGGCTGACAGCTCGATCAGGGTGCGGTCGGGAAACACCACATAGGCGGGCACACCCTCGGCCTTGGCCAACTGCTGGCGCAAGGCTTTGAGGGCCGCCAGCAGGGCCGGGTCGGCACCTTCGGCCACCGCGGCGGGGATAGGCTGGCGGCGGCGCTTCCTGCCCTCGACCAGCACGTCCGAGCGCAACTCGATGGTGGCCCGCCCGCGCAGCACCTCGCCGCCGGCTTCGGTCAGCATCCAGCGGCCGTATTCGCCGATGTCGAGCGCGATCAGCCCGGCGGCATAAAGCTGGCGGAGAATCGATCGCCACTGGTTGCGGGTGCGCTCCTTGCCGACGGCGAAGGTGGGCAGCCGGTCGTGGCCGTACTGCAGCACCGCGTCAGAGGCGGTGCCGGTGAGAATGTTGATCAGGTGCTCGGTGCCGAAGCGGCTCCCGGTGCGCAGGATGGCCGACATGGCCTTCTGGGCGTCGACGGTGCCGTCGTAGACCTCGACGCCGTCGATGCACAGGTCGCAGTTGCCGCAAGGCTTGGTGCCGGTCTCGCCGAAATAGGCCAGCAGGGTCTGGCGGCGGCAGCGCGGCGCCTCGCACAAAGCCAAGAGCGCGCCCAGGCGCTGGTGCTCGACCCGCTTCTG
>JBLNBU010000224.1:0-16572 GCA_050260215.1 Actinomycetota bacterium
ACGCCATCGTCACCTTCGGCGAGGACGGCGCCATCGGCACCTACAACCCGGCGGCCGAGCGCATCTTCGGCTATGACCCCTACGAGATCGTCGGCAAGAACATCGCCGTCCTGATCCCCGAGCTGGCCGGCCCCGAAGGCTCCGTCGCCGCCGACCACTTCCTCGACCGCCGCACCGAGGTCACCGGTGTGCGCAAGATCCGCGCCCGCTTCCCGCTGGAACTGTCGCTGTCGGCCATGGAGCTGTCGGGCCAGCGCCTGTTCGTCGCCATCGGCCACGACATCACCCACCGCAAGCAGGCCGAGGAGGAGCTGAAAAGCCAGAAGGAATGGCTGACCACGCTGATCAACTCGATGCCCGACGTCATCTGCTTCAAGGACGGCAAGGGCCGCTGGCTGGTCGCCAACCACTTCTATCTGGGGCTGATCGGCTTGACCGGCGTCGATTATGTCGGGCGGACCGGACCCGAGCTGGCACGCCTGTCCCAGGGCACCGGCGATTTCCTGTCCGAGACCGCCGACACCGACGAGCGCACCTGGCGCGACGGCCTGCCGCTGATGTACGAGGAGCAGCTGACCGCACCCGACGGCAGCATCAAGGTCTTCGACATGCTGAAGATCCCGCTGTTCAACCCGAACGGGTCGCGCAAGGGACTGGTGCTGGTCGGCCGCGACATCACCGAGCGCAAGCTGGCGGCGGCGCGCATCCAGCACCTGGCCCACCACGACAGCTTGACCGACCTGCCCAACCGCGTGCTGTTCCAGGAGCGCCTGCGCCAGGCCATGGCCCAGGCGCGGCGGACCGGGTCGAAGCTGGCGCTGATGTTCCTCGACCTCGACAAGTTCAAGGACATCAACGACACGCTGGGCCACCACATCGGCGATCTGCTGCTGAAGGCGGTGGCCAAGCGCCTGACCCGCTGCGTACGCGAAACCGACACCGTCGCCCGCCTGGGCGGCGACGAGTTCGCGGTGATCCTGACCCACCTGGCCGACCCCGAGGGCGCCACCACCGTGGCCGAGGCCATCATCGCCAGCGTCGCCGATCCCTTCGGCCTCGAAGACCACGAGATCCTGACCAGCACCTCCATCGGCATCACCGTCTTCCCCGACGACGCCGAGGATGCCGACACCCTGCTGAAGAACGCCGACCTGGCCATGTTCCGCTCGAAGGCCGAGGGGCGGAACAACTACCACTTCTACATCACCGAGATGGACGCCGAGGTCCAGGCGCGCAAGGTGATCGAGCGCGACCTGCGCCAGGCGCTGGGCACCGACCAGCTCGAGCTGCACTACCAGCCGCTGGTCGAGCTGTCGACCGGCGACATCGTCGGCTGCGAGGCCTTGCTGCGCTGGAAGCATCCCACCCGCGGCTGGGTCAGCCCGGCCGAGTTCATCCCCATCGCCGAGCGCACCGACCTGATCGCGCCCTTGGGCCGCTGGATCCTGCACCGGGCCTGCCAACAGGCCAAGACCTGGGTGCGCCAGGGCCTGCCCAAGCTGAAGGTTGCGGTCAACCTGTCGCCGGCGCAGTTCCGCCAGTCGCAAAGCCTGACCGCCATGGTCGCCGACATCCTGTCCCAGTCGCGCATCGACCCCGACCAGCTGCAGTTGGAGATCACCGAGGGCATCGCCATGCAGAACATCGATGCCACCATCGAGGTGCTGCAGGCGCTGCGCGCCATGGGCGTGCTGATCGCCATCGACGATTTCGGCACCGGTTATTCCAGCCTGAACTACCTGAAGCGCTTTCCGGTCGACAAGCTGAAGATCGACCGCTCGTTCGTCGTCGACATCGGCCTGCACCCCGACAACGCCGCGGTGGTCAAGGCCATCGTCAACCTGGGCCACTCGCTGGGCACCCGGGTCAACGTCGAGGGTGTCGAGACCCGCGAGCAGCTGGACTTCCTGCTGGCCCACCAGGTCGACGAGGCCCAGGGCTTCTATTTCAGCAAGGCCGTGCCCGCCGACCAGTTCGCCCAGCTGGTCCGCGAGCGCAGCCCATGGCCGCTCAGGGTCGGACAGGGGGAGTGACGGTCAAACAGTCCCCAGCAAGAATTCACGCGTTTCGGCCACCGCCTCCTTGAGGCCGACCTTGCGCACCTCGACGCCGGGCGGAAAGGCGCCGAACAGGCGGGACGGCATCATCGGGTCAAGCAGCACGAACACGCCGTGGTCGCCGGCGCGCCGCACCAGGCGGCCGAAGGCCTGCTTCAGGCGCAGCCGGGTGATCATGTCGTCATAGGCCTTGGCGCCGAAGGCGGCGCGGCGGTGCTTGTGCAGGATGTCGGGGCGCGGCCACGGCACCCGGTCGAAGACGATCAGGCGCAGCGAGCGCCCCGGCACGTCGACCCCGTCCCTGACCGCATCGGTGCCCAGCAGGCAGGCGTCCTCCTCGGCGCGGAAAATGTCGACGATGGTCGAGGTGTCCATGCTGTCCACGTGCTGGGCCAGCAAGGGGATGCCGGCGTCGTCCAGCGGGCCGCTGATGCGCTTGTAGACCGCCTTCAGGCGCGAGATGGCGGTGAACAGGCCCAGCCCGCCGCCGCCGGCGGCCAGGAACAGCTCGCGGTAGGCGGCCGCCACCTGGTCCATGTCGTCCTTGCGCACGTCCGCCACCACCAGCACCCGGGTCTGGGCGGGATAGTCGAAGGGCGAGACGACCGCGGCACGGACCACGTCCGAGGCCAGGTGCACCGCCCCGGTGCGCCGCTCGGCCGCCAGCCAGTCGGCCTCGACGTCGCCCGAGCCGTCGCGCAGGGTAGCCGAGGTCACCACCACCCCGTGGGCCGGCTCGGCCACCGCCTTGGCGAAGGGCTGGGTGGGGTCGAGCCAATGGCGGTGCATGCCGACGTCGATGTCGCGGCCCTCGATGCGCTCGACCCCCAGCCAGTCGACGAATTCAGGGGGCGTGGCGCCGGCCAGGCTTTCCAGCATGCCCTTCCACCCGGCCAGCGGCAGCAGCACCCGGCGCTCGACCGAGCGGCAGATGCCTTCGATGCGCGAGCGGGTGGCGGTGTCGAGTTCGGCCGCCTCGTCGTCGAGCAGGCCCAGCAGCGACAGCCGCAATTGGGCCAGCGGCTTGCCCAGCCGGCCCAGCGCCTCGGCCAGGTCCCACGCCGCCTCGACCAGGCCTTCCACCGGCGGTCGGGTCTCGGCCTCCAGGCTGTAGGGCGACTCGTGACCGGCCGTGCGGGCATAGACCTGGGCGCGCACCAGGGCCAGGAACACCTCGGCCGGGCCGTGGGGGACGCCGTCGGCGACCCGCTGCATCCATCCCGGGCCCGGCAGGGCGCGGGCGGCGGCAAGCGCGTGGTCCAGCGCCGCCCCCGCCTCCTCGGCGTGGCCGACCAGGTCCTCGGCACGGCGCTTCAGCCCGCGGGCGCGTGAGCGGGTGGATTCGCCCTCGGGGCCCAGGATCCAGCGGCGGACCTCGGCCGCCTCCATGCCGGTCAGGTGGGCCGAGAACGCCCCGTCGGCGGCGTCGAAGACGTGATGGCCCTCATCGAACACCAGGCGGGTCGGCATGGTGGCGTCGTCGATGCCGCCCAGCGCCGCCTGCACCATGACCAGGGCGTGGTTGGCGACCACGATGTCGGCACGGCGCGCCCGGCGCACTGCGCGTTCGATGAAGCACTTGGAGTAATGGGCGCAGGCCGAGAAGATGCACTCGCCGCGGCGGTCGGCCAGCCCCAGGGTGCGGGCCCGGCCGAGCAGCTCGGCCAGCCAGCCGGGGAAGTCACCGCCGACCATGTCGCCGTCGCGGGTGCGCCCGACCCAGCGGGCCATCAGCCCCAAGGCCACCGCGTCCTGGGTGCGGCCGCGCATCACCTGCTCCTCGTAGTTCAGCAGGCAGAGGTAGTTCTCGCGGCCCTTGCGCACCACCACCTTACGCGCCTTGGTGCCGGGATCGGGGAACAGACGGTCCAGCTCGGCATCCAGTTGGCGCTGCAGGTTGCGCGTGTGGGTGCTGATCCACACCGGCGCGCCGTTCTTTTCCGCCCACAGCGAGGCCGGCGCGATGTAGCCCAGGGTCTTGCCGGTGCCGGTGCCGGCCTCGGCCAGGACCATGTTGGGCTTGCCCACCTCGGGCCGGGGGGCGAAGGCCTGCGACACCGCCGAGGCATAGTCGGCCTGGCTCGGCCGCTGCTCGGCGCCTTCGCCCAGCATGGCAGCGAGGCGGGTGCGGGCCTCGGCCGGCTCGACCGGAATGCTGCCGGGCGGCGGCTCGGGCGCATGCTCGGACCATTCGGGCAGTCGCTCCCACACCCGCAGCGCCACGCCGCCGCGCGGCTGCTCGCCGTCGACACCCAGCGCCGCCAGCACCGAGGGACCCCACGCCCAGCCGTGGCGCGCCATGCTCCAGGCAATGCCGCGGGCATCGGCGGCCCGTGCGGCGGTGTCGGCGGCGGCGGTGCGCGCCAACTCCTCGAGCAGGCGGCGGGCCGCGGTCATCAGGGCGTCGGCCTCGTCCTCGAGGTCGGCGGGCCGCGGCAGGCCCATGGCCTCGGCCACCCCCTTGGGCGTCGGCAGGCAGAACCGGGCCGCGCGGACGAAGGCGAACAGCTCGAGGACATCGATGCCGTGGGGCTCGGCCAAGCCCAGGCGCGTGGCCAGCGACGGCGCATGGCAGACCAGCGGCCCCTCGTTGCGCAGCCTGGACGCCGCCTGGCGCAGCGACAGGCGCACCACCTCGCCGTCGACGGTCAGCAGCACGGCGCCGCGGATGCCGGCGACCAGGACCGGCACATGGGGCAGCACGATGCGGGAGGGATGGCTCATCCCGGCAAGGTAGCGGCGGAACGGACGAGGCACAAGCCGACGAACCGACTCTCCGTCCGGATGATCCCGGCGCATCGCCACCCACCCCAGATGCAGAAGGGAAACCTCGGAGGGAGATGCCATGCGAGTCCTTCCCCTGGCCGTCCTGATGGCCGCCCTCACCCTTCCGGCCGGCGCCCGCGACCTGATCGGGCCGTCCAATGCCGGCCGCTCGGCCATGGCCCGCTTCAACGCGTTGGACCGTAACCACGACGGTCGCCTGACCTGGGACGAGCTGATGAGCCACGGGCGGCAGTACGGTGCCGACTCCTTGTTCCTGCTGCTCGACGCCAACGGCGACGGCCGGCTGTCGGCCCGCGAGGTGGAGGGCAAGGGCGGCGGCGGGCGCCTGGCCCGCTTCGACGCCTATGACGTCGACCACAACGGCTATGTGACCCGGCGCGAATTCCCCGCCTTTGTCGACCGGGTGCTGTTCGACGCACTCGATCGCGACCACGACGGCGGCCTGTCCCTGGCCGAGTTGCGCCCCGGCTTCGCCGGCTCAGGCGTGCGCACCGCACGCGCCGACGAGGTCCCGGCGGCCAAACCACAGCGCGCCAAGCCGGCACCGTTGTGCTGGGTGCCGACACCGGGCAGCGGCCGGATCGCCATGGAGGTGCCGGTGACCGGACTGCCCTGCCGCACGCAGTAGACCGGCGCGCATTTTCCGCACTTGCGCGACAACAGCGGGAGAGGATAGGTTAACCACACCTAGAACTTCGTAATTTTGTGCGAGGCTCCTCCGTGCTCGCTGGCCGCCGTGTCCTTCTGATCGTCTCGGGCGGAATCGCCGCGTACAAATCCCTCGAACTCATCCGCCGCCTGCGCGAGAAGGGGGCGGAGGTCCGCTGCATCCTGACCAAGGGCGCCACCCAGTTCGTCACGCCGCTGTCTGTGCAGACCCTGTCGGGAACCAAGGCGTTCGAGGACATCTTCTCGCTGACCGACGAATCCGAGATCGGCCACATCCGCCTGGCCAAGGACTGCGACCTGGTGGTGGTGGCGCCGGCCACCGCCAACATCATCGCCAAGATGGCGGGCGGCCTGGCCGACGACCTGGCCTCGACCGCGCTTCTGGCCACCGACAAGCCGGTGCTGGTGGCGCCTGCCATGAACGTGCGCATGTGGGAGCACCCGGCGACCCGGGCCAACCTGGCCACCATCGAGGGCCGCGGCGTGCGCCGGGTCGGCCCCAATGCCGGGCCGCTGGCCGAGGGCGAGGTGGCCATGGGCCGCATGGCCGAACCGGCCGAGATCGTCGCCGCCGTCGAAGGCATGCTGGCCGCCGGCCCCTTGCGCGGCGTGCGCGCCCTGGTCACCAGCGGCCCCACCCAGGAGCCCATCGACCCGGTGCGCTACATCTCCAACCGCTCGTCGGGCAAGCAGGGCCACGCCATCGCCGCGGCGCTGGCCCGCCTGGGCGCCGAGGTGACCCTGGTCTCGGGCCCCGTCGCCCTGCCCGACCCGCCCCAGGTCAAGGTGGTCCGCGTCGAGACCGCGCGCGAGATGCTGGGGGCGGCCATCGCCGCCCTGCCCGCCGACGTGGCGGTGTGCGCCGCCGCCGTGGCCGACTGGACGGTGTCCAACGCCAGCAAGGAAAAGCACAAGAAGCAGCCGGGCGGCCCGCCGCCGGCCATCGAGCTGGCGCCCAACCCCGACATCCTGGCCACCCTGTCCGAACGCGGCGCCGCCAGGCCCAGACTGGTCGTCGGCTTTGCCGCCGAGACCGAGAAGGTGGTCGAGCACGCGCGCACCAAGCGCGAGCGCAAGGGCTGCGACTGGATCCTGGCCAACGACGTCTCGCCCGCCACCGGCACCTTCGGCGGCGAGACCAACGCCGTCCACCTGATCGGTCCGTCGGGCGAGGTCGAGTCATGGCCGCGCATCGCCAAGTCCGACGTGGCCGAGCGCCTGGCGTGGCGCATCGTCGATGCGCTGAAGGGGGGAAAATGAGCGAGTCCGTCGTCTCGATCACCCGCCTGCCCCATGCGGCCGACCTGGCGCTGCCGCGCTACGAGACCGAGCATGCGGCCGGGATGGACCTGCTGGCCTGCCTGCCGGCGCCGGTGACCTTGGGGCCGGGCAAGCGGGCGATGATCCCCACCGGCTTCGCCATCGCCCTGCCCGAGGGCTTCGAGGCGCAGGTGCGCCCGCGCTCAGGGCTGGCGGCCAAGCACGGCATCACCGTGCTCAACAGTCCGGGCACCATCGACGCCGACTATCGCGGCGAGGTGGCGGTGGTGCTGATCAATCACGGCGACACCGCCTTCACCGTCGAGCGCGGCATGCGCATCGCCCAGATGGTGATCGCGCCGGTGTCGCGGGCCATCCTTCACGAGGTCGAGACCCTGCCCGAGACCGCCCGCGGGGGCGGCGGCTTCGGGTCGACCGGCGTCTAGACGGGAGAACGACGACAGATGCTGCGCCCTTCGAAAAAGATGCTGTTCGCCATCGAGGCGGTGCTCGACATCGCCTACCACGCGGGCGGCGAGCCGGTGCAGAGCCGCGAGATCACCCGCCGCCAGGGCATTCCGCGCCGCTACCTGGAGCAGACGCTGCAGCAGCTGGTGCGCTCCGGCATCCTGGTCGGCGTGCGCGGGCCCCGCGGCGGCTATCGGCTGGCGCGCGAGCGCCGGCGCATCTCGGTGGGCGAGATCGTCCGGGTGGTGCGCTCGCTGGAAACCGCCGAGGACCCCTACCAGGACATGCCCGCCTCGGACCTGGGCAAGAAGGTGATCCGCCCCATGTGGGCCGAGTTGTCCGAGGAGATCATGACCCGCCTGGACGCCATCACCGTCGACGACCTGTGCATGCGCGCCTACAAGGGCGGCATCGCCAGCGAGGCGCACGCCAAGCTGGACTTCATCATATAACCCACGACCTCCGCCGGCCGGAGTGTTGCCCCGGCCGGCGACATGGTTTAGTGTGGTTGATGGACATACTACAGACCTGAATGGGACAATTGGAAATGACGGCCACCAGCAAGGACGCGAAGCCGGAATTCCGCGGCAAGATCTACGACAGCATCATCGACACCATCGGCGCCACGCCGCTGGTGCGCATGGGCCGCCTGGCCGCCGACGCCGGGTGCAAGGCCGATATCCTGGGCAAGTGCGAGTTCTTCAACCCGCTGGCCTCGGTCAAGGACCGCATCGGCTTTGCCATGATCGAGGCCGCCGAGGCCGCCGGCGAACTGAAGCCGGGCGCGACCATCGTCGAGCCGACCTCGGGCAACACCGGCATTGCGCTGGCCTTCGTCTGCGCCGCCAAGGGCTATCGGCTGATCCTGTGCATGCCCGAGAGCATGTCGCTCGAGCGGCGCAAGATGCTGGCCCTGCTGGGGGCCGAGATCGTGCTGACTCCGGCCTCCAAGGGCATGACCGGCGCCGTCCGCCAGGCCGAGGAGCTGGTGCGCGACACCCCCGGCGCCATCATGCCCCAGCAGTTCAAGAACCCGGCCAACCCGGCCGTGCACGAGCGCACCACCGCCCAGGAGATCTGGAACGACACCGCCGGCCGGGTGGACATCGTCGTCTCGGGCGTCGGCACCGGCGGCACCATTTCCGGCATCGGCCGGGCCTTGAAGAAGCTGAAGCCCGCGGTGCGCATGGTCGCGGTCGAGCCCGAGGACAGCCCGGTGCTGTCGGGCGGCGCGCCCGGCCCGCACAAGATCCAGGGCATCGGCGCCGGCTTCGTGCCCGACATCCTGGACCGCGCCGTGGTCGACGAGATCCTGCAGATCGGCAACGAGACCGCGTTTACCACCGCCCGCAAGGCCGCCCGCCTGGAAGGCCTGCCCGTCGGCATCTCGTCGGGTGCGGCGCTGGCCGCCGCGCTGGAGTTGGGAAGCCGCGCCGAGCACGCCGGCAAGCAGATCGTGGTGATCCTGCCCTCGTTCGCCGAACGCTACCTGTCGACGCCCCTGTTCGACGGGGTGTGAACGCGGACCGTATCGGCTCTACCTGAAAGGGATGTGGTGGACTTCACCGAAGACCAGATGCGGCGCTATGCCCGCCACATCATCCTGCCCGAGGTCGGCGGCGTCGGGCAGGCGCGGCTGTTGGAGTCCCGCGTGCTGGTGGTCGGCGCCGGGGGCCTGGGCTCGCCGGTGATCCTGTACCTGGCCGCGGCCGGGGTGGGCACCATCGGGGTGGTCGACGACGACACCGTCGAGATGAGCAACCTGCAGCGCCAGGTGCTGCACGCCACCGGCCGGATCGGCATGGCAAAGGTCGACAGCGCGGCCGCCGCGGTGGCCGAGATCAATCCCGACGTCCGCCTGGTTCCCATCCGCGCCCGGCTGGACCGCGACAACATCCGTGCCATCCTGGCCGACTACCAGGTGGTGGCCGACGGCTCGGACAACTTCGCCACCCGCTTCCTGGTCAACGACGCCTGCCGGCTGGAGGGCAAGACCCTGGTGTCGGCGGCCATCCTGCGCTTCGACGGCCAGCTGTCCACCTACAAGCCGGGGGGCCCCTGCTATCGCTGCATCTACCGCGAGCCGCCGCCCGAGGGGCAAATCCCCAGCTGTTCGCAGGCCGGCATCCTGGGCGCCATCGCCGGCACCATGGGCTCGCTGCAGGCGACCGAGGTGCTGAAGGAACTGCTGGGCATCGGCGAATCCATGGCCGGCCGGCTGCTGATCTACGATGCGCTGGCGCCCACCTTCCGCACCGTGCGGGTGCCGCGCGACCCCGGCTGCCCGTTGTGCGGCGACCGGCCCTCCATCACCGACCTGTCGGTCCACGGAAGTACCGCCCATGCCTGCGGTTAACCCTGCGGCTGAGCGCCCCGGCCCCGACAAGCTGTCCATCGTGGTGTTCTCGGGCGACTTCGACCGCATCCACTACGCCCTGGTCATGGCGGCCGCCGCCATTGCCTCGAACACGCCGGTGACGGTGTTCTTCACCATGTGGGCCGGCCGCGCCCTGGAACGTCCCCTGGCGGACGGCCGCCCGGCCTGGGCGGGCCTGCCGGTCAGCGGCGGCGGCAATGCGCTCGACATGGACGCCCAGTTCGCCGCCCGCGGAGTCGCCTGCTTCGAGGACCTGCTGTCGGCCTGCGTCGCCCTGGGGGTCACCTTCATGGTGTGCGAGATGGGGCTGAAGGCGCTGGGCATGGACCCCGATGGCTTGCGCGCCGACGTTCCCGTCGCCAAAGGAGGCGTGGTCACCTTCCTGGCCGATGCCTCGAAAAACGGGGCCATGGTGTTCGTCTGAGCCGTGGCACCACCCGCCCGCCCCGGGGCATGCTGGGCCCATGCCCGCCCTCATGGTCGTCTTTCTGCTCGCCGCCTTTCCCGCCGACGCCGCCCAGTGGCTGGTGGTGCGCTGGATCGGCCCCTCACGCTGCGAGGTGGTCACCGCGCCGCCCCGCTTCGGCCGCTGGGAAGAGGTCGCCACCTATGACACCCGCGGCAAGGCCGACAAGGCGCTCGACGCCTTGCGCCGAAAGGGGCTGTGCCGGGCCGTCCCGGTCGTACCCGAGGAGGATGCCCCCCGCCCTCCGAAGGGCAGGCGTGCGCCTCCCGGCTAATGGCATATGGGCACCCGCCCGCCTAGGATGGGGGTACGGCAGAGGGAACGAGGGTTGCCGCCTCCCATACCCGCCCCCCGCTCGGCGGAGCCTTCGTTCCCTCGGCCGTGCGTGCCTCGCTAACCGCGTGACAGTGTCCATCAGGACATGCTAATACGCGCCCCATGACCAAGCTGCTGATCATGAGCGACCTTCACGTCGAAAAGGGCGATTTCATCCCGCCCCCCATCGACGCCGATCTGGTGGTGCTGGCCGGGGACATCGGCTGGGGCCTGGACGGGGTGGCGTGGATCGCCCGCCACCTGGGAGGTTGCCCGGCGGTCTATGTGGCCGGCAACCGCGAGCACTGGCACCACCCGCAAGGCTGCGATCCCGCCGCCGAGATCCGCCGCGCCGCCGCCGAGATCCCCAACCTCCACTTCCTGCAGAACGACACCCTGGTGCTCGACCTTCCGGGCGGGCCCATCCGGGTGCTGGGCTGCACCCTGTGGGGCGACTTCAGCCTGGACGGCACTCCCGAGGCCAGCATGGCCTGCGCCGCCGAGACCATGCCCGACTACAAGCACGGCAACGCCCCCGACGGGTCGCGGCTGACCCCGGCCGACACGGTGGCGGCCAACCGGGCGTCGGTGGCCTTCCTGACCGAGGCGTTGCGCCGCCACGACCCGCGCCCGACCATCGTCGTCACCCACCACGTCCCGTCCGAGCGCTCGCTGCCCCGCCGCAAGCCCGGCAACGTGCCGCAGGCGGCCTCGGTCACCCATCTCGATACCCTGGTCGCCGCCCATGGGCCGGATCTGTGGATCCACGGCCATACCCACGCCGACTGCGACTACCACATCGGCCGCACCCGGGTGCTCAGCCGCCAGCGCGGCGGTCCCGACTGCGTCGATTTCGAGCCGCTGTCCCTGGTCGCCTGAACGCTTCGGGGTAGCGCCCCTCCGCCTCCGCGGTTTCCGGCCCCATATGGGGGACGACGTTCCCCCGCCGGAGAAACCCCCATGGCCGACCCGCGCAGCGACCTCCCCGCCCCCGACGGCCAGCCCGTCCCCGTTGCCGCCGACCAATCGGACCTGTCCGGGCCGGAACCGGCCGGGCCGATCCACGAAATGGTCGCCCTGTTCGGCGACGCCCGCGCCATGGAGGCCGCGGTGCACGACCTGCTGACCAACGGGTTCGACCAGTCCGACATCTCCATGCTGGCCGCCGAATCGACCGTGCGCAACAGGCTGGGCCACCGTATCGACGACAGCGCCCTGCTGGCCGATGACCCGGCGGCGCCGCGGCGCACCTGGTCCGAGCCCGAAAGCCGCACCGAGGGCCGCGGCGCCCTGGCGTCCATGCTGGGCTATATCGGCGCGGTCACCGCGGTGGCGCTCACCTTCGCCACCGGCGGCGCCGCGGCGGCGGCCATCGGCGGTGCCCTGGTCGGCGCCGGCGGCGGTGCGGCGCTGGGCGCCGGGCTGGGCCGGGTCTTCGACCAGCGGCTGGCGCGCGAGCTCGAACGCCAGATCCAGGCCGGCGGCATCCTGTTGTGGGTGCGCTGCCGCGACCAGCCCTGCCAGGGCCGCGCCGCCGAAATCCTGTCCCGCCACGGCGCCCATCATGTGCATACCAATGCCCTGGCTTGACCAAACCGGCACGGAGCTGCTTTATTTTTCGAAGCTTTCCATGGTAGGCTTGAGATGGATCAATCGAAGACCTACCCAACAGGGTGGCACCAGCCCATGACCATGATCACCGTCCGGCCCTACAGCCAAGCCCTCGACCGCCTGCGGGCCGTTGGTCTGCGCCCTACCCGCCAGCGCCTGGCCCTGGCGCGGTTGCTGTTCGACAACGGCGACCGCCACATCTCGGCCGAGCAGCTGCACACCGAGGCGCTGGCCAATAACATCCGGGTGTCGCTGGCGACGGTGTACAACACCCTGCACCAGTTCACCGACGCCGGCCTGATGCGCGAGATCGTCGTCGACGCCGGTCGGTCGTATTTCGACACCAACACCTCGGACCACCACCACTTCTTCTACGAGAAGTCGGGCAAGCTGTGCGACATCCCGGCCGAGCTGATCGCAGTGGCCAAGGTCCCCGACGCCCCCGAGGGCATGCGCATCAGCCGCGTCGAAGTCATCGTCCGCGTCGACGGCTGAGGCCGCAGAAACGAAATAGGGCCCCGCCGGGTAACCGGCGGGGCCCTTTTCGTTTGGGCGTTATGCCAAGGCCGCCCCCTAGTTCCGCACCGTCTTGTTGCGGGCCCGCGCCTGGTCGGCGCCTTCGTAGATCGGCCATTCGCCGGCGGCCACCGCGTCGAGCGAGGCGGCGGGCTGGCCCATGCGGGCCTTGTAGATCCAGTAGTTGGTCATCACCCGCTCGACGAAGGTCCGCGTCTCGCGCGACGGGATGCTTTCGATGAACAGCAGCGGGTCGCCGCCGTGGCGGATGCCCTGCAGCCAGCGGCCCAGGTTGCCGGGGCCGGCGTTGTAGGCGGCGGCCAGCATGAACAGGTTGCCGTTGACCGGATCCTCGCCCAGAAGCTTGGCCAGGTAGCGCTGGCCCAGGCCCAGGTTGACC
The DNA here is from genome assembly GCA_050260215.1 of Actinomycetota bacterium. Lineage (GTDB taxonomy): Bacteria > Pseudomonadota > Alphaproteobacteria > Rhodospirillales > Magnetospirillaceae > JBLNBU01. The sequence continues at coordinate 12,927 of JBLNBU010000224.1, forward strand.
TCGGGGTCGGCCAGACGGTCCTTGCCCTGGCGCCCGCCGCCGACTGCGGCGGCGGTGGCCGGCATCAGCTGCATCAGGCCGTGGGCACCGGCAGAGCTGCGGGCATGCGGGTTGAACGCCGATTCCTGGCGGACGAAGGCATAGACCAGCGCCTTGTCGACCACCCAGCCGCCCTTGGGCTGCCACTCGGGCACCGGAAAGGCAGCGGCATCGTGCACCCGGCCGTCCTCGCCCGGCATCATGCCGCCCAGGCGCACGGCCAGGCCAGGCATCTGGCCGACATGGGCCAGCACCAGCATGGACTGGCGCACCGACTTGGTGGCGCTGGGATAGGCCTTGCGCAGCTGCTCCTCGGCGGCCTGGCGGTCGCCAAGCTGCAGCAGGGCAAGCGCCCGCCGCCCGCCGGGGACGCGCTGCAGGATGTCGGCGTCGGCCTCGGTGAACGGCGGCGTCTCCCACGAGAAATATGTCTCGTAGCCCAGCGCCTGGCGGGCCAGCAGGCCGTAGAAGGTACGCGGATAGGTGGCCGCCTGCTCGAGCCAGTGGTTGACCACCTCGGGGCGCTTGGACACCAGGTTGGCGCGCGCCGCCCAGAAGGCGCCGGCGGCGACCATCCAGCCCGAGGCGTCGGAGGCGTTGGCCACGTCCTCGAAATGGCGGCGGGCCTGGTCGGGCTTGCCCATGCGCCACAGCGCCAAGCCGGCCACCCAGTGGGCGGCGGGAATGTCTTCGGCGGCACCGTCGATGGCCTGCTCGGCCGCAGCCACCGCCTCGGCGTCGCGGCCGCCGGCGAAGTGGTCGACGGCGACCATGGTGCGCAGCTGCTCCAGCTCCTGGCGCTCGAGCCCCTGCGCCTCGGCGCCCGACAGCAGGCGTTCGGCGACGCCGGGGTCGTCGTTGCGGAAGGCCTGGCGCAGCTTGGTCTTCAGCGTCTTGGCCTTGGCCGAGATGCCGTCGGTGGAAAAAGTGGCATCTTCCCAGCCGGCGCCGTCGTCGGAGGTGTCGATGCCGGTGCCCTTGAGGTAGCCGCGCACCGGCGCCTTGATGGCGCCGAAGCCCTTGACCCCCTTCGAGGTCGCCAGCTTGTGGATGGACTCGGCCTCGGGCTGGTCGGCGTATTCCGCCATCCAGGCGCGCAGCTCCTGGTACTTGGGGCGCATGCCGGGCGCCAGGTAGCGCTGAGCCAGCACGTGGCCCTTCAGCACGTCGTCCTTGACGCGGCCGAGCTCGCGGTCGGCGGCGGCCCACTGGCCCTGCGCCTGGAACTTCAGCGCCTTGGCATAGGCGTCCGCATCCGCGGCAGACAGCGGCTTGGGCAGAGGGGCAACGCGCGCGGCGCGGTCGGCCCCGGGAAGAATGGCGGCGGTCAGGGTGCCCTCGCGCCCATTGGCGGCGAGTTGGACACCGGCGGTCCCCTGGCGGCTGCTCTCGGCGGCCAGAACCGGGGAAGTCGCGGCCATGATTGCCAACATCAGGGCCGGGAGGAGCCTGTCGCGCAAGGCTGTTCTCCTCTGAGGGTTATCGACAAAATCAATGTGCGTCCCCGGTTTTATAAATGACCTCGGACCCTCAAGGCAACCCCCGAAGGTGGTACAAAGATGAGGCAGTCGGAATCGCCGTTTAATATCAAGAGGTTGTCGAGGTATGGGGTGGGCGCCCTACCACCCCCTCGGCTTGGCCCCTTGGCAGGGGTCTTGCGTCGGCGGGCCCAAGGCGCGACCCTTTGGCCATGATCGTCTCGGCCAGCTACCGCACCGACATACCCGCCTTTTATGCGCCCTGGTTCGTCAACCGTTTCCGCTCCGGCTTCGCCCGCGTGGTCAATCCGTACTCGCGCCAGACCGGCACGGTGCCGCTACGCGCCGGAGTGGACGGCTTCGTGTTCTGGACGCGCAACGTCGGCCCCTTCACGGCGGCGCTGGACGAGGTACGCGACGCCAGCCTGCCCTTCGTGATCCAGTACACCGTCACCGGCTATCCCCGCGCGCTGGAAACCTCGGTGATCGAGCCCGAGCGCTCGGTGGCGCTGATCCGCGCCGTGGCGGAAAGACACGGCCCCCGGGCTGCGGTGTGGCGCTACGACCCCATCGTCTTCTCGACCATGACCCCGGCCGAGTGGCACCTGGACACCTTCTCCCGCCTGGCGGGGGACCTGGCCGGGGCGGTCGACGAGGTGGTGATCAGCTTTGCCAACATCTACCGCAAGACCGCGCGCAACCTGGCCGCGGCCGCCCGGGCGCACCGCTTCGACTGGTGGGACCCGCCGGCCGACGACAAGCGGGTGCTGGCCGCCCGGCTGGCCAAGATCGCCGCCGCCCGCGGCATGGCGGCGACCGTGTGCTCGCAGCCGGAATTCGTCGCCGAGGGCCTGGGCCGGGCGGCGTGCGTCGACGCCCGCCGGCTGGAGGCGGTGGCGGCCGGCTGGGGCAGCCCGCGGCCGGTCAAGGCCAAGCCCAAGGGCAACCGCCCGGGCTGCGACTGCTTCGAAAGCCGCGACATCGGCGAGTACGACACCTGCCCGCACGGCTGCACCTATTGCTATGCGGTGGGCTCGCGCACCCTGGCCAAGCGCCGCTTCCACGACCACGACCCCACGGCCGAGTTCCTGTTTGCGCCGCCGTGGGCGGGTGACACGCCGAAGGCATTGTTATGAGACACAGATGAACACAGGTGGACACCGATGAATGGAGTCCGCCCGGCATCTGTGTTTATCTGCGTTCATCTGTGTCTCAGGAACAATGGCCGCCCATGACCCCCACCCAGGTCGACGAGTTCTATGCCCGCCTCGCCAAGGCCAATCCCGAGCCGAAAAGCGAGCTGGACTACGTCAACGCCTACACCTTGCTGGTGGCGGTGGTGCTATCGGCCCAGGCCACCGACGCCGGCGTCAACAAGGCCACGGGGCCGTTGTTCGCCACGGCCGACACCCCGGCCAAGATGGTGGCGCTGGGCGAGGAGGGGCTGAGAGAGGCCATCCGCACCATCGGCCTTTACAAGACCAAGGCCAAGAACGTCATCGCCCTGTCGCAGATCCTTCTCAACCGCCACGGCGGCGCGGTGCCGCGCGACCGCGAGGCGCTGGAACAGTTGCCGGGCGTCGGGCGCAAGACCGCCAATGTGGTGTTGAACGTCGCCTTCGGCGAGCCGACCATTGCCGTCGACACCCACGCCTTCCGCGTCGCCAACCGCACCGGGCTGGCGCCGGGCAAGACGCCCTTGGAGGTCGAGATGGGCCTGTTGGCCGCCACTCCGGCCAGGTGGATCCACCACGCCCACCACTGGATCATCCTGCACGGCCGCTACGTCTGCATCGCCCGCAAGCCCAAGTGCCCGGACTGCGTGGTCCGCGACCTGTGCGCCTTCCCCGAGAAGACGCCGGGGTGAAATCTACATCCAGCCCTTGCGCTTAAAGATCCAATAGGGAACCGCGGCGGCGATCAGGGCCAGGACCATGGCGTAGGGATAGCCCCAGGTCCATTCCAGCTCGGGCATGTTGTGGAAGTTCATGCCGTACCAGCTGGCCACCAGGGTGGGCGGCAGGAACAGCACGGCGACCACCGAGAACAACTTGATGATGTTGTTCTGCTGGATGTTGATCATCCCCAGCGTGGCGTCGAGCAGGAAGCCGATCTTGTTGTTGAGGAAG
>JBLNBU010000225.1:0-12168 GCA_050260215.1 Actinomycetota bacterium
GCTTCGAGCTGGAACTGCTGGCCGGCCAGCCGGTGCCCGACTTGGCCGCGGCCATCAGCGCGGCGACGGGATTGCTGGCGCACGGGCCCAGGCTGGTGGTGGTCACCAGTTTGGGCAACCAGGGCACCGCCTGCCTGGCGGTGACCGCTGAAGGCCGCTGGGTGGTCGAGACGCCGCGGGTCGATCTGCGCGTCCAGGTCAACGGCGCCGGCGACCTGCTGGCGGCGCTACTGCTGGGCCGGCTGCTGAAGGGCGACACCGCCGCGGACGCGCTGTCGACGGCGGTGTCAGCGGTCTATGCGGTGCTGGTGCGCACCCATGCCGAGGACGGCCGCGAACTGGCCCTGGTCGCCGCCCAGGACCTGTTGGTGGCGCCGCCGCGGCGCTTCCTCGCTGCCCCCTTGTAAATCGCCGCCATCCGCGGGATGGTGCGCCCATGTTGGACGGCTTTCCCTTCCTGCGCGGCATCGCCATCGGCTTCGCCCTGGCCGCCCCCATCGGACCGGTGGGCATCTTGTGCATCCGCAAGGCGCTCAACGACGGGCGCGTCGCCGCCTTCGTCGCCGGGCTGGGCGCGGCCCTGGCCGACACCGTGTTCGCCGCCGTCGCCGCCGCCGGCATCGGCGTGGCGCTTGCCTGGCTGGCCGACTGGGCCACGGTGATCAAGGCGGTGGGCGGAACCTTCATGGTGGTGCTGGGCGTCGGCGCCTGGCGGGCCGCCGCCGTGGCGGTGGAGCCCGATGCCGGCGCTGGCCCGGGACCGTGGCGTGACTTCCTGTCCACCTTCGCCGTCACCATCACCAACCCGTTCACCATCCTGGGAGCGGCCGGCGCGTTCGCCGCCTTCGGCAGCGGCATCGGAGTGGCGCTGGTCGGCGGCGTGTTCATCGGCTCGGCGCTATGGTGGCTGGTGCTGGCACTGCTGGTGGCCGCGGTGCGCACCCGCTTCACCCCTGAGCGCATGCGGCTGGTCAACCACGCCTCGGGCGCGCTGCTGGTGGTGTTCGGCCTGGCCGCCCTGGCCAGCCTCGCGTTCTAACCCAGCCGCTTCCTCAGCAGGATCTCGTCCTCGCCGTCGGCGACCAGGTCGGGCAGCGGGGCGACTTCGGCGAAGCCGCAACGGCGATAGAAATTGCGCGCCGGCACGTTGGAGGCCGAGACGCAGGCCCACAGGTTGGCGGCCTGCCCCGAGCGCTCGACCGCGGCGTCCAGCAAGGTGCGGCCAAGGCCGAAGCCCTGGTGGCCGGGCAGCACCGCCAGCAGTTCCACATAGGGGCCGCGCAGCCAGGGCGAGCGCACGCCCAGCACTCCGGCCAGCGCGCCGCCGCGCGTCGCCGCCAGCCGGGTCAGCGCCGCATCGTCGCGGCCCAGCCAGCCGGCCAGCGCCGCGGCCGAATAGCCCAGGTGCAGCCATGGATCGATTCCGGCCAGGGCCTGGGCCAGCTGGCCGATGTCGGCAGCCTCGAGCGGACGGATGCGCACCACGGCCAGCGTCAGGCGGCAGCCAGGCGCGCGTGCTCGCCGATGACGGTGTTGAGGTCGAGCAGCGCCACCATGCGGCCGGCCACCGTGACCAGTCCGGTCAGGAAGCGCGCCCGCTCGCCGCCGGTGTCCAGTTGGGGAACCGGGTGGATGTCCTCGGCGGCGACGTCGACGATGTCGACCACCGCGTCGGCCAGCAGGCCTGCCTGGCCGCCGGCCGCCGCCACCACGATGATGACGTGGGTGCGCGTCGGGTCGGTGCGGCCGTGGTGGAACCGCGCCCTCAGGTCGACGATGGGCACGATGGCACCGCGCAGGTCGATGACGCCCATGATGAACTCGGGCACCTCGGGCAGCGGCGTGGTCGGCGCCCATCCCTTGATCTCGCGGATGGCCATGATGTCGATGCCGTATTCCTCGGCGCCGATGGTAAACGAGATGAACTGCTGATGCGCCTCGCCGGCCATGGCCGCCTCCCTGTCCCGGTCATCGGGGATCAAGCCACGAGGCTACTACGGAAGGGATGCGGGGCAAAGGGCCGTGTGGGGCGGAAGATGGCGGAGGGGGCGGGATTCGAACCCGCGATACGATTCGTCACCGTATACACACTTTCCAGGCGTGCGCCTTCAACCACTCGGCCACCCCTCCGCACCGCCTTCGCGCCGGGGCAGGGCCCTGGGCTTCGGCGAAGGGCGAGAAAATACATGAGCGACCATGGGTGCGCAAGAGTTCCGCATATGCGCCGCGATTCATACGTTCCACGGTCGAAATGGCTTGAAATTCAGAGCACTTCCAGGCAAAGCTACTGTTGCCCATGAAATAAGCAACGCAAAGGCAGGGGTGTCTGCATGTTTTTCGGTCGTCTGGTGGGCTGGCTGCTTCTGGTCGTCGCCGTGATCATGGCGTCGGCCGATGCCGTGCTGGCGCTGGGACCGATGGAATATGCCGGCATCGTCACCGCCGACGTGGTCACCCTGCTCTCGGGCCGCGCCCCCGAGGTCGACGGCGGCTTCTCCGCCGTAGACGCCATCGGCAGCGCGGTGCTGGCGCTGCCGGCGTGGTCGGTGGTCGGTGCCACCGGCCTGGCCCTGCTGATGGGCTTCCGCAAGCGCCCGCGCAAGCGTTTCGTCTTCCGCTCGCGCTGAAATCCAAGACAGGTCTGATCGTGGATGGCCGGGTCGAGCCCGGCCATGCCAAAGGCGGCTGAAACGCGCCCTTACGCGTTCGACAGGCCGCCGCTGTGCTGGTTGTGGATCAGCGCCATGAACTCGCGCCGGGTCGCCGGGTTGTCGCGGAAGGCGCCCAGCATGCGGCTGGTGACCATGGTCACCCCGGGCTTGTGGACGCCGCGGGTGGTCATGCACTCGTGCGCCGCCTCGATCACCACGGCCACGCCCTTGGGCTGCAGCACCTGGTTGATGGTATTGGCGATCTGAGCGGTCAGCTTTTCCTGGATCTGCAGGCGCCTTGCATAGACCTCGACTACCCGGGCCAGCTTCGAGATGCCGACCACCCGCCTGTCGGGCAGATAGGCGACGTGGGCCTTGCCGAGGATCGGCACCATGTGGTGCTCGCAGTGCGATTCCAGGCGGATGTCGCGCAGCAGCACCATCTCGTCGTAGCCGTCGGTCTCCTCGAAGGTGCGCTGCAGGATCTCCTCGGGGTCCAGCCCGTAGCCGGCGAAGAATTCCTCGTAGGCGCGCACCACTCGGTCGGGGGTGCCGACCAGGCCCTCGCGGTCGGGGTCGTCGCCGGCCCAGCGCAACAGGGTGCGCACGGCCTCCTCGGCCTCGGCGCGGGTGGGGCGGGCGACGGCGGCGCCGTTGCAGCGCAGTTCGTCGGGAAGGGCGATGGTCGGGTCGACGGTGGTCAAGGCGTTGATCCCTCGTTCGGTCTATTCCGTGCGAGATGTGGCGCGCCTGCCGGCCCGGCGCAACCCCGCTAGTTCAAACGGACGGACTCGTGCGGGCTGTCCAGCGAGAAGGCCGGGATCTCGATGTCGAACTTCTCGCCGTTCTGGCTTTCCATTTGGTACTCGCCGCACATGATGCCCGACGGCGTCGGCAGCGGGGTGCCGCTGGTGTACTCGTAGGCGTCGCCTGGGCCCAGCACCGGCTGCTCGCCGACCACGCCCGAGCCCTGCACCTCCTGGACGCGGCCGCGGGCGTCGGTGATCTTCCAGTGACGCCGCAACAGTTGCACCGTCTCGCCCCCACCGTTCTCGATGCGGACACGATAGGCCCAGACGTAATGGCTGTCGGCCGGGGACGACTGGTCCTCGAGGTAGAAGGGCTTGACCGTAACGGTGATGCCACGGGTCGTTTGCGAATACATGCGGGTTCCCGGATTCCTGCGGCAAAAGGGGCGGGCGACGCCTCTGCTGTCGCCTTTCCGTCATATTAAGGCCTCCTCGGCGGATGTCCACTCTCGCCGGGCCGATCGGCCGCGCGCGTCGGGGTTACCGGGCCTTGGGAAGCCGATTGCAGTTCGGCGCCTGCGCTGCCACCATGGTGCGGGGGAGGTGGAGGCCGATGACCGACCACGAGCATCTGTGGCACATCGACTGGCGTGACGAGTTCGCCATCGGCGACCCGGTGATCGACGCCCAGCATCGCGCCTTCTTCGCGGAGGTCGGGCAGCTGCGCGCCGCCATCCTGTCGGACCAGCCCCAGCAGCGCTATGCCGACTACTGCGCCACCTTCTCCCACAGCCTGCGCCGCCATTTCGCCGACGAGGAACAGCTGATGGCCGAGATGGGCTATCCCGGCCTCGACGACCATCGCAGCGTCCATCGCCACCTGCTGGCCCGGGTCGAGGCCGTCCGCGACCAGGTCGCCGCCGCCCCCTGCCTGCTGGACTGCATCCTGGCCAGCCGCAGCCTGATCATCATGCTGATCGAGCACCTGCTGCACGACGACATGCGTCTCAAGGCCTTCCTGGACGGCCCGGCCAAGGAGGAATGCGCATGAGGCGCCTGGCCGTCCTTGCCCTGCTGGCCTGGCTGGCCGCCCTGCCGGCCGCCGCCCAGACCGCCCAGCCGGGCACCCGCGACGAGCCGTCGCGCCTGGCGGTGGCGGTGTTCGGCCGCATCTGCCTGTTGGGCCTGGGCGACGTCGGCGCCATCGACAGCATGCTGGCGCCCGGCAACGAATTCGGCTTCGTCGAGGTCCCCCAGGACATCGCCGAGACCCTGCTGCGCGGCCGCCGCGGCACCGTTCGGGCGCTGCGCCGTCCCGGCCTGGGCACGGTGATGGTGGTGGCAGGCGCCGACGGCATCTGCTCGGTGTGGTCGCAATGGGCCGAGGCCGATGCGGTGCGCCGCCACATGGCCGCCATGGTCGAGCGCGGCGGGCTGCAGGGCGGCGGCACCCTGGTCCCGGCCGGGGTCAAGGATAACGCCGGCAGCCGCACCTTCGAGTGGAAGCTGATGCCTGAAGGCTGGTACGCCCACGACCTGGGCCGCCGCACGGGCGACGACGGCCGCCGGCCGGTGCTGGTCACCGCCGCACTGTGGCCGCCGGGCGAGCGCCCGTTCGAGGGCCTGCTGTCCGCCGCGCGCGGACGTTGACCGCTAACGATTTTCTGGACACCTCCCGCGACTCGGGCCATTAGTCTGGGCGCAGGGGAGAATGAACCTTTGATCGACATCCGGCCGGTCCTGTTCGTCAACGGCTATCTTTTGCTCGTCCTGGCCGCGGCCATGGGCCTGCCCGCCGCCGTCGACTTTCTGGGGGGCGATCCCGACTGGGAGGTGTTCCTGGCCTCGGGGCTGGTCACCGGCTTCGTCGGCCTGACCCTGGCGTTCGGCGCCCGCCCGGCGGGACGGCTGGTCCTGGCCACCCGCCAGGCCTTCCTGCTGACGGCGACGGCCTGGATCCTGTCGGCGACCTTCGGCGCCCTGCCCTTCCTGTTCTCGACCCTGAACCTGCGCCTTGCCGACGGGGTGTTCGAGGCCATGAGCGGCCTGACCACCACCGGTGCCACCGTCATCGTCGGGCTGGACCACGCGCCACGCGGGCTGTTGCTGTGGCGGGCCCTGCTGAACTGGCTGGGCGGCGGCGGCATCATCGTCATGGCGGTCTCGGTGCTGCCGCTGCTGCGCATCGGCGGCATGCAGCTGTTTCGCATGGAGACCTCGGACAAGACCGACCGCATCCGCCCGCGGGTCAGCCAGGTGGCGTCGGCGACCACGGCGGTGTACGGCGCCTTCACCCTGCTTGCGGCCATCGCCTTCTGGCTGGCGGGGATGAGCAAGTTCGACGCCGTCTGCCACGCCATGGCGGCGGTGTCGACCGGGGGCTTCTCGACCTCGGACGCCTCGCTGTCCCATTGGGGACCGGCGGCGCAGTGGGTGGCGATGGCGGCCATGCTGGTCGGCGGGTCGACCTTCAGCCTGTACGTGGCCTCGGCCAACCAGGGCCGCCCGCGCATCCTGGACGACGGCCAGACCCGCTGGTACCTGGCCTTCATCGGCTTCTTCGCCCTGCTGCTGGCCCTGTGGCAGTGGGCGGTCAACGACATGGACCCGGGCGCCGCGACCCGGCACGCGCTGTTCAACGTCACCTCGGTGGTCACCACCTCGGGCTTCTATTCCACCGACTACGGCGCCTGGGGCGGCTTCGCCCAGGTGATGTTCTTCATCCTGTCGTTCATCGGCGGCTGCACCGGCTCGACCGCGGGCGGCATCAAGATCTTCCGCTGGGACGTGCTGTTCGCCATGACCGGGGTGCACCTCAAGCGCCTTTTGCATCCGCACGGGGTGTTCCCCATCCCCTACGACCGCCAGCCGCTATCCGAGACGGTGGTGCGCTCGGTGCTGGGCTTCGTGGTGGTGTATTTCGTCGCCTTCGCGGTGCACGCGGTGGCGCTGACCATGGTCGGGCTCGACTTCGTCACCGCCCTATCGGGCTCGGCGGCGGCGCTGGCCAACATGGGCCGCGGCCTGGGCGAGGTCATCGGGCCGGCCGGCACCTACAAGCCGCTGCCCGACGCGGCCAAGTGGATCCTGGCCTTCGAAATGATGCTGGGCCGCCTGGAGCTGTTCACGGTGATCGTGCTGTTCTCCCGCGGGTTCTGGCGGAGCTGACGGCGCCATGATCGACCTCCGCCCCGTGCTCCATGCCATCGGCACCCTGCTGGGCCTGCTGGCCGCCGCCATGGTGCTGCCCGCTATGCTGGACCTAGTGGACGGACAGCGCGAATGGCAGGCCTTCGCAGTGGCGGCGGCGCTCACCATGCTGGTGGGGCTGGCCCTGGTGCTGGGCACCCGGACCGAGCGCCGCCCCCTGACCGTGCGCCAGGCCCATCTGGCCGCCGCCCTGTGCTTCACCGTGCCGGTGGGCTTTGCCGCCCTGCCGCTGGCCTTCGGGCCGGCCCAGCTGTCGCTGAGCGACGCCGTGTTCGAGGCGGCCAGCGGCCTGACCACCACCGGCGCCACGGTGCTGCACGGCCTGGACCAGATGCCGCGCGGGCTGCTGCTGTGGCGGGCGCTGCTGAACTGGATGGGCGGCATCGGCGCCCTGGTGCTGGGCGTGGCGGTCCTGCCCGGCCTGGCGGTCGGCGGCATGCAGACCTTCCGCCTGGAAGGCAGCGGCGGCTTCGACCGTACAGCCAAGGTGATCTCGGCGATCATCTCCATCTATGCCGGGATAACCGCGGCCCTGGCGGCGATGCTGTGGCTGGCCGGCCTGAACGGCTTCGACGCCTGGGTGCACGCCATGAGCACCATCTCCACCGGCGGCTTCTCGTCCTCGGACGCCTCGGTGGGGCGTTTCGACAACGCCGCGGTCGACGTGATCGTCACCCTGGGCATGATCGTCGGCGGCATGCCGTTCCTGCTGCTGTTCCGCATTGCCCGCGGGCGGTGGCGCACGGCGGTGCGCGACCAGCAGCTGCACTGGTACCTGGCCCTGCTGCTCCTGGCGACGGCCGGCATCGCGCTGTGGCTGTCGGTGGCCCGCGGCCTGCCGACGGGTGAGGCGTTGCGCTTCGGCGCCTTCACCGTGGCCTCGGTGATGACCGGCACCGGCCTGTTCACCGTCGACTTCGGCGGCTGGGATGGCATGCCGGTGGCGATCTTGTTCTTCCTGGCCTTCGTCGGCGGCTGTGCCGGCTCGACGGCGGCGGGCATCCGGGTGTTCCGCTTCCAGTGCCTGTTCGCCAACGCCCTGGTGCAGGTGCGCCGCCTGCTGCGGCCGCACGCGGTCTTGATCCCCACCTTCAACCGCCGCCCGATCCCCGACGAGGTGCTGGAATCGGTGATGGGCTACCTGTTCGTCTACGCGCTGGCCTTCGCGGTGCTGTCGATGGCGCTGGCCTTCCTGGGCCTGGACTTCGTCACCGCGGTATCGGGAGCGGCCTCGGCCCTGGCCAACCTGGGGCCCGGCCTGGGCGCCGAGATCGGCCCCGGCGGCAGCTATGCCGGGCTGCCCGACGCCGCCAAGTGGCTGCTGTCGGGCGCCATGCTGTTCGGCCGCCTGGAACTGTTCGTCGTCCTGGTGCTGTTCGTGCCCGGCTTCTGGCGCCAGTAGCGCGTCAAAGGATGTCGAGCACGCTTTCCGGCGGACGGCCCAGCGCCGCCTTGCCGCCCTTGACCACGATGGGGCGCTCGATCACCGCGGGGTTGTCCACCATGGCGCGGATCAGCGCGGCGTCGTCGAGCTTGTCGGCGTCGATGCCCGCCTCGGCAGCCTCCTTGCGGCGCAAGATGTCGTGCGGCCGTTTGCCCAGCAGCGCCAGGATGCGGGCCAGTTCGGCGGCATCGGGCGGGGTCTTCAGGTACTCGACCACGGTGGGCTTCAGCCCGCGGGCCTCGACCAGGGCCAACGTCTCGCGCGATTTGCTGCAGCGCGGATTGTGGTAAATGGTGCAGTCCGACATTGCCTAACCCCCCGATTGCCTCGCCGCATTGCGGTCACAGTCGGATGCTATCAGCCGAGCCGCCATGACCGAACATCTTCTTCGCCGCCTGTCCGCCATCCTGATCGCCGTCCTGCTGCTGGCGCCGGCGCTGCCGGCCGCCGCCCAGCCTGCGCCGGCCAGGGACGGCCTCGAGATCGAAAAGCTGGTCTCGACCCTGAAGGACGACAAGGCCCGCGACCAGCTGGTCCGGCAGCTGGAAACCCTGCTGGAGGCCCGCCGCGCCGCCAAGGCGGCCGAGGACGACACCTTGCTGGGCCAGTTGTCCCAGCGGCTCGACGATTTCGGCGACCAGGTGATGGCGGCGCTGTCGGCCCTGGCCGACGTGCCCCGCCTGGTGGACTGGACCGTCGGCCAACTGGCCGATGAACTGGTGCGCAAGCACTGGGGCGAGGTGCTGGCCCGCCTGGCCGGGGTGCTGGGCGCGGCGGTGGCCGCCGACCAGCTGCTGGTGGCCCTGGTGGTGCGCGCCCGCCGGCGCTCGCCGCCCACGCCCAAGCCGTCGCCGCTGGCCCGCGTGGTCGGCGCGGTGTTGCGCGGGCTGGTCGACCTGGGCCCGATCCTTGCCGCCGCCGGTGCCGCCTTCGGCAGTGCCGGAGCCATGGGCCTGGCCGGCAACGAGCGCATGGCCGCCACCTTGCTGGTCGGCGCCTTCGCCGCGGTGCGCACGGTCATGGTGGCGGCCCGCCTGCTGGCGTCGCCGCGGCTGCCGGCGCTCAGGCTGATTCCCGTCGATGACGAGACCGCCGAATACCTGGTGATCTGGGTGCGCCGCCTGGCCGGCGTCGGCGTTTTCGGCTGGTTCGCCGCCGAGGCGGCACGCCGCCTAGGCCTGCCGGCCGGCGTGCACCTGATGGGGCTGCACGCGCTGGGACTGGTGATCGCCGCCATGCTGGTGATCTTCATCGCCCAGAACCGCCGCACCGTGGCCGAGCGGCTGCGCGACACCTCGGAGCGTCCGCTGCTGGGCGGCCGCGTCCAGGCGCTGACCCTGCGGCTGGCCGATGTCTGGCACGTGCTGGCCATCGCCTATGTGGCGGCGGTCTATTCGGTATGGGCGCTGGGCATCAAGGGCGGCTTCGAGTTCATGCTGCGCGCCACCGTGCTGACGGTGGTCATCCTGGCCCTGGCGGGGGCGGTCTCGGCGCTGCTCGCCCGCGCGGTCGACCGCGGCTTCGCCATCAGCCAGGAGGCCCGCGACCGCTTCCCGCTGCTCGAGGCGCGCGCCAACCGCTACCTGCCCATCCTTCACCTGATCCTGCGCGGCGCCGTCAGCGTCATCACCGTGGTGGCCCTGGCGCAAAGCTGGGGCCTGGACATCCTGGGCCTGCTGGCCACCGATGCGGGCAGGCGCGCGCTGGGCTCGGCCATCAGCATCGCCGTGGTGCTGGTGGCGGCGCTGGTGGTGTGGGAGCTGGTCCACGGCGCCGTCGAGCGCTATCTGTCGGCGGCCGACGTACAGCGCTCGGCCCGTGTCCGCACCCTGCTGCCCCTGGTGCGCAACGCGGTGTTCCTGGTCCTGCTGGCCATGGTCACCCTGATCGTGCTGTCCGAACTGGGCGTCAACATCGCGCCGCTGCTGGCCGGCGCCGGCGTGGTCGGCATCGCCATCGGCTTCGGCTCGCAGAAACTGGTCCAGGACATCATCACCGGCGCCTTCATCCTGTTCGAGGACACCATTGCCGTCGGCGACGTGGTCAAGCTGGGCGGCGACCACGCCGGCGCGGTCGAGGCCATGTCCATCCGCGCCATCCGCCTGCGCGACGCCCAGGGCAGCGTGCACACCATCCCGTTCAGCTCGGTCAGCACCGTGGTCAACCTGACCAAGGGCTTCAACTATGCGGTATTCGACGTGGGCGTCGCCTACCGCGAGGACACCGACCGCGTCGCCGAGGCCATGACCGCCGTCGGCACCGAGATGCGCACCGAGGACCGCTGGCGGGCGGCCATGGTCGAGCCCCTGGAGGTGCTGGGGGTCGAGCGTTTCGAGGCGTCGAGCGTGGTGGTGCGTGCCCGGGTCAAGACGGCGCCGCCGGACAAGTGGACGGTGGCGCGCGAATTCAACCGGCGCATCAAGAAGCGCTTCGACGAGCTGGGCATCGAGATGCCCTTCCCCCAGACCACCGTGTGGTTCGGCGAGGGCAAGGGGCCGGCGGCGCTAGTCGAGTAGCGCCTCGCCGTCTTCCGCCTCGATCACCTGGCGTACCACGTCCCACGAAAAACCCGCCCGCGCCAGGGTGGCGGCGTCCTTGTCGCGGAAGTCTGCGCGGGTCTCGGGCGGGCGGAAGGGACCCAGGCGGCGGCGGCGGGCCAGGTTGACAGCGGCGGCCAGGTCGGGCTCGTCGGTGTCGATGGCGGCCAGGCCGGCGGCGGTGGCCTCGGCGTCGACGCCCTTGGCGGCCAGGCGGGCACGGATCATGCGGGCAGAGGTGCCGCGGCGGTGCAGGCTGGCCGCCTTCATCTCGGCGAAGCGGGCGTCGTCCACATAGCCCAGCCCGGCCAGCTTGGCCATCACCGCGTCGACCATGGCGGCAGCCTGCTCGCGCTCGCCGCCCCAATGGGCCAGCGAGCGATCGACCTTGCGCATCAGCACACGCCTCAGGTTGGCCCTGGACGAGGCGAAGCGTTCGAGATAATGCAGCGCGGCATTCTCGATGTAGGATGGTGTGATCCGGGGCGGTGCCTTGGCGGTCATGGGAGTGAGCTTAACATGAGCGAGGCGATGTTCATCCAACCCCGCAGCTATGGCCCCATCAACTGGCTGGGCACCTGGACCCTGCTGATGAAGGAGGTGCGCCGCTTCCTCAAGGTCTATTTCCAGACCATCATCGCCCCGGTGGTGACCACGCTGCTGTTCCTGGCGGTGTTCGCGCTGGCGCTGGGCCGCGTCGCCGCCGAGGTCAAGGGGGTGCCGTTCATCGAGTTCCTGGCGCCGGGCCTGATCATGATGGCCATGGTGCAGAACGCGTTCGCCAACACCTCGTCGTCCATCATCATCGCCAAGGTCCAGGGCAACATCGTCGACATGCTGATGCCGCCCTTGTCGGCGGGCGAGCAGACGGTGGCAGTGGCGCTGGGCGGCGTCGCCCGTGGGGTGGCGGTGGGGCTGGCGGTGACCGCGGCCATGGCGGTGTTCGTTCCCGTCCACGTCCACAGCCTGGCCTTGGTGGCCTACCACGCGGTGATGGGGTCGCTGATGCTGTCCCTGCTGGGCATGGTGGGCGGCATCTGGGCCGACAAGTTCGACCACATGGCGGCGGTGACCAACTTCATCGTCACGCCGCTGTCGTTCCTGTCGGGCACCTTCTATTCCATCGAGCGCCTGCCCGAGGGCTTTCACGCCTTCGCCCTGGCCAACCCGTTCTTCTATATGATCGACGGCTTCCGCTACGGCTTCATCGGCCAATCGGACGGCTCGGTGGCCGTGGGCGTCATCCTGGTCGCCGCCGCCGACCTGGCCCTGCTGACCGCCACCTGGCGCATGCTGGCGACGGGCTACAAGCTCAAGGCGTAAGCGTCCCGTCGCGCCGCTGCCACCTAGCCGGATCCCGGCTGTGTCGATGGCGCCGCGAGTGCCGCCAGGGGGAGCGGCGCGCACGGGCCGATCCCTTCCAGATGGCGCACAAGGTTGACATCCTTCGAAATTCCTTGGATATTCTGCCGCTTTCCATGAGCGCGCCGGCCTTCTTCGTCCGCGGGACGCGGGCCGGACCCGCTTTCGGAGCCTTGTGGAGAGCGACCAGTGTTCCCTGTCGTGATGCCGACCTA
>JBLNBU010000226.1:0-23743 GCA_050260215.1 Actinomycetota bacterium
CCCCGGGGGGGGTGGGGGGGGGGGGGGGGGGGGGGGGGGGGGGGGGGGGGGGGGGGGGGCGGGGTGGGGCTACCCCCTCGGCCGCCCGCGGGCGCGGGGGCCAGCCTGGGAAACGCCAGCCGCAACAGCTGCCGGAACCCTTCGCGCCCGTGGCCGGCGGCGCGGCCCTGCGCCTGATGGCGGAACTTGGCCAATTCGCCGGCCTGGCGCAGGCCGTGCAGCATGATGGGCAGGGCGTAGCCCAGCAGGAAGGCCAGCCGGCCCGGCCGCACCACCACCGCCACCGCATCCTGGATCGGCTGCGGCGGGGCCGCCTCGAACGACACCAGCCCGCCGGCGAGCAGGATGCCGATCAGCGTCGCCGGGCTCCACAGCAAGAGGCGCAGCAGGCCGGCGAACCACGGATGGCGCCGCCCCAGCCAGGCCAGCGCAACGGCGACGGCGATGCTGGACAGGATCCCGGCGACCAGGGCGGTGGTCAGGCTGGCGGCACCCCCCTGGGAGAACAATTCGGCCAACTGGCCGGTGACCAGGCCGAGGAACCCCTCCTCGAGCAGCAGTTCCACCGAGACGATCAGCAGCACCACCAGCAGCGCCACCCCTAGCCCGCGGATGGCGCCGAGCAGGGCCTCGACGCGCCGGCGGCGCAGAAGCTCGCCGCTGACCATGGCACACCACGCCTCGATGTCGGCCTTGAAGGCGGTGCGCACGACCTGGGGATGCCCGCCGCGCCGCAGCACACCGCAGTAGTGGTTGGCCAGCGAGATCTGCTCGACCAGCCAGCCGCGGTCGTCGAAGCCCAGGAAGAAGCGCATTTCGCCCACCGGGAACGGTTGCCCCAATTCGGTCCGCAGGCGGTCCAGCCGCTCGCGGACGGCAGCCAGCAGCGCATCCCAGTCGCCCTCGGACACCGCCTCTCCCGTAAGAGGCGGTTGTGACGATGACGGACGCGCGTTGGAAATCATGGTCATTCTCGTTGCAACCGCACATACTTATGGCATTGACTCATCGTCCGTTATTCGTACCATTGCCATGACATACAACTCAAGGCCGAGAAAAGGGCCGGGGCCATGGACAAGTACGAGGTGTTCTCCCGAATGGACTGCGAGGCCGATCGTACCCGCGGCAAGACCGATGGCGGCAATGGCCAGCCTCCGACCAACACGGACCGGCCGGTCGGGCACGTCCTTTCGGTCATCAACGAGGTCCGCGCCGATCTCACCGTCTCGGACGAGGAGTGGCAGCGCGAGGTGGCCAGGCAGATGGCGCTGTTGGACGAGCGCAACCGCGAGGTCAAGGCCTACGACCGCCAGAAGGAGATCCTGGGCAAGAACCGCGACATCGACCGCCGCCTGCTGCGCAGCGAGGGCGACGAGACGGGGCTGAGCCCGTGGGGCAAGGCCAAGCAGGAACTGGCCGCCGCCGCCGCGGCGCGGAAGGCCGCTGCCGACAAGGTCGGCGGGCGAAGCATCCAGTCGCGGCTGTCGCCCTTCTGGTACTTCCTGGTGATGGTGGGCCTGGCCGTGCTCGAGTTCCCCATCAACTACCAGGCCACCCGCATCATCTTCCTGGAAGACGTCGAGCTGATGGCGATCATCGTCGCGGCGGTCGTCGGCATCTTGCTGGTCTCGTTCGCCCATTCCAGCGGTCGGCTGCTCAAGCAGCGCCAGGTGCTGAACCTGGAGCCCAGGCCCAGCGTGGTCATCTGGGTGGCGGTCGGCGTGATGTCGCTGGCGGCCATCGGCGTGGTGTTCTACCTGCGCTGGCGCCTGATCACCGAGCAGCGGGGCCAGTCCGAACTGGGCGAGCTGCTGTTCTTCCTGTTCCTCAACCTGTCGGTCTACTTCATCGGCCTGCTGACCGCGATCCTGCACTACGATCCCAGCGCCGAGTACCAGACCGCCCATTACGCCCATGCGCGGGCCCATGCCCGCTTCCGCCGCGAGGAGGCGCGGGTCGAGAAGGCCGAGCGCGCCATCGCCTCGAACTTTGCCGCCGACCTCAAGACCTTGCGCCACCGCTACGACCGCCTGTCGGCCGAGGTGGGCGAGCTGATGGCGGTGATCAACCGCCTGCGCCAGCAGCGCATCGCCTATGTGGACAACGTGGCGGCGGCGCTGGTCATGCGGCTGTCGGCCTACGCCGAAGGCAATCGAGAGGGCCGCGGCGGTGACCCACCGGCCTGGCTGTCGGACCAGCGGATCGAGGACATCCGTCGCCGCCTGGCCGAGGAATTCCACGGCAAGCTGCCGAAATGCGAAGGGGTTCTTGAACCATGCGCCTGACGACCCTGATCGCCGCCGGGCTGGCTGCACTGGCGCTGGCCGCCGGCGCGGCCGCCGCCGAACCGAAGAAGTCTGCCGCCACCGGCCAGTCCGCGCCGTCGCTGCCCAACCAGCACTATTGCGCCAAGTACGGCAAGGCCGACGCCCGCCTGGTGCTGGTCGGCATCGACCGCAGCATCGGCGAGGTCCGTCCGGTCGACAAGGTCGGCATCGACGCCGTCTCGGCCGCCATGTGGCGCAGCCTCAAGCCCGGCGACCGCCTGCAGGTCTTCACCATCTACGACCACCCCACCACCCGCCGGGTCCTGTTCGACGACTGCCGTCCGGGGACCAGCTGGTGCCTGGAATGCCGCCGATTTCCGCCCAAGGAGGTGGAATTCGACGACAACGAGTTCCGCACCCGCGTCAACGACCTGATCACCGAGGTCAAGAGCAAGGGCGCCCCCGGCAAGAACGCGGCCAAGTCGGCCATCGCCAGCTCGATCTTCGCGGCGGTGGAAAGTTCGCAGGCCCAGGTCAAGTCGCTGCTGTTGATGAGCGACCTGCTCGACAGCGAGACCCTCGACCTGTCGCCCCCGTCCACCCTCACCGCATACCTGCGCCAGCGCAGGATCGACATTCTGCGGGAACGCAAGCTGATCCCCGCCCTGGATGGGGCCGACGTGGTGGTCTACGGCATCGGCCGCGACGACCGCATGCCCTATCCCGCGCTGGGCGAGGCCGAAATCACCACCCTGATCGACATCTGGACCGAGTATTTCCGCCGGTCCGGAGCCAAGAACATTCTCATCAGCCGTTGACGCACTAAGGAGCAGCTGTCGTGTCCGACATGGAACTGACCGGGGACAGCCCGGAACTGGTGGCCTATCGCCTCGCCCTCGACGTCCAGGACCTGGAGGGACGTTTCCGCTCCACCGAGCAGCCCTACAGCCGCGCCGAGTTCCTCGACCTCTACGCCGAGTGTCTCGAGGCGGTGGGCGGCGGGCGCAAGGTCAAGGACCGCTACCGCCGTCCCTAGCGCTCCCGCTCCACCCACTCCTCGCTCTGCATCTCCATCAGGCGGCTGACCGTCCTTTGGAATTCGAAGGCGCCGACGCCCTCGACATAGAGGGTCTCGGGCGGGGCTTCGGCCGAGCAGATCAGGGTGGCCTTGGCTTCGTAGAGGGCGTCGATCAGGGTGACGAAGCGCCGGGCCTCGTCCTTGTTGGCCGGAGACAGCCGGGGGATGTCGGACAGCACCAGGGTGTGGTAGCGCGACGCCAGGGCCAGGTAGTCCGAAGCGCCCAGCGCAGTGCCGCACAGCTGGTGGAACGAGAACCACGCCACCCCGGCGGCGGCCAGCGGCACGCGGATCTGGCGGCCGTTCACCTCGAAGGACTGGGGCATGGCGGCGATGCCCTCGGTCAGCTTGGCGAACGCCAGGTCCAGCGCCATGTCGGCGGCCTCGCCCAAGGGCGCGTGGTAGACGCGCATGCCGCGGCGCCGGCCCTGGCGGTAGTCGGTGCGCGCCTCCAGCTGCAGCAGGTCAAGGCGGCTTTCGATCAGCGAGATGAAGGGCAGGAAGCGGTCGCGCTGCAGGCCGTCCTTGTACAGCTCCGACGGCGCCCGGTTCGATGTCACAACCACCACCACGCCCTCGTCCAGCAGGTGCTGGAACAGCCTGCCGACGATCATGGCGTCGGCGATGTCGGTAATCTGCAGCTCGTCCAGGCACAACAGCCAGTCGTGGGCGGCGATCTCGCGCGCCAGCTTGGGGATGGGGTCGGCGTCCTTGCGGTGCGGGGTGGACCGCCAGCGGTGGATCTCGGCGTGGATGTCGCGCATGAACTCGTGGAAGTGCACGCGCCGCTTGCCGGCGATGGTCGCCGACTGGAAGAACAGGTCCATCAGCATGGACTTGCCGCGGCCGACGTCGCCGAAGATGTACAGGCCTTGCTTGGGCGCCGCGCCGACCGCGTCGCCGGGACGCCACTGCAGCGGCTGTCCCTTGGCGCCCTTCAGGCCGAAGCGGGCCAGCCAGCCGCGCTCGCCCTGCCCCGGATGATAGCCGGCCAGGGCGTAGGCCAGGCTTTGCAGCTTCTCGGCGGCCAGCTCCTGGACGGGATCGTGGGTGATCTCGCCGCTGGCGACCTTGGCGCGATAGGCTTGGAGGGGACCGCTCGTCATCGCAGTGCAACATAGCGGATAGGCGGGCCAACGAAAAGCCCCGCCCGGAGAGGATCCGGGCGGGGCTGCGTGCGCTTTGCGGGGGCTCGCGTCAGCCGTCGTTGGTGATCTTGCCGACCAGTTCGTTCAGCACCCGATCGGACGCGGCGTTGTCGACCTGGCAGGTGCCGGCGTTCTCGTGGCCGCCGCCGCCGTAGATCAGGCACAGCGCGCCGACGTTGGTCTTGGCGGTGCGGTTGACGATCGACTTGCCGATGGCGAACACCGTGTTCTGCTTCTTCAGGCCCCACATCATGTGGATCGAGATGTTGGTGTCCGGATACAGCGCATAGATCATGAAGCGGTTGCCGGCGTAGATGGTCTCCTCGCCGCGCAGGTCAAGGACCACCAGGTTCTTGTGCACCGTCGAGCAGCGGCGGATCTGCTCCTTGAACTTCTCCTGGTGCTCAAAATAAAGGTCGGTGCGCTCGCGCACGTCCTCGAGCTGCAGGATGTCCTCGATGGTGTGGTTCCGGCAGTAGTCGATGAGGTTCATCATCAGCTGGTAGTTGGACACCCGGAACTCGCGGAAGCGGCCAAGGCCGGTGCGGGCGTCCATGATGTAGTTCAGCAGCGTCCAGCCGGTGGGGTTCAGGATGTCGTCCAGCGAGTACTGGGCCGAGTCGCCCTGGTCGACCGCTTCCATCATCTTGTCCCAGGCCGCCGGGAAGCGCACCGGGCCGCCGAAGTAGTCATAGACCACGCGGGCCGCCGACGGGGCCTTGGGGTCGATGATGTGGTTGTCCTTCTTGCCCACCCGGATGGTCTCGGACAGGTGGTGGTCGAAGGCCAGGTGGACGCCGTCCACGTAAGGCAGGTTGGTGGTGATGTCGGAGGGGCCGATCTCGATCAGGCCGTCCTGCATGTCCTTGGGGTGGACGAACTTGATGTCGTCGATCATGTCCAGCTGCTTGAGCAGCACCGCGCAGACCAGACCGTCGAAGTCGCTGCGGGTCACCAGCCGGAACTTCTTGCCTTCGCTCATAACGGATCCTCCGTCCCCCACGAAATGTTTGGCCACACCATAGCCCGGCAGGCGCGACCAGACAACGGCCTCGCTGCGCAATGCGGGTACGCCGTTGGTGCGATGAGCGGTTGCGGGCGTCCCATGGCCCCGGTACCCTGGTCAAAGGCCGGCGGGATGGGCTTTGGTCTCGGATGTGCGGGTTTGCAGGCTTTCTCGATATCGGTGCGGCCACGCCGGGGCGTGAGGCCGCGGTGCGTGCCATGGCGGCGACGCTGGTGCACCGTGGGCCCGACGACGACGGCGTCTGGGTCGACGATCCGGCCGGCATCGCGCTGGGGTTCCGCCGCCTGTCCATCCTGGACCTGACGCCGGCCGGCCACCAGCCGATGGAATCGCGCGACGGCCGCTGGATGGTCGTCTTCAACGGCGAAATCTACAACCACGCCGACCTGCGCCGCCGCCTGGGCGACGAGCAGCCGTGGCGCGGCCATTCCGACACCGAGGTGCTGCTGGAGGCGGTCTCCGCCTGGGGGGTCGACCGCGCCCTGGCCTCGTTCGACGGCATGTTCGCCATCGCCCTGTGGGACCGGGTCGAGCGCACCTTGCACCTGGCCCGCGACCGCATGGGCGAGAAGCCGCTTTATTGGGCCCGCTGCCACGGCCGCGTGCTGTTCGGCTCCGAGCTGAAGGCGCTCAAGGCCCATCCGGCCTTCGACGGCACGGTCGACCGCGACGCGCTGGCGCTCTACATGCGGCTGGGCTGGATCCCGGCGCCGCACACCATCTACACCGCGGCCCGCAAGCTGTTGCCGGGCACGGTGATGTCGATCAAGGGCGAGGACGTCACGGTGCGCGCCTTCTGGTCGGCGCGCGAACGCGCCCAGGCGGTGGCCGGCAGCTTCGCCGGCGGCGCCGCGGCGGCGTCCGAGCGGCTCAACCAGCTGCTGCGCGCCTCGGTGGCGCTTCGGATGCAGGCCGACGTGCCGGTGGGCGTGTTCCTGTCCGGCGGCGTCGATTCGTCGGTGACCGCGGCGGTGATGCAGGAGCTGGCCGGGGCGCCCATCCACACCTTCACCATTGCCTTCGACGTCGCCGCCATCGACGAAAGCCGCCACGCCCGCGCCGTGGCCGAGCACCTGGGCACCGTGCATACCGAGGTGCCGATCACCGACGACGACGCCCTGGCCCTGGTGCCCTCGCTGGCGCGCATCTGGGACGAGCCCTTCGCCGATCCGGCCCAGCTGCCCACCTGCCTGCTGGCCCAGGCGACCTGGCGCCACGTCACCGTGGCGCTGTCCGGCGACGGCGCCGACGAGCTGTTCGGCGGCTATGGCACCTATCGCTCGCTGCCGCGCGACCTGGCCCGGGCGCGCGCCCTGCCGCCGGCGCTGCGCCGTCTGGCCGGGCCGCTGTCGCGGCTGCCGGCCGGGCCGGTCAACGCCGCCGCCGCCCTGGCCACCTTGGCCGGGCGCCGTCGGCGCAGCTATCCGGGCTTCCGCCTGCGCCGCCTGCTCGAACGCCTCTCGGCCGACGACATCCCGGCGCTCTTGGGCCTGCACTACAGCCGCTGGGCCGGCATGCCCGAGGTGGTGCCCGGCGCCCGTCCGGCGCCCTCGGTGTTCGACGACGCCTCGCGCCAGCCCCAGCTGGACGACCCGGCCCTGCTGGCGATGGTGCTGGATGCGCTGGCCTATCTGCCCGACGACCTGTGCGTGAAGACCGACCGGGCGACCATGGCCTTTTCGCTGGAGGCGCGGCTGCCCTTCCTCGACCACGCCATCGTCGAATTCGCCTGGTCGCTGCCCACCCAGCTCAAGATCGAGGGCGACACCGGCAAGACCGTGCTGCGCGAGGTGCTGTACCGCTACGTGCCGCGCCATCTGGTCGACCGCCCCAAGATGGGCTTCGAGGTCCCGGTGGGCCGCTGGCTGTCGGGGAGCTTGAAAGACTGGGCGGGCGACCTGTTGTCCGAGGACCGGCTGCGCCGCCAGGGCTATCTCGACGCCGGCCTGGTCGCCGGCCGCTGGCGCGATCACCTGGCGGGCCGCAAGACCATGGCCAACGAGCTGTGGCACGCCCTGATGTTCCAGGCGTGGCTGGACGCCACTTAGTCGTCCTGCGCGGGGCTGGCCGCGCCGTCAATCCACCTCCGCCAGCATCGCCACCGACAGCAGGCCCAGGCCGATGCCGACCACGTGGCCGGGGCCCAGGCGTTCCTGGAACAGGATCAGGCCGCCCAGCGACAGGATCAGCACGTTGATCACCGCGAACAGCGCGGCCGCGGTGGCCAGCGGCGCATAGCGCAGCGAGCACGCCCACAGGGCGGCGCCGGCCATGTAGATCGCCAGACCCCAGGCCAGCAGGCCGGGGCGCCCCTCGGCACCCCAGCGCTTGAACAGGATGTCGCCGATGATTTCGAGGCCGGTGCCGACCAGCAGCAGGGCATAGAACAGCGCCTTGGACGACATGGCCCAAAGCATGCCCGCCTGCGCCGACCTTCGCCCAGGGGACAAAGGGCGAAGCGCCTACCTATTGCGGCCCATACTCGGCGACGCAGTTGGGCGTCTCCCACACGCGGACCGCGACCAGCCGGGCGCAGCCGTCCGAGCGCGACGCCACCGCCCCGGCCAGGCGTTCGTACCAGTGCCGGGCCAGGCACTCGGCGGTGGGCTGGAACGGCACCACCAGCAGCTTGGTGGCCAGGCGGGTGTCGGTGGTGGCGCAAAAGCCGTCCTCGGCGACGGTCGCGCGCACGGCGGCGATCCACCGGGGGGCGTCGGTGCCCTCGGGGGCGAACATGGCCAGCAGGCCATCGTCGGCCGCGGCAGCGATGAAGCCGTGGTCGCAGGGGGTGTCGATGGCCTCCATCATCTCCTGCTTCAGGAAGCCGAAGTCGACCACCATGTCGGTCTGCTCGCCGGCGTCGTGCAGGTGGACGGCCTCGCAAACCGCCTCGACGGCGTAGCGGTGGCCGTGCAGGTGCCGGCACTTGGACCCGTGGGTCATGATGCGGTGGCCGGCGTCGATTTCGATGCGGCGGCTGACTCGGTAGGGGGCGATCATCACGGTATTCCTAGGATCTTGTGGGTCTGCAGGCCCAAGCGCCAGCGCGGGTGGGCCCGGCAGTAGGCGACGCAGGCGGCGGTATTGGCGGTGCGCTCGGGCCCGTCCATGGGCTGCAGCACGAAATGGCGGAAGCCCAGCTGCTCGAAGGCCGCGGGCGGGGCGTCGGGCTGGGGGAACACCAGCTTCAGCTCGTCGCCGGCGGTAACCGCCAGGGGATTGGCGCCCTTGGGGCTGACGCACACCCAGTCGAGCCCTGCGGGCAGCGGCCGGGTGCCGTTGGTCTCGATCGCCACCTCGAAGCCGGCGCCGTGCAGGGCGTCGACCAGGGCGGCGTCCAACTGCAGCGCCGGCTCGCCGCCGGTGCACACCACCATCTTGGGGCCGTCCACCGGGCCCCAGGCGGCCGCGACCGCCCGGGCCAGGCCAAGGGCATCGGTAAAGCGCTCGCCGCCGACGAAGTCGGTGTCGCAGAAGCTGCAGGCGGCCGCGGCGCGGTCCTCTTCGCGGCCGCTCCACAGGTTGCAGCCGGCAAAGCGCAGGAACACCGCGGCGCGGCCGGCGTTGACGCCTTCGCCTTGCAGGGTGTGGAAGATTTCCTTGACCGTATAGGCCATTGCCGCTGGTACCCAGGCCCCTAGTGATCCGATCCGTGCAGGATCTTGTCGGCCAGGCCGGTGTCGTAGTCGACGCCCTCGGCGGTCATCACCACCGCGTGGGGGAAGCTGAAGCCGCGCAGCAGGCCCTTGCGTTCCAGCACCGTCCACACCGCCTGGTTGGCCAGCCCGGTGGCGTCGCGCGACAACACCACCTTGCGGCCCACGTGGAAGTGGTCGCCGTGCGGGCGGGGCAGTGCCATCAGCAGCACGTCGCCGTCGGGATTGCGCTGGCTGGTTTCGGGGTTGCGGGCCAGCTCCTGGAACAGCACCAGGGTCTTGCACTGCAGCGGGTTCAGTTTCAGCGGATTGATCTTGGGCGGCATGGGGCCTCTCAAGCGGGTGAGGAATCGGGATTATGGCCCTGGCGCGGGGCCTGCCGCCAGTCCCCGCGCACCGCCTGCCACAGCGCCAGGGCGGCGATGGCGGCGGTCTCGGCGCGCAGGATGCGCGGACCCAGGCCGACGGGACGGGCAAACGGCAACGAGCCGAGCAGGCGGCGTTCCTCGGGGGCGAAGCCGCCCTCGGGGCCGACCAGCACGGCGGCCGGGCCGTCGCCCAAGCCGGCCAGCACCTCGGCCAGCGGCGGGCCCGACCCCGTCTCGTCCAGAAACAGCAGCACGCGGCCGTCGGGCCAGGCGGCCAGCGCCTTGTCCAGCGGCTGGGGCGGCGCCAGCTCGGGCACGGTCAGGCGTTCGCACTGCTCGGCCGCCTCGACCATGTGGGCGGCCAGGCGCTCGGTGTTGACCCGGCTCATGACCGTGCGGCGGGTGAATACCGGAACCAGGCGCGCGACGCCCAGTTCGGCGGCCTTCTCGGCCACCAGGTCGATGCGGTCGCGCTTGATGGGCGCGGCCAGCAGCCACAGGTCGGGTTCGGGCGCCTGGGGGCGGGTCTGCGCCTCGGTCGCCAGCGTGGCCCCGGACTTGGCCAGGGCGTCAACGCGCGCCAGCCATTCGCCGTCGCTGCCGTTGAACAGCAACACCGTATCGCCGGCCTGGGCGCGCAGCACATGGGCCAGGTAGTGGCTCTGGTCCTTGGCCAGCACCATGCGCTCGCCCGCGGCCAGGGGCGCGGCGACGAACAGGCGGCAGCGGGGGCGGTCGGTGTCGGCCATGGCCCCGTTCTACGCGCCCCGGTCGATGGAGGGAAGCGGGTTTACCCGGCCTTGCGCGGCAGGCGCTGCAAATGCCCGATGGCGTCGGCGATGGCCAGCCAGTGCTGGGCGCCGCGGTCGTCGCGCCGCCGCGCCATGCGCCGTGCCATGGCGATGGCGTGGGGTTCGGCGTCTAGGCTGAGAACCTTCAGCAGGACCCTTGCCAGGCGATAGCTTTCGATGTCGACGATCTCGGCCATGCGCGCCCCCTTCGGACCGGCGTCCCCTACATGCGCTTTTCCTAGAGTATAGCCCGGACGGCGGCGCCATGGTCGGCCCGCGGAGTATAGTTGCCATCCTCCTTCTGGCGGGCAGTCATGCGCATTATTCGCAGTTCTGAACTTGGCGGCGACTTATTTCCGACTTGCTCTCAACTTGTGGGGTGATTCTGTATTCGCGACTTATTCTCATCGCCGGGAGGTGCCGGGATGCCCCCTCCGCCCCGTCGCCCCTCGCCGATGCTTGACGCTCTCCGCCCGGCGGCATATGTCACGGTCGAACGACTAGCCAGACAAGGTCATCCGGACATGGCGCTGCTGCCCATCCTCACCGCTCCCGATCCGCGCCTGAAGCTGAAGGCCAGGCGGATCGAGAAGGTCGACGACGCCGTCCGCCGGCTGATGGACGACATGCTGGAAACCATGTACGCCGCTCCCGGCATCGGCCTGGCGGCGCCACAGGTCGGCGAGCTGGTGCGCGTGCTGGTCATCGACACCGCCAAGACCGAGGACGACCGCGCGCCCGTGCGCATGGCCAATCCCGAGATCGTCTGGGCGTCCGACGACGACAACACCTATGAGGAAGGCTGCCTGTCGGTGCCCGAGCAGTACGCCAACGTGGTCCGCCCGCGGGCCATCCGCGTGCGCTATCTCGACCACGAGAACGAGATCCGCGAAATCGAGGCCGACGGCCTGCTCGCCACCGTCATCCAGCACGAGATGGACCACCTGGACGGCGTCTTGTTCATCGACCACCTGTCTTCGCTGAAGCGCAACATGATCCTGCGCAAGCTGCTGAAGTCGAAAAAGGAGGCGGTGCCGGCGCGATGAAGCTGATCTTCATGGGGACGCCGGACTTCAGCGTCTCCATCCTCGCCGCCCTGCTCGACGCCGGCCACCAGGTGGTCGCCGTCTATTCCCAGCCGCCGCGGCCCGCCGGGCGCGGCCACAAGGAACAGCCGACTCCGGTCCACGCCTTCGCCGCCGCCCGCGGTATCGAGGTGCGCTGCCCGAAATCCTTGAAGGGCGCCGACGAGCAGCAGGCCTTCGCCGCGCTGGGCGCCGACGCCGCGGTGGTGGCGGCCTATGGCCTGATCCTGCCCAAGCCGATCCTTGAGGCACCCCGGCTGGGTTGCTTCAACGTCCATGCCTCGCTGTTGCCGCGCTGGCGGGGTGCGGCGCCGATCCAGCGTGCCATCCAGGCCGGCGACGTGGCCTCCGGCGTCACCATCATGCAGATGGACGAAGGCCTGGACACCGGCGCCATGCTGATGTTCGAGACCGTGGCCATCGGCCCTGACACCACCGCCGCCACCTTGCACGACGAACTGGCCGCCATGGGTGCGCGCCTGATGGTGGCCGCCCTGGCGGCGGCCGCGGCCGGCACCCTGGTGCCGGTGTGCCAGCCGGCCGAGGGGGTGACCTATGCCGCCAAGCTGGGCAAGGACGAGGGCCGCCTGGACTGGACCCGCCCGGCCGCCGAGCTGGAACGCCAGGTGCGCGCGCTCACCCCCTGGCCCGGGGTGTGGTGCATGATCGGGCCCGAGCGCCTGAAGGTGCTCAAGGCCGCGGTCGAGGGCGGCACCGGTTCCCCCGGCACCGCGCTCGACGACCGCCTGTTGGTGGCCTGCGGCGAAGGCGCGCTGCGCCTGCTCGTGGTCCAGCGTCCGGGCAAGGCCCCCATGGCCGCCGCCGACTGCCTGCGCGGGTTTGCCGTGCCTAAGGGTGCGGTGCTGGCGTGACGACCCGCTACAAGCTGACCGTCGAATACGACGGCACTCCCTTCGTCGGCTGGCAAAGCCAGAACAACGGCCTGTCGGTCCAGCAGGTGATCGAGACGGCCGCGGCGAAGCTGGCGCAAGCGCCGGTGGCCTGCGTCGCCGCCGGGCGCACCGACGCCGGCGTCCATGCCACCGGCCAGGTGGTGCATTTGGACCTGCCGCGCGACTTTCCCGCCGACACGGTGCGCGACGCGCTGAACTTCCACATCAAGCCCCAGCCGGTGGCGGTGGTGGCGGCAGAAGTGGTGGGCGAGGACTTCCACGCCCGCTTCTCGGCCACCGGGCGGGCGTACCTGTACCGCATCGTCAACCGCCGCGCCCCGCTGGCCATCGAGCGCGACCGCGCCTGGTGGGTGCCCCAGCCGCTGGACGCCGCGGCCATGGCCGCCGGTGCGGCCCACCTGCTGGGCCACCACGACTTCACCACCTTCCGCGCCGGCGAGTGCCAGGCGAAAAGCCCGATGAAGACCCTGGACGTGCTGGACGTCACCCGCGCCGGCGAGGAGATCCTCATCAAGGCGGCGGCGCGCTCGTTCCTGCACCACCAGGTGCGCAACATGGTGGGCACGCTGAAGCTGGTGGGCGAGGGCAAGTGGAGCCCCGACGACATCGCCCGCGCCCTGGCCGCCCGCGACCGCAAGGCCGGCGGGCCGACCGCGCCGGCGGGCGGGCTGTACCTGACCACGGTCCGCTACTAGCGCCGTTGCGCCGGCCGGCGCGTTTGCGTCACAATCGCGGTCCTGTCAGGGAGGGCTGCCCCGATGACCACCCGCACCCGGCCGCGCACCGTCTATTTCTTCGGCACCTGCCTGATCGACCTGTTCTACCCGCAAGCCGGGCTGGCGGGGATGGAGCTGCTGCGCCGGGCCGGTGTCGAGGTGGTGTTCCCCCAGTCGCAGACCTGCTGCGGCCAGCCGGCGCGCAACTCGGGCCGTTTCGACGAAGCGCGCGAGGTCGCCCGCCTGCAGCTCGACGCCTTCCCCGAGGACTGGCCCATCGTGGTGCCGTCGGGCTCGTGCGCCGGGATGATGAAGGTCCATTATCCCCAGCTGTTCGAAGGCGATCCCGACCATTCCCGCGCCGTCGCCTTTGCCCGCCGGGTCTTCGAGCTGACCCAGTTCCTGGTCGAGGTGCTCGACGTCAAACTCACCGATGCGGGCCAGCCGGTCACCGTGACCTGGCACCCCTCATGCCATTCCATGCGCGAGATGGGGGTGATCGACCAGCCGAAGCGGCTGTTGGCCCAGCTTGCCAACGTCACCGTGGTCGAGAACCCGCGCGAGAAGGAATGCTGCGGCTTCGGCGGCGTGTTCGCGGTGCGCCAGCCCGAGGTGTCGGGCGCCATGGTCGCCGACAAGGTGGACTCCATCCAGGCGACCGGCGCGGCGCTGGTGGTGTCGGGCGACTGCGGCTGCCTGATGAACATCGGCGGCGCCGCCGAGAAGGCGAATGCCGGGTTCAAGACCCGCCACATCGCCGAATTCCTGATGGAGCGCTGCCATGACCGGCGGTGATTTCACCCAGCGCGCCCCCCAGGCCCTGAACGACCAGCGCCTGCGCGCCAATTTCCGCCGCGCCATGGACGGGTTGATGGCCAAGCGGGCGGCCCAGTTCACCGACGTCGACGCCTGGACCGCGCTTCGCGCCCGCGGGGCTGCCGTGCGGGCCAATGCGCTGGCCCGCCTGCCCGACCTGTTGCAGCGCTTCGAGGCCAAGGCCACCGCCAACGGCATCCGCGTCCACTGGGCCGAGACCACCGCCCAGGCCAACGACATCGTCGCCGGCATTCTGGGCCGCGCCGGCGCGCGCACGGTGATCAAGGGCAAGTCCATGGTCTCCGAGGAGATGGAGCTCAACCGCCATCTGGAAGGACTGGGCATCACCGCGGTCGAGTCCGACCTCGGCGAATACATCATCCAGCTGGCGGGCGAGGCGCCCAGCCACATCGTCATGCCCTGCATCCACAAGAACAAGGCCGAGATCGCCCAG
The DNA here is from genome assembly GCA_050260215.1 of Actinomycetota bacterium. Classification (GTDB taxonomy): domain Bacteria; phylum Pseudomonadota; class Alphaproteobacteria; order Rhodospirillales; family Magnetospirillaceae; genus JBLNBU01. Next base: position 14,321 of record JBLNBU010000226.1, read on the forward strand.
CTGTTCGCCGAGCACATCGAGGGCCAGCCCTATACCGAGGACGTCGACGCGCTGACCGCGGCGGCCAGGGCCACCCTGCGCGGGGCCTTCGCCGGGGCGGATGCCGGCATCTCGGGCGTCAACTTCATGGTTGCCGAGACCGGCTCGCTGGTGCTGATCGAGAACGAGGGCAACGGCCGGCTGTCCACCACCTTGCCTCGGCTGCACATCGCGGTGACCGGCATCGAGAAGGTGGTCGAGCACCTGGACGACATCCCGCCGCTGCTGGCGCTGCTGCCGCGCTCGGCCACGGGCCAGCCGATCACCACCTACGTCAACATGATCAGCGGTCCGCGCAAGGAAGATGAGCTGGACGGGCCGACCGAGGTGCACCTGGTGCTGCTCGACAACGGCCGCTCGCGGGTCTATTTCGACGCCGAGTTGCGCGACACGCTGCGCTGCATCCGCTGCGGCGCCTGCATGAACCACTGCCCGGTCTACACCCGGGTCGGCGGCCACACCTACCGCTTCGTCTATCCCGGCCCCATCGGCAAGATCCTGTCGCCTCAGCTGGAAGGGCTGGACTGCGCTGGCGACCAGCCGCACGCCTCGACCCTGTGCAACGCCTGCGTCGAGGTCTGCCCCGTCAAGATCCCCATAGCCGACCTGCTGGTGCGCCTGCGCGCCGAGGCGGTGCGGCCGACCACCGCCGCGGTCAAGGGCGGCGGCTCGGGCGCCAGTGCGACCGAGGCGGCCGCCTGGGCCGGGTGGAAGGCGGTCTACGGCTCGCCCGTCGTCTACGGCGCCGTCACCCGCATGCTGGCCTGGCTGGGCAACGCCGCGCCGGCCTCGGCGCCGCTGCTCAAGGAGTGGACGAGCGTGCGTACCAAGCCGAAATTCGCCCGGCGCACCCTGCACCAGCTGGCCCGCGACAAGGGGTACAAGGGATGAGCGACGCCCGCGCCCGCATCCTGGCCCGACTGGCCGGGGCTCCCCGACGCCCGGCGCCCGACATGCCCGAATGGACCCCGCCGGCCTATGGGGACGGCCGGCTGGCCCGTTTCCGCGCCATGCTGGAAGCCTCGCACGCCGAGGTCCACGAGGTGACCGCCGCCGACTGGCCGGCGCGGTTGAAGCAGATCCTGGCCGCCAAGGGGGTGGCGACGCTGGCCTATGGCCCCAGCACCGAGGCCGGCCGCCGCCTGGCCGCCGAATACGGCGACGGCCTGCTGGCCTATGACCGCCCGGTCGAGCAGATGAAGGACGACCTGGTGCAGCGCGTCGATGCCGGCTTCACCACCACGCTGGGCGCCGTCGCCGAGACCGGCTCGCTGATCCTGTGGCCCGGCCCGGCCGAACCGCGCCTGCTGTCGCTGCTGCCGCCCATTCACGTCGCCCTGGTCGAGGCGGCAAGGGTGGCCGATTCGCTGGCCGAGGCCATCCGCCTGGGCGGCTGGGCCGCCGGCATGCCCACCAACGCCCTGCTGATCTCGGGCCCGTCCAAGACCGCCGACATCGAGCAGACCCTGGCCTATGGCGTCCACGGCCCCAAGGAGCTGGTCGTGCTGGTGGTGTCGTGAGCGTCGACTACCCCGCCCTGATCCGCGACCTGGTCGGCCTCATCCCGCCCGAGCGACTGGTGCGCGATCCCTTGCGGCTGCTGACCTGGGGGACGGATGCCAGCTTCTATCGCCTGACGCCGAAGGTGGTGGCCAAGGTGGACAGCGAGGCCGAGGTGATCGGCGTGCTGGCCGCCTGCCGGCGCCACCGCGCCCCGGTGACCTTCCGCGCCGCCGGGACCTCGCTGTCGGGCCAGGCGGTGACCGATTCGGTGCTGGTGGTGCTGGGCGACGGCTGGAACGGCTCGACCATCGCTGCCGACGGCGCGGCCATCCGCCTGCAGCCCGGCGTCGTCGGCGCCGTCGCCAACCGCCGGCTGGCCCCGTTTGCCCGCAAGATCGGTCCCGACCCGGCTTCCATCGACACTGCGCGAATCGGCGGCATCGCCGCCAACAACGCCAGCGGCATGTGCTGTGGGACCGCCGACAACAGCTACCAGACGCTGGAATCGCTGCGGGTGGTGCTGGTCGACGGCACCGTGCTCGACACCGCCGATGCCGGTTCGGTGGCCGCCTTCCGCCGCGTGCATGGCGGGCTGCTGGACGGGCTGGCGGCCATGGCCGCCCGGGTCAGGGCCGACGCCGAGCTGGCCGGCACCATCCGGCGCAAGTTCGCCATCAAGAATACCACCGGCTACAGCCTGAACGCCCTTGTCGACTTCGACGACCCCGTCGACATCCTGGCCCATCTGATGATCGGCTCGGAAGGCACGCTGGGCTTCATCTCCGAGATCGGCTACCGCACGGTGGTCGAACACCCGTGCAAGGCCAGCGCGCTGCTCTTGTTCCCCGACGTCGCCGAGGCCTGCCGGGCGGTGCAGCGCCTGAAGGGGGCCGCGCCGGTCTCGGCCGCCGAGCTGATGGACCGCGCCGCCTTGCGCTCGGTCGAGGACAAGCCGGGCATGCCCGAGGCCATCCGCGGCCTGGGCCCCGACGTGGCCGCCCTGCTGGTCGAGACCCGCGCCGCCGATGCCGCGGGCCTGGCCGCCACCCCCGCCGCGGGGCCGGCGGCGCTCGACGGGCTGGCGCTGCTGCATCCGCCTGCCTTCACCGACGATCCGGCCGAGTACGGGTCCCTGTGGAAGATCCGCAAGGGCCTGTTCCCGGCGGTGGGCGCGGTCAGGCGGGTGGGCACCACCGTCATCATCGAGGACGTGGCCTTCCCCATCGAGCACCTGGCGGCGGCCACCCTGGAGCTGCAGGCGATCCTGGCCCGGCACGGATACGCCGAGGCGATCATCTTCGGCCATGCGCTGGACGGCAACCTGCACTTCGTCTTCACCCAGGACTTCGGCCACGCCGACGAGGTGGCGCGCTACGCCCGCTTCATGGACGAGGTCTGCGCCATGGTCGCCGGGCGCTTCGGCGGCAGCCTCAAGGCCGAGCACGGCACCGGCCGCAACATGGCCCCCTTCGTCGAGCTGGAATGGGGGGCGGCGGCCACCGCCCTGATGTGGGAAATCAAGGCGCTGTTCGATCCCGACGGGCTGCTGAACCCCGGAGTGGTGCTGGACCGCAACCCGCACGCCCATCTGGAACACCTGAAGCCGTTGCCGGCCGCCCATCCGCTGGTCGACACCTGCATCGAATGCGGCTTCTGCGAGCCCCAGTGCCCCAGCGCCGGCCTGACGCTGTCGCCCCGCCAGCGCATCGTCGGCTGGCGCGAGATCAGCCGGCGCATGGTGGCGGGCGAGCCCCACGGCGACTGGCTGAAGGCCTATGGCTGGCAGGGCCTGGACACCTGTGCCGCCTGCGGCCTGTGCGCCACCGCCTGTCCCGTCGGCATCGAGACCGGCCGGCTGGTCAAGGCCCTGCGCGGCAACCAGGCCGGGGCGGTGGCCCGTGCCGTCGGCGCCGCCGCCGCCAGCCATTACGGCACCGTGCTGGCACTGTCGCGGCTGGGCCTTAAGGCGGCGTCGCTGGCCGGCGGCCGCATCCCCGGCCTGCGCGCCACCCTGCCCGGTGCCGCCGCCCGCCCGCCCGGGCCGGGCACCGCGGGCGAGCCGGTGGTCTATTTCCCCGCCTGCTCGGGCCGCCTCATGGGGCCCGCCGCCGGCGACCCGCAGGCCGAACCCCTGGCGGCGGTGACCCAGCGGGTGCTGGAACGGGCCGGCTTCCGGGTGGTGCTGCCGGCGGGGCTGGAGGGCTTGTGCTGCGGCCAGCCCTGGGACAGCAAGGGCCTGGCCGAGGTGGCCGAGGCCAAGGCGGCGGAGCTGGAAGAGGCGCTGCTGGATGCCTCCGACGGCGGGCGCCTGCCGGTGGTGACCGACGCCAGCACCTGTGCCTATCGCATGAAGCAGACCATGGCCGGGCGGGTGAGCGTGCTGGACCTGGTCGAATTCCTCCACGACGCCGTGCTGCCGCGGCTGACGCTGCATCCGGCCGACACCACCGTGCTGGCCCACGTCAACTGCGGCGCCCGCAAGCAGGGCCTGGACGGCAAGCTGCTGGCAGTGGTGCGCGCCTGTGCCGCCCGGGTGGTGGTCCCCGATGAGATCGGCTGCTGCGGCTTTGCCGGCGACAAGGGCTTCACCACCCCCGAACTCAATGTCCACGCGCTGCGCCGCCTGGGCCCCCAGGTGCCGCCAGGCACCGAGGCCGGCTATGCATCGAACCGCACCTGCGAGATCGGCCTGGCCGACCATGCCGGCGTGCCGTACCGGCACGTGGTCTATCTGGTGGACAAGGCGAGCCGGTAACGGCGCCTTCTACGCTTCCGCCACCTCGTCCTCGGTCTCGCCGACGTCGTCCAGCGCGGCGGCGGTCAGGCCCAGCAGGGTGTCGGCCTGGGTCTCGGGCAGGGATTCCATCTTGGACAGCCGGCGGTCGATGATGCGCTTGCGCTTGGCGACTTCCTCGATGGAGCTCGACGCCGCGTCCAGGCGCTTCTTGACCGTGTCGAGCACGGTACCGTAGCGGTTGAACTCGGTCTTGACCGCTTTCAGCACGTCCCACACCTCGCTGGACCGCTTCTGGATGGCCAGCGTCTTGAAGCCCATCTGCAGGGCGTTCAGCATGGCCGCCAGGGTGGTGGGGCCGGCGATGGTGACCTTGTAGTCGCGCTGGATCTGCTCGGCCAAACCGGGGCGGCGCAGCACCTCGGCGTACAGGCCTTCGGTGGGCAGGTACAGGATGGCGAAATCGGTGGTGCGCGGCGGGTTGACGTACTTGTCGCGGATGTCGCGGGCGAACTGCTTGACCCGGGCTTCCAGCTGGCGGGCGGCCAGCTCGACCGCGTCGGCGTCGGCGCGCTCGGCGGCCAGCACCAGGCGGTCGTAATCCTCGTTGGGGAACTTGGCGTCGATGGGCAGCAGCACCTCGGCCTCGCCCTCGCCGCGGCCGGGCAGGCGGATGGCGAAGTCGACCCGCTCGGCGCTGCCCTGGCGGCAGCTGGCCTCGCGCTGGAACTGCTCGGCGGTCAGTACCTGTTCCAGCAGGGCGCCCAACTGCACCTCGCCCCAGGTGCCGCGGGTCTTGACGTTGGTCAGCACGCGCTTGAGGTCGCCCACGCCGCTGGCCAGGGTTTGCATCTCGCCCAGGCCCTTGTGGACCTGTTCCAGGCGGTCGCTGACCAGCTTGAATGATTCGCCCAGGCGCTTTTCCAGGGTGCCCTGCAGCTTCTCGTCGACGGTCTGGCGCATCTGCTCCAGCTTGGCGGCATTCTCGCCACGGATGGCATCAAGCCGCTGCTCGACCTTGCCGCCCAGCTCGGCCACCGCCCGGGTGATGGCGTCCAGGCGTTCGCGCAAGGTGCCGGAAACGCCCTCGCCCAGCTGCTTGATGGCGCCCAGAACCTCCTCGCGCAGCGCCTTGGCGTTGGTCCCCTGGTCGGAGCGGGCCTCGGCCAGCTTGGTTTCCAGCAGGATGCGCAGCTCGTGGTGGCGCTTGTCGTTGGCGTCCTGGAAGGCGCGGACCTGGCCGGCGATCTCCTCGCGCAGGGCCCGCGCGGCGCTCGCGGCTTCCTCGCGGGTGCGGGCGGCCTCGTCGCGGATGGCGCGTTCCAGGCGGTCGCCGGCGTCGGTCTGGGCGCGGCTGCGCAGCAGTCCCAGGGTGGCGACGATCAGGGTCGCCAGCGCCAGGCCGGCGGCGATTTGGGCATAGAGTTCGGGGGTCACGGCAGGAATTGCTCGGCGATGATGCGTTCTTCGAGATTGTGCTCGGGGTCGAACAGCAGGGTCAAGCCGATGGAGCGGTCCTCGCAGACCTGCACGCTGGCGACCTCGCGTGCCTCGGTGTAGTCGGCCACCGCGCTGACCGGGCGCTTGGTCGGCTCCAGCACGTCGAAGACCACGGTGGCGGTGTGCGGCAGCAGGGCGCCGCGCCAGCGCCGGGGCCTGAAGGCGCTGATGGGGGTCAACGGCAGGATGCCGCCGCCCAGCGGGATGATGGGGCCGTGGGCCGACAGGTTGTAGGCGGTGCTGCCGGCCGGGGTCGACACCAGGATGCCGTCGCAGATCAGCTCTTCCAGCCGGGTCTTGCCGTCGATGCGGATGCGCAGCTTGGCCGCCTGGCGGGTCTCGCGCAGCAGCGACACCTCGTTGATGGCCAGCGCCTCGACGGTGTTGCCGTCGGGCATGGTGGCGATCATGCGCAGCGGGTGCAGGGTCACCGCCTGGGCGCGGGCCAGCCGCTCGGTCAGCCCCGCCTCGCGGTAGGCGTTCATCAGGAAGCCGACGGTGCCGCGGTTCATGCCGTAGATGGGCACGTGCCGCTGCAGGTAGGCGTGCAGGGTCTCGAGCATGAAGCCGTCCCCCCCCAGTGCCACGATGATGTCGGCCTGGTCGGGAGATGCCGCCGGGTAGCGCGTCTCGAGCCGCTCCTTGGCGGCACGGGCGCCCTCGGTGTCGGCGGCGACGAAGGCGATGGAGGGGGGTGCGATCATGCCCGCTATTGAACGCGCGGGCGGACGGGTTGGCAAGGGCGAGGATCAGGCCCCGGGGGGTGCCCAACTGTTGCTACCTGCCATTTCCCTCCACGTCCTGCGCAATCCCGATGTGCTGTCTGCACCGCCGTTCGTCGCGCCTTTGAAGACGAAAAAAGGCGGGCCGCTGGTGCGACCCGCCCTTTCACATGGGATGCGGCAAGGGTTTAGTGCTTGCCGCCGCAGCCGCAGCCGCCACCCTTGACCTCGAGCGCCGCGACGCCCGGCAGGACCTTGCCCTCGAGCCACTCGAGGAAGGCGCCGCCGGCGGTCGAGACGTACGAGAACTTGTCGTCCACCCCCGCCTTGGCGAGCGCCGCCACGGTGTCGCCGCCGCCGGCCACGGTCAGCAGCTTGCCCTGCTTGGTGCGCTCGGCCGCCGCCTGGGCCACCGCATTGGTGGCCTTGTCGAACGGCGCGATCTCGAACGCGCCCATGGGGCCGTTCCACACCAGGGTCTTGCAGCCGCCGAGGCGGTCGACGATGGCTTCGGCCGAGGCCGGGCCGGCGTCGAGGATCATCATGTCCTCAGGCACCGCGTTGGTCGGAACGACCTTGTTGGGGGCGTTCTCGGCGAACTCGGAGGCCACCACCACGTCGACGGGAAGGACGATGTGGCAGTTGGCCGCCTTGGCCTTTTCCATGATGGCGCGCGCGGTGTCGGCCATTTCCTTTTCGCACAGGCTCTTGCCGACGGCGATGCCCTGGGCGAACAGGAAGGTGTTGGCCATGCCGCCGCCGATGATCAGGTAGTCGACCTTGGCCACCAGGTTGCCCAGCAGGTCCAGCTTGGTCGACACCTTGGCGCCGCCGACCACGGCGGCCACCGGCTTCTCAGGAGTGCCCAGCGCCTTGCCCAGCGCTTCCAGTTCCGCCTGCATCAGGCGGCCGGCGGCGGCGGGCATGAGGTGGGCCAGGCCCTCGGTCGAGGCATGGGCCCGGTGCGCGGTCGAGAAGGCGTCGTTGACGTAGACGTCGCCCAGCGCCGCCAGCTTCTTGGCGAAACCGGCGTCGTTCTTCTCTTCCTCGGGGTGGAAGCGGACGTTTTCCAGAAGGCAGATGTCGCCGTCCTTCAGCCCGTTCACCACCTTCTCGGCCTCGGGCCCGATGCAGTCGTCGGCCCAGGCCACCGCCTTGCCGACGGCCTTGGCCAGCGGCTCGAGCAGCAGCTTCTGGGAGTACTTGTCCTCACGCCCCTTCGGCCGGCCGAAGTGGGTGATGATGACGACGCGGGCGCCCTTGGACGCCAGCTCCTTGAGCGTGGCGGCCGAGCGGTCGATACGGGTGGAGTCGGTGACCTTCCCGTCCTTGGCGGGGACGTTGAGGTCGGCGCGCACGAGCACGCGCTTCCCCTTCACGTCCAGCTTGTCGATGGTGTTGAACATGGCAGGCCCGCCTTGTCTTCAGTTCTTGGCGACGTGCTGGACGAAGCGCAGCATGTTGCAGGTGTAGCCGTACTCGTTGTCGTACCAGGACACGACCTTGACGAAGGTCTTGTCCAGCGCGATGCCGGCCTCGGCGTCGAAGATCGACGGCTGCGAGCAGCCGCGGAAGTCGGTGGAGACCACCTTCTCCTCGGTGTAGCCCAGCACGCCCTTCAGCTCGCCTTCGGAGGCGGCCTTCATGGCCTTGCAGATGTCTTCGTACGCGACTTCCTTGTTCAGCTCGACGGTGAGGTCGACCACCGAGACGTCCGAGGTCGGCACGCGGAAGGCCATGCCGGTCAGCTTCTTGTTCAGCTCGGGCAGGACGACGCCAACGGCCTTGGCCGCACCGGTCGACGACGGGATGATGTTCTCGAGGATGCCGCGGCCGCCGCGCCAATCCTTCGAGGACGGGCCGTCAACGGTCTTCTGGGTGGCGGTGGCGGCGTGCACGGTGGTCATCAGGCCGCGCTTGATGCCCCAGTTGTCGTGCAGCACCTTGGCCACCGGGGCCAGGCAGTTGGTGGTGCAGGACGCGGCCGAGACGATCTTCTCGCCGGCGTACTTCTTGTGGTTGACGCCATAGACGAACATCGGGGTGTCGTCCTTGGACGGGGCCGACTGCACGACCTTCTTGGCGCCGGCGGCCAGGTGCTTTTCGCAGCTTTCCTTGGTCAGGAACAGGCCGGTGGACTCGATGACCAGGTCGGCGCCGACCTCGTTCCACTTCAGCTCGGCCGGGTCCTTCACCGCGGTCAGGCGGATCTTCTTGCCGTTGACCACCAGGGTGTTTCCGTCGACGGCGATGTCGCCCTTGAAGTTGCCGTGCACCGAGTCGTACTTCAGCATGTAGGCCAAGTAGTTCGGCTCGAGCAGGTCGTTGATGCCGACGATCTCGATCTCCGGGAAGTCCTTGGAGACGGCGCGGAACACCATGCGACCAATGCGGCCGAAGCCGTTGATGCCGACGCGAATAGTCATTTTGGAATCCTCCACATTAGGCGATACGACGGAGCAGGCGTTTACCCCCTGGCGGGGGCGCCGGCACGAAGGCGAAGCTGTTGCCGAAGCACGGCCTCCATATTGCACAACAGGCGCCGCGAATCCAGCCCTGAAAATTCAGATTGGCAAATATAAGCACTGCACAATGGCGGGTGAGAAAATCTCCCCACCCGGAGGTGCGGTTTTCGATTACCCGAAGCGGCAGTACAATAATATTGCGATGTGTTGTCAGCAGCACCCTGTGTCTTCCTACCCGTTTTCGGAGGACGGAGATTTTGCTGCGCTGCAAAAAACCAAAAGATACATTTCTGCTTTGCTTTTGTCTTGGTCATGGGTGGGGATGGCCTACCCACCCTGACCTCCGCCCAGCCCGCCGGTCCGGCCCGGGCGGCCCCGTCATTCAAGCACGCGCGCCCGCACGTACGCGCGAGGGGGCATTCCAAATGCGAATTTGACTCGACAGGGGGGGGAATCGGGG
>JBLNBU010000227.1:0-66230 GCA_050260215.1 Actinomycetota bacterium
CGCCCTGTTCGTGGTACTGGTGGATGGTGCGGGGGGGGGGGGCGCGTTGGGGGCGCCGCTCGGCCGCCATCAGCGCCGCGATCACCGAACTGTCGATGCCCCCCGACAGGAAGCAGCCGACCTCGACGTCGGCGACCAGGCGGGCGGCCACCGCCTGGGCCAGCAGCGGCATCAGCTCCTCGACCGCCTCGTCGAGGCTGGGCGTGCGCTCGCCGGTCACGCCGGGCGCCCACCAGCGGCCGTGGTCGATGCGGCCGTCCCGCCAGCGCATCCAGCAGCCGGGTTCCAGCTTGGCGATGCCGGCGTGCATGGTCCGCGGCGCCGGCACGTACAGGCAGGCCAGGTACTGGGACAGTGCCTGGCGGTCCAGGCCGAGGTCGAGGCCGGGATGGGCGCGCAGGGCGTCGATCTCCGAGGCGAACGCGATGCCGCCGTCGGCCAGCCCGGCCCAGACCAGCGGCTTGACCCCCAGGCGGTCGCGGACCAGCAGCAGCTCGCGCCGCTCGCGGTCCCACAGGGCGATGGCGAACATGCCGACCAGCCGGGGCAGGCAGTCCAGGCCATCTCGCATCAGCAGGCGCAGCAGCACCTCGGTGTCGCTGGACGAGGCGAAGGTCTCGCCCTTGGCCTCCAGTTCCGCCTTCAGTTCACGGTAGTTGTAGATCTCGCCGTTGAAGGCGACGACGAAGCGCCCGCACGGGCTGGCCATGGGCTGGGCACCACCGGGGGAAAGGTCGATCACCGCCAACCGGGTATGCACCAGGCCGACGCCGTCGCCCGACCAGGTGCCGCGGCCGTCGGGGCCGCGATGGGCCAGCCGCGCCGCCATGGCGTCGAGAAGGGCGGGATCGGCGGCGGTGGTTCCGGCGATGCCGCACATGGAGGTCAGGCCCCGAAGCCGGCGGCGGCCTGCCCAAGCACCGTCACCACCCGCATGCCGAGCTGCAGGCTGGCCAGGTCGTGGGAGCCCGAGCGCACCTTGGCGGCGAATTCGCGCACCGCCGTGGTCAGCGGCAGGTCGCCAGCCACGGGCACGGCGCGACCGTCCAGGGTCAGCTTGTCGGCGGCCAGGTCGTCGTACACCAGGGTGCCGTCGGGGCAGGCCACGGTGAACCGGCGGGTCTTGGCGGCCAGGGTGCCGCAGGTGACGGTGGCCTCGATGGAGCCGAAGCCCAGGGTCAGGCGGAAGGTCTCGCCATGGCCGCCGTCGGGCAGCGCCGGGCGGTCGACCAGGGCGGCGTCGATGCGGTCGGGCAGGGCGCCCAGCAGGTCCAGGCACAGGGCGACGTCGTGGGCGCCCCAGTCCCACAGGATGGGGGCCGACAGCCGGCCGATCAGGTTGCCGGCCCGGCCCTCGACGGCCCGCGGGCCGCCCAGGGTGGGGACCAGCTGCTTCAGGCGGCGGAAGGCCGGGCTGAACAGGTGGGTGTGCTCGACCATCACCAGGGCGCCGGCGTCCTGGGCGGCGGCGAACAGCCGGCCGGCCTCGTCGGAGTCCAGGCACAGCGGCTTTTCCACCAGCACCGGCAGGCCGGCAGCGACGGCGGCAAGCGCGATGTCCACATGGGTCTCGGGCGGCGAGGCGACGATGATCCCGTCCAGGTCGCCGGCCGCCACCAGGTCTTGCCAGTCGGCCGAGACGACGCAGCCGGCCGGGACCAGCGCGGCAGTCTCGGGGTTGCGGCTGGCGACGCGGGCCAGATGGATGTCGGGGGCCAACTGGCCCAGGGTGCGGATGTAGATGCGGCCCCAGCGACCGACGCCCACCAGGCCGAGGCGCAGGCCGGCCATTCCCGGCCTCAGCCGAACAGGCGGGCCAGGCGGGCGCGGACGATCATGGCCAGCACGCCGACGATGTGCCAGGCCTTGATCTTCTTGCCTTCGCCGTACGAGCGGCCGTGGTAGCCGATGGGAACCTCGTAGAACACCCGGCCGTTGCCCACCGCCTTGGACAGGATCTCGGCATGCTGCTCCCAGCCGCTGGACTGCAGCGCCGCCCCGTCGACCAGGTCGCGCCGGTACATCAGGTAGCAGGAATAGATGTCGGTGAAGGTGGTGTTGTTCATCACGTTGAACAGCAGCGTGATGAAGCGGTTGCCCAACAGGTGCCAGAAATAGAACACCCGGGTGCAGTCGGGCGCCAGGAAGCGCGAGCCCATGACCACGTCGGCGCCGAAGTCCAGCACCGGGCGCATCATCTTGGCGTAGTCGGCGGGGTCGTATTCCAGGTCGGCGTCCTGGAACAGCACGTAGTCGCCGGTGGCCGCGGCCAGCGCGGTGCGCACCGCCGCGCCCTTGCCGCCGTTGGGCTGGCGGATCATGCGGTCGTAAAGCTGCGGGTTGGCTTCCAGCAGCCGGGGCGTGTCGTCCTTCGAGCCGTCGTCGACCACCACGATCTCGATGTCGACGCCGTCGATCTTCTGGGCGCGCACGCGCGTCAGGATCTCGACGATCGTCTTCTGCTCGTTGTAGACGGGGACGACGACGCTCAGGCGGACCACGTCACATAACCCCGGTATAGACCCGGTCGGCCCAGCCCAGGAAGCGCTTCAGGCCCTCTTCGAGCTCGATGCGGGGCTCGAAGCCCAGCTGCAGGCGCGCCTTCTTGATGTCGGGGCAGCGGCGGTTGGGCTCGTCGGCGGGATAGCTGTCGGGGTATTCGATGACGTTGTGCTCGACCTTTTTCTTCAGCACCTTCTCGATGCGGTGGACCAGGTCGACCATGGAGATCTCGGGCTTGGGATTGCCGATGTTGTAAGGCTCGCCGGGCACGCCCTTCAGCACCACCAGCAGGAAGCCGATCATGGCGTCGGTGATGTAGCAGAAGGTCCGCGTCTGGTTGCCCGAGCCGTAGACGTTGAGCGGCATGCCCGCCTTCAGCCGGTTGGCGAAGTTGGGCAGCACGCGGTAGTCGGTCTCCTGCATGCCCGGCCCATAGACGTTGAACGGGCGGATGGTGTTGGTGTGGGTGCCGAACTTCTCGTGGAAGATGTGGCACAGGGTCTCGCCGACGCGCTTGCTCTCGTCATAGCAGGCGCGCGGGCCCTGGCACGAGACGTTGCCGCGATAGCTTTCCTGGGTCGGCACGTGCTTGGGATCGGGGTCGCCGTAGATTTCGGACGACGAGAAGAAGGTGAAGCGGGCGTTGTGGGCCTCGGCCACCTCCAGCATGTTGCGGGTGCCGCGCGCCGCCACCTCGAGGGTCTCGAGCGGATAGGCGCGGTAGTAGAACGGGCTGGCGATGCCGGCGGCGTGGATGACGTAGTGGACGTCGTCTTCCCACTGCAGCGGCTGGATCACGTCGTGCTGGATGAAGGTAACGTTGGGCAGCTCGGGGATCTCGGCCCCTTCCTTGCCGGCGGTAATCAGGTTGTCCATGGCCACCAGGCGGCACGGCTTGGCCAGCACGTGCTCGTTCAGGTGGGCGAAGATGTCCATGAAGTAGCGACCCAGGAAGCCGCGGCCGCCGGTCAGCAGCACGGTCTTGCCGGAGAAGCCATGGGCGGCCTCGCCCAGACCGGCCACGATCTCGGCGATGTCGGACTTGAGGAGGAATTCGGCCATGGCGCTAGACTACCTCGACGCGGGGAAGGGGAACGATGAAACGACCGCCGGCCTGATGGAAGGCGGCGTTCTTGGCGATGATCGACGGCGCGAAGTTCCACGCCAGGATCACCAGGTGGTCGGGCTTCCTTTCGGCGATGGCCGAGGAAGGCAGGACGGGGATGTGCATGCCCGGGGTGAACAGCCCCTGCTTGAGCGGGCTGTCGTCGACGATGAAGTCGACCAGCTCCGGGCCGATGCCGAAATGGTACATCAAGGTGGTGGCCTTGGCCGGGGCGCCGAAGCCGGCGATGCGCTTGCCCTCGGCCTTCAGCCGGGTCAGCAGGCCCTTCAGCTCGGTCCCCACCTGGTTGATGTCGGTGGCGAAGCGGCGCAGCCTCTCGGGCCGGTCCAGGCCCAGGCGCTCCTCCTCGGCGACGGCGTCGGCGACCGACTGGCCGACGTTGCGGGGGCCGCCCATGGGCTGGGCGACGGCGCGCAGGGAGCCGCCGTGCGAGTCGACCCGGATGGCCTCGATCAGCTCGAGCCCGTGGGACTTGAGGAAGCCGATCAGCGGCTTGACCGAGTGGTAGTCCAGGTGCTCGTGGTAGATGGTGTCGAACAGGGTCTTCTCGACCACGTCGACCAGGTAGGACACCTCGAAGACGAACACGCCGTCGTCGGCCAGCAGGGTGCGCACGCCGCGGGCGACGTCGGCCAGGTCGTCGATGTGGGCGAAGACGTTGTTGGCGGTGACTGCGGCGGCCTTGCCGTGGCTGGCGACGATCTGGGCGGCGGTGGCCGAGCCGAAGAAGCCGCACAGGGTTTCGATGCCGGCTTCCGTCGCGCGCCGGGCGATGTCGCGGGCCGGGTCGATGCCCAGCACGCGGGCGCCGCGATCCTTGAACTTGGACAGCAAGGTGCCGTCGTTGGAGCCGATGTCGACCACCAGCCCACCGGCGGCGACGCCCAGCGGGCCCATGACCTGGGCGGCGTAGTCGTCGAAATGCTTCACGAACACCGGCGAGGTGCCCGAGACGTAGACGTAGTCCTCGAACAGAAGGCGCGGGTCGACCACGTCGAGCAGCTGCACATGGGCGCAGTCGTCGCAGAAGAATATGTCGAGCGGGAAGCGTTCCTGCGGCTGGCCCAGCTTGGCCGCCGGGACGAAGGCATTGGCCGGCGGGGTGGGCGCCAGCGACAGCACCGGCTCAAGCCGGGTGCTGCCGCACAGGCGGCAGGTGGAGCGGCGGCGGCAGGCGGCGCTCATCCCTACTCCGGCTTCCAGGAGGTCAATCCCTCGGTGGCCAGCAGGTCGATGCGCACCACGTCCGCCTCATAGGCGGCCTGGTCGCGGGAATTGCGCGAGAGCGTGAGGAAGGTGCAGTCCTCGGGGAACACCATGCCGTGGTCGACCATGGGCGGGGTGAACACCATCTCGCCGGCCTTGACCAGCATCCGGGTGGGCGCCTCGGTCGAGCCGGTGGGGCGGTGCCAGTACTCGATGGTGCCCTTGATGACGTAGCAGTAGTGCCAATCGGTCTTGTGGTAGTGGTTGGCCCGCAAGGACCCGGCCTTGGACTCGATCAGCACGGCACTCTTCATCAGGCGGTCGACCAGCGGCTGGATCGAGCCGCGGGCGTCCACATAGGCCTTGTCCAGCTTCACCACCCGGTCGAAAGGCGGCCAGCTGGCCTTCTCCTCTTCGGTGACCGGCTCGATGTCGTGGTAGTGGTCGTGCTTGTCGCACATGCTGGGCATTCCTATGACGTTCATCAGGGTTCTAACCATCCCGCCTAGCCATTGCAAGCGCCAACGGGCTGTCGTCAGGGGCGACGGGCCAGGACGACCACGTTCTTGCCGAACGGCGTCGGCAGCACCGATTCGATCATTTCGGTAACCGGGTGGACGAAGCGGTCGTAGAAGCGGATCATCCGCGGCTTGAACTCGGTCTGGCCCATCCAGGTGTTGAACACCAGCCAGGGCACCACCCCGATCATGTCGACGTAGCGGGCGTCGACCACCTCGAAGCCGGCACGACGGACCTGGGCCGCCAGTTCGTCGCGATGGTAGCGGCGGAAATGGCCGTGCTGGCGGTCCAGCTCGCTCATCAGGGCGCGCAGCGCCGGCACGAACAGCAGCAGGTGGCCGCCCGGCGCGGTGGCGCGGAACAGCCCTGCCAGCGCGTGGTCGTCGTCGCGGACGTGCTCCAGCACGTTGACCAGCACCTGGGCGTCGACCGAGGCGGGCGGCAACCCGTCGACGTACTGTTCCAAGAGGGCGTGTTGGACCGTGATGCGCGGCTCGTCGGCGAAGCGGGCGCGCAAAAGCTCGGCCAGGTTGGCGGCGGGCTCGACCAGGTCCAGGCGGTCGGCGAAGGGCAGCAGCCGCTCCGAGATCGAACCGGCGCCGGCACCGTATTCGATGACGTGGCCGCCGAGGTGCGGGCGGAAGAAGCGCACGATCCAGTCGTAGTAGCGCCGCATCTGCCCCAGGACTTCCAGGTCCGAGCCCTCGTAGGCGTGGCCGGCGGTGTGGTTGTCTGTCATGGGGTCCTTCACGGCTTCAGGTCGCATCGGGGGGACTGGGCAGTCAGGCGCGCCACGACCCAGCGCTGGGTGTCGGCCCCCATGGTCTGGATGGTGCGCGACCGCGGCACCCGGCTTTCCAGCTGGGCCTCGGCCGCCGCGCAGCCATGGGCGACCAGCGCCAGGGTCAGCCGCTCGGCCATGTCGTCGGTCGAACCGGTGTCGGGCACCGCCGCGTGGGTGATGCCCAGGGCCTGCAGCTGGGCGAAAAAGCGCGGCTCGGTGGCGCCGAGGTCGAGGTCAACCTGCGACTGCAGCCAGTTGTGGGCGTAGAAATAGGGGACGTCCAGGTAATAATTGATCGTCCGCGTGGTGTTGAACAGCCGCTCGCCCGGGCCGAGATGGGCATTGGCCCACTCCGCCACCTGGTAGTCGGCGACGTTGCGGCGCAGCCAAGCCTCGCGCGATTCACCGGACGCCAGGTGGCGCAGCGGCTGCCAGGCGAACAGGCCCGCCGCGGCCATCTGCAGTGCCAGGGTCGCCGCCACCGCCACCCTGGCCGGACGACGCCAGCCGTCGGCGGCGACCGCTGCCAGCAGCGGCGCCAGGACCAGCGGATACAGCGGCAGCAGGTGGCGCAGCCGTTGCGACGACGGGATGAAGAACCAAAGGCTGTAGGCCACCAAGGCCACCATGGCGGCTGCCGCCAGCGGACTGCCCGCCAGGCGCGCCCTGGCCCGCCAGGCGCCGGCAAGGGCGAACGGCGCCAGCAGCAGGCCGAGCGGGCCCAGCCCGGTGCGGGTCGACTGGAACTCGGCCGGCCCGCCCAGCGTCGCCACCACCGGATAGGACAGCCACCAGCGCAAGCTGGCCGGCACCGCCAACTCCGCGGCCATGCCGGACAAAAAGCGCGCGTGGGTGACGTCGTCCCACAGGCCCGGCTTGTAGGGGACCTTGCCCCACAGCATGGGATAGAGCGGATCGCCGGTGTTGGCCCAGTTCCACAGGTACCACGGACACCCGGCCAGCGCGGCGACCGCCCCGAACGCCAGGGCGCGCCGCAGCCAGCCGCGCCGCGACAAGACGACCAGGCCGATGGACGCGGTGAAGATCAGCCCGGTGTATTTGGACGCGATGCAGAAGCCGGCGGCCAGGCCGGCGGCGGCGGCCCAGCCGAGGCGGCGGCTCTCGCCCAGCGCGCGCACGGCCAGCCACACCGCCGCGGCCATGAACATCGCCATGCGCACTTCGATCTGGCCGCTATAGGCGCCGTAAAGCCACGCCGGCGTCGTCGCCAGCAGCAGGCACAGCAGCAGGGCGCCCTGGCGACCCAGCGCCGGGCGGGCGGCCACTCCGATGGCGGCGACCGCTCCCCAGGCCGACAGCCACGTCCACAGGGTCATGGCACGCTCGCCGCCCAGGCCGAGGGCGGCCAGATAGGTCATCTGGTTGAGCAGCGGCACCGCACCGTCCAGGCCGCGGGCCTGGAACACCGGATGGCCGGCGGCCAGGAACAGCTTGGGCAGGGCGAAGTGATAGGCAAGCGAATCGGCGTCCGCCGGCGGCACCAGCACCACCGCCAGCCCCAGAGCCGCCGCCACCGCCAGTCCGGCGGCAAGCACGCGCTCGCCCGGCGACAGGGGCGGTGCGGCCGGTCCCGGACCGGCGTCGCGCAGGAAGACCATGCCCGCCGAGAAGGCGGCCAGCAGCACCAGGATGGGCACGGCATGGAAGCCACCGGCCAGGCCCAGGGGGAAAATGGCCCAGCCGACCAGGCCGTAGCCCAGCGCGAAGGCCGAGGCCCAGCGTTCGGCGCGGTCAAGGTCGGCGGACAGGCCTAGCACCCGCAGCGCCGCGGCCCCGCCGCCCAGGCAGGCGGCGGCCAGCAGCAGGGTGGCCAAGGCCGCGGTCATCCCACCACCGCAAGGATCGGGGCCAGCAGCGGCCGAAATTGCGCCAGATAGAGGACCAGGATCACCGCCACCCAGCCCCATCCAAGCAACTCGGACAGGCGCGGGGATTTCATCGCCGCCCGCCCATCAGCCGTTCCAGCCCCAGGCCGATGACGAAAATGGGGCTGATCATCTTCCACCAGTCGACCACGGGCCGCATCTTGGTGTTGCCGACCTTCTTGGGCGGATAGATCTTGCTGACCGGGACCTCGGTGGTGCGATAGCCCAGCTTCAAGAGCTTCATCAGCAGGTAGACTTCCAGCTGGTAGGCGTCCAGCCACGCCAGGTCCAACTCGAGGCGCGGATCGTCCAGCACCCGCACCTTCATGGCGCGGTAGCCGTTGGTGCTTTCCGTCACCCGGCGGCCGCAGAAGAAGCTGACCAGCAGGGGGTGCAGGCGGGTGGCCAGCTTGCGGTAGGCCGGCATGTCTCCGCCATAGGCGCCGCCGGCCAGATAGCGCGAGCCCATGACGAAGTCGAAATCGGCGTCGCAGATGGGGTCGAGCAGCCGGGTGATTTCCTCGGGCGCGTCCTTGTTGTTGCCGGCGATGACCACGACGATGTCGATGTTGCGGCGCCTGGCCTCGGCAAAGCCGGTGCGGATGGCCGCGCCCACGCCCATGACGGCGCCCAGCGAGATGACCTCGGCGCCCTGGTCGCGGGCGGCCTGGGCGGTGCCGTCGGTCGAGCCGTCGTCAACCACCAGCACCACGTCGACGATGTCGCGGGGGACCCGCCGCACCACCTCGCGGATCTTGACCTCTTCGTTGTAGGCCGGTGCGATCAGCAGGACCGTGCGAGACTTGTACATCCGTCGCGGCTTTCCTCGTGGTAGGCCTCGCCGCAGGTCGGGCAGCGCCAATCCTTGCCGGCAGCATCCAGGCGCTGGCCGCAGCGGCACACCCAGCCGGCGAAGCGGGCCGGAACCCCCATGACGAGGGCATGGGCCGGCACGTCGGCGGTGACCACCGCGCCGGCCGCGACCATGGCATAGGTGCCGACGGTGATGCCGGCGACGATGGTGGCGCGCGCCCCGATGCTGGCGCCCTTGTCCACCCGGGTGCGGGCCAGCCAGCCGTCGGGCGCATGGTAGCGCGCCGCCACCGCCGGATGATCCATGCGCGGGCTGCGGGGATTAAGGTCGTTGGTGAAGGCGCAGCCGGGGCCCAGGAAGACGTCGTCGCCGACCACCACCCCGTCCCACACCATCACCTGGTTCTTGACGGTGACCCGGTCGCCCAGGACCGCGCCCGACTCGATGAAGGCGTGGTCGCCGATGTTGCAGTCGCGCCCGATCTTGGCCGCCTTCATGACGTGGGCAAAGGCCCACACCCGGGTGCCTTCGCCGACATCGGGGCTTTCGCACAGGGCGTTGGCGTGGACGAAGACCCCGGCCATGGCGTCTAGCGCCCCAGCGGCGTGATGGGAACGGCGCGGCTGCCCTCGGCCATGCTGCGGCAGGCGGCCTCGATCACGTGGACGACGCGGGCGCCGGAAAAGCCGTCCGAGCGCGGCGTGGCGCCGCTGGCCAGGCAATCCAGGAAGTGGTCGATCTCGGCCAGCAGCGGCTCGTTGGTCTGGACCACCGGCACGGTGACGCCGCTGTCGAACACCATGGTCTTGTGCTCGAGGAACGAGCCGGTCAGGCTTTCCAGCGGCGGCAGGCCGACGCGCTTGTCGAACAGGCGGATGGGCTGGCGCATGTCCAGGTCGTCCCACACCACCATCTTCTTCGAGCCGACCACGGTGATGTTGCGCACCTTGCGCGGGTTCAGCCAGCTGGCGTGGACGTGGGCGTTGACGCCGCCGTCGAAGGTGAAGGTGCCGAACACCACGTCCTCGACGCCCTTGTTCAGATAGGCGGCGCCGCGGGCGGTGACCTCGACCGGCTGGGCCTTCATGAAGTCGCACATGATCGACACGTCGTGGGTGGCCAGGTCCCACATGGCGTTGACGTCGGTGCGCACCGGACCGAGGTTGGTGCGCTCGAAGTGCATGTAGTAGACCTCGCCCAGCTCGCCCGAGTGGATCAGGTCGTGCACGGCGCGGATGGTGGCATTGTATTCGAACACGTGGCCGACCATCAGGATCAGCTTCTTTTCGGCCGCCAGCCGCGACAGGGCCAGGGCCTCGTCGGCGAAGATGGTGATGGGCTTCTCGACCAGCACGTGCTTGCCGGCCTCGAGCGCCTGGCGCACCAGCACGTAGTGGCTGGTGGTCGGCGTGGCGATGAACACCGCGTCCACCGACGGGTCGGCGAACACCTCGGCCGCGCTGGTGGTGGTGCCGGCATGGGGATAGCGCTTGGCCAGCGCCGCCATGTTCTCGGGCCTGGCGTCGCACAGCCACTTCAGGCGGCCCTTGCCGGTGCGCTCGAGCGAATTGGCCATGTTGGGGCCCCAATAGCCCGTGCCGACCATGCCGATCTGGAACATGCCCCGCTCCCCTTTACCAGTGTCTCAGACAGCCGCCTTCAGCGCCGCGGCGCAGCGTTCCACGTCCGCCTCGGCCAGCTCGGCGAACATGGGCAGGCTCAGGCAGCGCCGTCCCCAGTCCTCGGCCACCGGGAAGTCGCCGGGCTTGTAGCCCAGCCAGGCGTACGCCTTCAGCTCGTGCACCGCGAACGGATAATGGATGCCGGCGCCGATGCCCTGGTCGTTCAGCGCCTTGAGTACCCGGTCGCGCTCGGCGACGCGCACCACGTACAGGTGATAGATGCCGCCCGCGTCATAGCGGGTCATGTCGATGCCCGGGGTGCCGGCCAGCAGGCGGTCATAGGCGGCGGCGTGGCGGCGGCGCGCCTCGTTCCAGCCGTCCAGGCGGGCCAGCTTCACCCGCAAGATGGCGGCCTGCATGGTGTCCAGGCGCGAATTCAGGCCCACCTCGTCGTGGCGGTACTTGATCTTCGAACCCCAGTTGCGCAGCAGCACCAGCCGCTCGGCCACGTCGTCGCGGGTGGTGGTGACCAGGCCGCCGTCGCCATAGGCGCCCAGGTTCTTGCCCGGATAGAAGCTGAAGCAGCCGGCGTCGCCCAGCGACCCGGCGCGCTTGCCCTTGTAATAGGCGCCGTGGGCCTGGGCGGCGTCCTCGATCACCAGCAGCTTGTGCTTGGCGGCGATGGCGCGCACAGCGTCCATGTCGGCGCACTGGCCGTACAGGTGCACCGGCAGGATGGCCTTGGTCTTGGGCGTGATCGCCGCCTCGATCTTGGCCGGGTCGATCAGCGCGTCCTCGGGGCGCACGTCGACCAGCACCGGGCGGCCGCCGGCCTGGCTGATGCCCAGCGCGGTGGCGACGAAGGTCATCGCCGGCATGATCACCTCGTCGCCGTCGCCGATGCCCAGCGCCCGGCAGGCCAGGTGCAGCGCGTCAGTGCCGCTGGCGACGCCCAGCGCGTGGGGCACCTGGGAAAAGGCGGCGAATTCCTTTTCGAACTCGGCCAGGTCCGAGCCCAGCACGAAATCACAGCGGTCGAGCACCCGGCCCATCGCGGCTTCGACTTCAGCCCGGATGGAGTCCCGCTGGGCCTTGAGGTCGACCAGGGGAATATTGGTGCGCGCCGGTGCATTCATGGATTTTCACCCGAAAATGGGGATGTCTTGCTGACCTTTTTTGTCCGCGCGACTGGTATAGCGGGCCAAAGGAAGGGGAACAAGAAGTTTCAGTGCCCGGCTTCGGCCGCTTTCAGCCGCGCCAGGATGGCGCCGGCATCGAAGACCACGGTGGTCGAATCGCGGGCCAGGACGGGAAGTTCGGACTGCCATCGGGCGAAGTGGCGACCATAGCGGTCGTCGGCCAGCGACATGGCCAGCTGTTGCGGCCGGCCGGCTTCGTTGACCCGGTTCTCGGAGGACAACTGCACCACCACGTAGCGGATGCGGTAGTCCTCGATCATGCGCGCCAGGTCGCGGGCCTCGATGGGGGGCAGCGGCTTGCCCTCGATGGCGAAGCGGCGCTCCTCGTCGAACATGAACACCGCCTTGGCCGGCGGACAGTAGTAGAAGTGCGGCGCCATCATGGAAAGGTAGCGGTCGTCGGGGCCCAGATGCTCGGCGACCCAGGTACACGGCGTATAATGGGCGCCGCCCATGGTCGGCGTGCGGTTGTGGTAGTCCTCGGCCGACATCAGGCCCAGGGCGGACGGCAGGCGGATGGCGGCGTAGACGCCGACGAACATGGCCTGGTTGGCGGCAAGGATCCCCGCCACCAGCAGGAAGCCTGCGGCCGCCGCGACCTGGCCTTGCACCCGCCGCCAGGCCTCCATGGCACCCAGGCCGGCCAGGGCCGCCATCACCGGAAACACCGGCATCAGGAAGCGCACCTGCTGGGACAACAGGTAGAACCACTCGACGTAATAGACGGCGAGCAGGCCCAGGGCGGGCAGCGGATTGCGCATGCCGGCCCGCGCCAGGAAGGCCAGTGGCATCAGCGCCAGCAGGTAGGGCGCGCCCATGACCATGCCGTCGAAATGCAGCGTCGGTGCGATGAACATCGACCACGGCGTGGTCACCAGGTCGACCAGGCCGCGGCCGGTGCCGCCCTCGTCGGCGAAATTGAGGATGTTGGGGCCGCCGGTGATCAGCGGATTGAACAGCGGAAAGACCGGATTGCCGGTGAACTGCCAGTCGCGAACCATATGCGGCACGGTCAGCACCATCGCCACCGCGGGGCCGGCCAGCAGCTGGCCGAACGGACGGCGGCGCACCGCCAGGTCCCACAGGATGGCGGGGGCGAAGCCGACCGCCAGCGGGAAGCCGTGGTACTTGGTGTTGATCGCCCCGGCGATGCCCAGGCCGAACAGCAGCGCCGGGCCCAGTCCGCCCTTGTCGCGCCACGCCATGTAGGCGACCACCGCGGCGGCGGCGTACGAGGCCAGCGCCACGTCGACCTCGCAGGTGGCCATTTCCCACACCACGGCGCGCACGGCGACGAACATCAGCGCCGCCAGCACCTGGGCGTGGCGACCGCCGCCCCAGCGCCTGGCCAGCCCGGCGGCGAACACGGCGGCCGAGATGCCGAACAGCCCGTGCAGCATCTGCACCGACTTCTCGCCGCCCAGCACCAGGCCGAAGCGGAACAGGTCCTCAGCCAGGGACGGATAGAAGGGATAGACCGTCCACTCCCAGCCCGGGGTCATGCGGCCGAGCTCGACGTCGCGGCGCGGCAGCGACAGGTGGTACATCAGGCTGTCGTAGTCGTTGGGCGGGGCCATGCCCTGCAGCAGCACCGCCGCCACCGAGCCCGCCAGCGCCAGCCACATCAGCGCCAGCATCGGGTCGGCGCGCAGGCTGCCGAGCCCTCCCAGCCCGCCCCGCCAGCGCCGCCACGGCATGCCGGCCAGTCCCGGCAGCGCCAGCACGGCCATCGCCAGGGCCAGCCCGCCCATGCTGACGCCGTCCAGCCGCCACGGGCCGACGAAGAACACGCCGAAATGCACCGCCAGGGCGCCGATGCCAAACGCGGTGGCAAGCCGCTCGGCCTCGGACAGGGCGCCGTTGCGGTCCAGGCGGACGGTCGGCCACCAGCCCAGGCCGGTGGCGAACAGGGCGAAGGCGGCGGTAAAGAGCAGGGCGACGATCATTCAACCCCCGAACAGGAACCGGCCGAACGCGCCCAGCTTCTCGGCGTAATACGGCGCATTGGTGGCGTAGTAGGCGCCGATGACCGCCGTCATCCACGCCAATATGGCCAACCGGGTCATCCGCTCGCCTCCTGCCAGGGTCGTCGCCGCCGCCACCACCCACGGCGTGCGCAGCAGCTCGAAGGCCGCCCGCACCGGGTTGCCGCGCCCGCGCCAGGCGGCGAAGGCTTCGTACTGCACGATCAGCGCCCGTGTCCACAGCACCGGCAGGACCGGGCCGCGGCCCTCGAGCGCGTGGGCGTTGCGCTGCATCACCGCCAGCTCGCACGCACGCCGGCGCGCCACGTTGCCGGTGATGCCGGCCGGGGTCGGATAATAGCGCATCAGCGCGCCCCTGAAGGTCAGGAAGCGCCCGCGGGCCGCCAGCCGCAGCCACAGGTCGTGGTCTTGGGCGGCGCGCAAGCCGGGCTCGAACCCGCCCGCCGCCAGCACCGCCGCCCGGCGCGCCACCACGGTTGAGGTGCCGACGAAGCCGCGCTTGAACAGGGCGACGAAGGGATCGCCGTGGAAATGGCGGACGGTGTCGCGGATCGTTTCGGTTCCGTGTTCATCCACCGCCAGCACGTCGTGGGAGACGAAATCCAGGCCGGGGTCGGCGGCGAACTTTTCCAGGCTGCGTTCCAGCTTTTCCGGCATCCAGGCGTCGTCGGCGTCGAGGAAGGCGACGAACGTGCCGCGGGCCAGGGCCAGCGCCCGGTTGCGCGCCGCGCCCGCCCCGGCGTTGTCCTGGCGCACCACCACCAGCCCGATCGCGCCCATGGCCGGCCGGCAGGCCTCGGCGGCGGCAAAGGTGTCGTCGTCCGAGCCGTCGTCGACCACGATGGCTTCCAGCGGCGGCACCGTCTGGGCGGCGACGCTGGCCAGCGCCCGGGCGATGGTGCCGCCCGCCCGCCAGGCGGGGATGATGACCGACACCTCAGTCATCGACGAAGGCCTCCAGGCCCTCGGACGGCGGTTCGCGCAACGATCGGCCGCCGTGCATGCGGATGGTCAGTTCCAGCATGGACAGCGCATAGATGCGGTGGGCGTGGCGGGCGGGGTCGGCGAACAGCGCCTCGATGCCGGCCTTGGTCCACCATTCCCGCCGGAGCGCGCGGCGGCTGGTCAGCAAATGGCGCAAGGGCTTGGCCAGCCCGCCGGCCAGCCAGGCTGTCACCGGCGAGGCGAAGCCCTGCTTGGGCGCATCCAGGATCTCGGGCGGCAGGAAGGGGGCGGCCATGGCCCGCTCCAGGGCCTTCTGGCGGCCGCCATGGGTCCTGACCGCGTGGGGCACCGCCAGCGCCGCCTCGACCAGCCGGTGGTCCAGGAACGGCACCCGGCCCTCGACCGAGGCGGCCATGCTGGTGCGGTCCAGCAGGGTCAGCAGGTCCTCGGGCAGGTAGGTGTTGATCTCGGCATACAGCGCCGCCGTGTCGGCCTCGCCCTGCCACTCGGCGAAGTATGCGGCCTGGGCCGGCGGCGGTACCGGCATGGGGTTGCCGATCAGGGCGCGCACGGGGGCGGGGAAGAAAGTGGAATGGTCGTGCAGGTAGCCGCCGCGGTCGCCCGCCCATTTCTCGGCCCGTGCCAGCCGCCAGGCGGTCATCGGCTCGGCCAGCCTTTTCGCCAGCGCGCGCGCCGGCTTCGGCAGCATCAGGAAGCGGCGCTCGACCGCCAGCTGGAAATAGCGGCCATAGCCGGCGAACAGCTCGTCGCCGCCGGTGCCGTTCAATGCCACCCGCAGCTCGGCGCCCAGCACCCGCTCGATCAGCTGGTTGGGCAGCAGGCTGGCGTCCGACAGGGGTTCGTCGCAGAACCAGGCCAGCTTGGGCAGTTCGGCGGCGATGTCGGTCATGGACAGGTCGAACACGGTGTGGCGGGTGCCATAGCGGTCGGCCACCAGGGCGGCCAGCGGGCTTTCGTCGACGGCGGCGCCCTCGAAGCGCACGGTGTAGGTATTGAGCGGCCGGTCCAGCCGCCGGGCGGCCAGGGCCACCAGCAGCCCCGAATCGATGCCTCCCGACAACAGCGCGCCCAAGGGCACGTCCGAGCGCAGCTGCAGCCCGACCGCGTCGTCCAGCAGGCCGGTCAGGTAGTCGCGCGCACCGATCGGGTCGGTGGGCACGCCGCTGGCCGGCCGCGCCCGCCAGTAGCGGCGCTCGGCGATCGTTCCGTCTGCGGAAATTTCCACCAGCCCGCCCGGCGGCACCTTGCGCACCCCCTGCCACAGGGTGGCAGGGGCGGGGACGTAGCCGTGGGCCAGCCAGGAGGCGACCGCCGTCTCGTCCACCTGGGGCGCCACCAGGCCCGAGGCGAACAGCGCCTTGATCTCGGAGGCAAAGACGATGCCGCCGCCGAAGGCGTGCGCCCAGTACAACGGCTTGATGCCCATGCGGTCGCGCACCAGCAGAAGCGAGTGGGCGTCCCGGTCGTAAAGGGCCAGCCCGTACATGCCGTTGAGCCGGTCGACGAAGCCGGTGCCGCCCTTGGCCGACAGCGCCAGCACCGTCTCCATGTCGCCCCTGGTGCGATAGGGGTAGTCGGCGGCTTCAGCGCGCAGTTCCAGGTAGTTGTAGATCTCGCCGTTGCCCATCAGCACGCGGGCGCCGCCGTTCTCGACCAGCGGCTGGTCGCCGGTGGCCAGGTCGATGATGGCCAGGCGGGCGAAGCCGCACTGGTAGCGACCGTCAGGCGCCCGCCAGCGCCCCACCCCGTCGGGGCCGCGGTGGCGCATCACCGCCAGCATGGCGCCGATGTCGGCCTCGACGGGCGGGGCCCCCTTGGGCAGGAACAAACCGGCCAGGCCGCACATGCGCTTTCAGGCCTCCTCGACGACGGTTTCGCCGCGCCACGGTACCGCCGCGGCCAGCAGGTAGGAAACGGAGGTTGCCGGCCCGCCCTCGCCATAGGCGGTCCAGCGCACCAGCGGCCGCAGGGTGGGCGCGCCCTCTGCCCGCACCCGCAGCCTTCCCGCAGGGGTTTCCACCAAGACGGCGCCGTTGTCCAGCGCCACCGGCCACGGCGTCACCAGCCGGCGGGTCACGATGTGCTGGTAGGGGTGGCCGTCCAGCGCGTCGGCGATGACCAGGCCGCGGTCACCGAAGCGCCAGTCGCGCTCGGCCCGGTGCACCCGCTGGGCGGCGAAGCCGTGGTGGACCAGCACCACGCCGTCGGGCTTGGCGGCCAGCACCGGCGGCGCCCCGCCGATACGAGCGCGGAACGAATCGTCGTAGTAGGGCCGGTTGGGCGGGGTGGGGTCGGCGCCGTCCACCTGCAGCAGGCCGTGGACGGCCGCCGAGCGGTACAGTGCCGCCTGTCCGTCCTCGCCATAGGCGCCGCGGCCCGGGTCGACGAACACCGGCACGCCGCGCCAGTGCAGCTCGCACGATCCCAGGTCGTGGTGGCCGTGGCCGGGCATCGGCGGCCAGCCTTCTGGGCTGGCGTACCACAGCCCCGCCCAGTCGCCGCCTTCCCAGCGCAGCCAGCCGTCGTCGCCGGCGGGCGCCGCGGCGCCGTCGCGCAAGGCCGCCAGCAGGGCGCGTTCGTCGTCGTCCAGCAGCCCGCACCAGCCGGCCCCCAGGTCGCCGCCGGGCAGCAGGCCGGCAAGGAACGACGGCGGGCAGTCGGGCGAGACGTCGCCCACCAGGGCCAGGCCGCCGGGCAGGGCCAGCCGGCGGGCGGCAGCCAGCATGCGCCCGGCCACCTCTTCCAGCGGGCCGGCCTCGGGGCGGCCGTGGCGCCTGGCGGCCAGCCAGCACTCGACGTAATTGCGGGCCACCAGCAGCTGGTAGTGGCTTGACCCTTCGCGCAGCATGCCGGTGGGCAGGACGATGCGGGCCGCCTCGGCCAGCAGGATGCTCCCGCCCATGGCCGCCGCCTCGGCCAGTCCCAGCTCGAGGCCCAGCAGATAAAGGCCGCGGCCGTTGTTGGCCAGGTGGTTGCCGGTGTAGTGCTCGCCGAAATACTCGAGCCTGGCGGCGATGGCCGGCGCGTGGGCGGCCAGCACGGCGCGGGTGTCGGCGTGGTCGCCGGGAAGGCCGTGGCGGCGGGCGAAGCGCAGCACGTTCACCGCCCGCTCGGCGGCGGTATAGGGGTGCCAGGCCCAGCCGTCGTCGGGGGTGCCGAAGCGCACCCGCCAGCTGGCCCACAGGGCATCGACGGCGGCCGGTTCCGTCCCGCCCAGCGGCAGCCAGGCGAAGCGATGGGCCGACAATGTCGTTTCGATATCGGAAAAAGCTTCGGCGAACGGGTCGGTGCCGGTCCACCTTCCGCCGGCCAGGGCCAGGGTGACCCGCGGTGGCTGCACCGCGACGCGCGGCGGCGGCGGCGGCGGCACCGGGGCCAGAGTGGCGCTGCCGAGATAGGGCGGGCGGTATGGGGTGAACGGTGGCGGCGTCGGCCGGCGGCCCAGGGCGCGGCCGATCAGCCAGCGGCGCAGGGCGGGGTCGTCGGCCAACTGCCGCAGGCGGCGCGCCAGCGAGGATCGCGCCGGTGCCGCGGCCCGGCCCGGCCGGCCCAGCAGGCCGTGCCACAGGGCCAGGTCGGGCTCGGCCCACACCGACGACCACGACAGGGGCGCGGCGGGTGCGGCGTTCTGCAGTGCCTGGGCCAGGCCGGCCGCGTCGGCCCCGGCCACCGCCACCCCCGGCGGCAGGACGTCGACGGCGACCTTGGCGGCGGGCTTGAAGCGGATCACCGGCAGGCCGGCCAGCAGGGCCTCCAGCCCGACCGAGGTCAGGCAGTAGAGCACCGCGGCAACCCCCGGCCGCACCCCCAGCGGCCCGTCGGCGCGGGCGATGTTGGCGTCGGTGCCGAAGCTGAACGGAGCCAGCGGGTGGTCGCGCACCACGAAGCGCGTTCCGGCCGCGGCCAATGGGCGGATGGCCGCCATCATCTCGGCGGCGATTGCCGCGTCGAAGGGCAGGGCGACGAACACCGGCGCCGCCGGGTCGTGTGCGACCGCCGAAGCCTGGGCAAAGCGCAGTGCGCCGGCCACTGCCAGGCGCCCGGCCGGACAGCCGTAGTCGGCCAGCCGCTGCCGCCCGGCCGGGCCCGAGCACAGGATGCGGTCGGGCAGGCTGTCCTCGCCGTCGGGGTTGGAGCCGGGGCCGTAGTTCCACTCGCGCCAGCCGACGGTGGCGTGCTGGTATCCCACCGTCTCGGTGCCGACCGCCCGGGCGGCGCGGACGAAATCGCGTTCCCAGGCGTGGTTCTCCCACGGCCAGGCGACCACGGCGGGACGGCAGGCGGCCAGCCAGCGGCGCTGGCAGTGCATCTGCCAGGCGATCATCGCCGCGGTGCCGGTGGAGCCTTCCAGGGCGCCGGCGCGGCGCACCAGCCAGCCGCCGCCGTTCGGGCGCCAGCGGCGCATCCACAGGGTAAGTGCCGCCAGGGGCGAGCCGAAGCCGTGCAGCGCCGCGGCGCGGCCGTGGGCGGCCAATTGGGTCGCGCGCTCGGGCGGACAGTCCACGTGCAGCAGGCGGGCCAGCCGCGGCAGGCCCTTCATCAACTCGCCGAAATAGGCGTCGCCGCCCTCGGGCGTCGAGGTCGGATGGCCATAGACCAGCAGCGCCGCCTCGCCGGGATTGGCCAAGGCGTGCTGGCCCTTCAGGCGCAGCGCCGCCCACGCCATGCGCAGCGACACCGCCGCCCGCGCCGCCAGGCCGCGCAGGGCCAGCTTCAGCTCCGGCACCAGCAAGGGCGGCGGCGGTCCGGCCTCGACGCCGGGCAGCCCGGCCAGGTGGCGGAACAGCCAGGGATCGGAACAGGCGATGCGGGTGGTCTCGGGGGCGGCCGCCAGCTGGGCGACCAGACGGGACAGGGCCAGCATGTGGCCGAAATCCGAGATGTTGGCCGCCTGGGCCAGGGTGTGCGACAGCCCGGCACCAGGGTCGGCGGCGTGGCGGCGGCAGAGTTCCGCCCAGTCGTGGCGGACGGCGTCGTAGGCCTCCTCCAGGCCCGGGAGGCCGGCGGCGAGGTCGATGGCGTCCGCCCCGGCGGCGGCTGTCAGGATGACCGGCACCGGCCTAGCGCTCGACGCACCAGACGTTGGCCATCACCTCGGCCACCGGGGTGTCGGCCGAGGCCGACACCGGGTGCAGGTAGCCGTAGTGGCTGGTCCGCCGCGCCCCGGGGGTCAGCCGGCGCACGGTGGCCAGGGCCTCGGCCGAATTGACGATCACATAGGGCAGCCGCGCCGCGCCACTGCCGCCGCCAAAATCCATGCGGAACGACGACACCGCCCGGTCCTCGACGGTTGCCCCCTCGTGCTCGCGCAGGTCCATCAGCAGGCAGCCGCCGGCATGCTCCCACGCCGCGGCCACGGTGTTCCGCCAGCCCTCGTGCAGATGAAGGATTCCCAGCACCAGTACGAGATCGAAACGTTCGCCGGCCAGCTCCGGCCAATCGCTTTCCGCCACCTGGAGGAAGCGGTGGCGCGGGTGGCGGGCACGGGCGCGGGCGACCATCTCGGCGCTGATGTCGATGCCGGTATAGGAAAAGTCGGTCAGGTGCTCTCCCAGCACTCCGGCGAAGCCGCCCTGGGCGCAGCCCACGTCCAGCACGCTCATGCCCTCGCGCAGCCGGTCCTTCAGGAAGAACCACTCGGAGGCGTAGACCTGGGCGGTGGTGGCGCGCTCGGCATCGAAGAACCCGGCAACCTCGGTCCAGGCCTGGCCGTAGTTTTGGGTCATCCCCCTTGTCCCACAAAAGCCAGCGGGTCGCGGGCGTTGTCCAGGCCGGAAATGGCGGCGCGGCCCATGGCCAGCACCGCTTCCTCGGCCGAGCCGCCGATATGGGGCAGGGCCAGCATGGCGGGCAGGCGCAGCAGTTCCAGGTCTTCGGGCGGTTCGTGGGCGAAGACGTCGAAGGCCGCACCCGCCAGGCGGCCGTCCTTCAGCATGGCCTTCAGCGCAGCCTCGTCGACCAGGCCGCCGCGGGCCATGTTGATCAGGATGGCGTCGGAGCGCATCAGCGCCAGGCGCTCGGCCGTCAGGATGTTGCGGGTCGACTCGTCGTAGGGCAGGTGCAGGGTGACCACGTCGGAAGCGCGCAGCAGCTCGTCCAGGCCCACCGGCTCGACACCGTGGGCGGCGTAGAAGTCGGGGAAGTCCTTGATGTCGTGGGCCAGCACCCGGCAGCCGAAGGCTTTCAGCAGCACCGACAGGTCCTTGCCGATATGGCCGCAGCCGACGATGCCGATGGTGCGCCCGCTGATCTGGCGGCCCATCAGCTGGCGCCAGCCGCCCTCGCGCACCATGTCGCGGCCGGCCGGCACGTGGCGCAGCAGCGCGATGGCGGCCGAGATCACCAGTTCCGACACCGAGCGCTTGTTGACCCCGCCGGTCCAGCCCAGCCGCTTGCCCAGCCGGCTCATGGCCGCCAGGTCGATCATGTCCAGCCCCACCCCGTACTTGCCCACCACCTTGAGGTCGGGCAGCCGTTCGAGGGTGGGGGCGTCCAGGCGTTCGAGCGCGGTGATGGCCTTGTCGTGGCCGGCCAGGAACTCGACCAGCGCGTCGCCCTTCAGCGACAGGCCCTCGTCGTTGAAGGTAACGCTTGCGTAACGTTGAAGCAGCTCGGCGCGCAGCACGGGATGCTTCGAGAACGAGCGCGAGGCGACGGCTATTCGGGTGGTCTGGTCCACGGGCGTTGCATGCCTCGACGGCGAGTGGCCGCACAACAGAAGAAGACGGAGACTTGATCGTCCTTTTACGGCGATTCTGTCAATAGCGCCATTCCCAACGGATGGTGCGTCGTTGAAAGACCCTTGCCGCTCTGATAAGAGAGGTCCGGCACATCAGGCGTCCCCTGCATTCCCCGGCAATGTGGCGGCCCCGGGGTCTTCCCGAGGAAAGATCATCCATGGTTTCTGTCATCGTCCCCGCCTACAACGAGGAAGCCGCGATTGAGCGAACCATCGCCGAACTCAATTCGGTGTTGCTTCCCCGGGGAACCGATGTGGAGATCATCGTCGTCGACGACGGCTCGACCGACCGCACCGCCGAACTGGCCGCCGCCGCCGGCGCCAAGGTGCTGAAGAAGCTTGAAAACGTCGGCTACGGGCATTCGCTGAAGCTGGGTATTGCCGCGGCCAGCCACGACACGGTGGTCATCACCGACGCCGACTGCACCTATCCCGCCGAGGCCATTCCCGGGCTGCTGGACCACTTCGCTGCCGGCTACGACATGGTGGTGGGCGCCCGCACCGGCCAGAACTACCGCGAATCGTTCATCAAGTCGCCGCTGCGCAAGGTCCTGGGCTGGCTGGTCGAGTTCACCGTCGGCCGGCTGGTTCCCGACGTCAATTCGGGCATGCGCGTGTTCTCGCGCAAGGGCGTGATGCCCCACTTCACCAACCTGTCCGACAGCTTCAGCTTCACCACCTCGGTGACGCTGGCCTATCTGCTGGACAAGAAGTACGTCAAGTACGTCCCCATCGACTACCACAAGCGGGTGGGACGGACCAAGGTGCGCCTGTTGCGCGATTCCTTGCGCACCGTGCAGTACATCGTCCACGCCATCTTGCGCTACAACCCGCTGAAGCTGTTCTTGCTGCTGGCCCTGCTGCTGGCCGTGCCGGGAGCGCTGCTGGCCGTCGTCGGCCTGGTGGCCGGCTGCCGCGACGCGGCGCTGTTCGGAGGCCAGGCCGTCCTGGCCGCGGTGCTGGTCTTCGCCATTGGACTGCGGGCCGAGCAGACGCGATCCGGGACGCACCTTGTCGCGGACGAATAGGGCAACACGGCCATGAGCGAGTCGTTCGGGACGGCCGTCATCGGATCGGGTCCCAGCGGCTGGGCCTGCGCCCGGGCACTGGTGGCGCGCGGGGTGCGGGTGACCGTGCTCGACGTCGGCGAGAAACTGCCCGCAGAGCGCCAGGCTGCGGTCGAGGCCTTGAAGTGGCGCAAGCCGGCCGAGTGGGACGCCGACATCGTCCGGCTGGTGCGCGAAAACCCCACCGTCCACACCCGCCCCATCCCGCGCAAGCTGTCCTTCGGTTCCGACTACGTCTACGGCCAGGGCCGGGCCTTTGCGCCCACCGCCGGCCCGGTCGACGAGATGTCGTTCACCTTCGCCTGCGGCGGCCTGTCGACCGTGTGGGGTGGGGCCATGCTGCCGACCGCCGAGGGCGACATGGTCGAGTGGCCGTTCGGCCGTGCCGCGTTGGACGACGCCTATGCGGCGGTGCTGAACGCCCTGCCGCTGTCAGCGGCCCATGACGGCCTGGAAGCGGCCTTTCCCCTTTATCGCGAGCCGGGCTGCACGGTGCCGCTCAGTCCGCCGTCGCGGCGCATGATGGACCGCTTCCGCCGCAATTCCGACCGCCTGGCCGCCAAGGGCATCGTCGCCGGCATGGCCCGCCTGGCGGTGACGGCCGAGGCCCAGGGCGACGTTGCCGGCTGCGACGGGTGCGGGCTGTGCCTGTCGGGCTGTCCGCGCGGGGCCATCTGGAACAGCGGCGTCGACATCGAGGCGATGCACCGCGCCGGCACGCTTCGCTACCGCTCCGGCGTGGTCGTCACCCGCTTCAGCGAAGACGAGGGCGGCGCCGAGCTGGCCTTGCTCGATCCCGCCAGCGGCGAGGTGCGCAGCGAGCGCTTCGACCGCGTCTTCGTCGCCTGCGGCTCCATCAACACGGCGCGGCTGACCTTGGCCTCGCTGAACCTGTTCGGCCAGCCGCGGCGCATGCACGAAAGCCAGAAATTCCTGGTGCCCATGCTGCGCCCCGACGGCGATCCCGGCCTGTTCACCGAGACCGCCTTCACCCTGCCCAACGCCGTCCTTGTGGTGCGCGACGACGAGGACGGCCACTGGTCCCAGGTGCAGATTTCGCCCATCAACGATCTGGCGTTGCAGAAGCTGGGCATCCGTCCGTCCGCCCCCGCCGCGCTCAAGGCACTGGTGCGGCCGTTCCTGGGGCGGATGGTGTTCGGCTGGGGCTCGATCCATTCCCGCTACTCGGCCGGCATCGACCTCACCCTCGAGCCCGGCAACGGCGCGGCGCCGGTGTTGCGGGTGCAGCCGCGCGACAACCCGGCCTTCCCGCTGGCCTACCGTCGGGTGGTCCGCCGGCTGCTGGCCAACGCGGCCCCCTTGGGACTGCTTGCGTTGCCGCCGTTGGCTCGTCTATCGTCGCCCGGCAGCGGCAACCACTACGGCAGCGTCTTTCCCATGCGGGCCGATCCGCGGCAGATCTGGGAGACGGACCTGCTCGGCCGCCCCGGGGGAATGCAGCGGGTCCACCTGGTGGACGCGACGGTGCTGCCCAGCATTCCCGGAACCACGCTCGCCCTGCCCACCATGGCCAATGCCTGGCGGATCGGGACCGAGGCACCCACCCAATGACGCGTATGGCAAGGCATCGGCGGCTATGACACGCATCTTGTTGATCAATCCTTCGCACCACGCCACCTACGGCGGTGCCAAGGCCAGCGTCGCCAATCCGGTCCACCCGGCGCTCAGCCTGGCCTGCCTGGCCGGCGAGGCGCGCCGCGCCGGCCACCACGTCGAAATCCTCGACCTGTCGTGGCGGGAATACGACGCCGACCTCGTCGCCGAGCGGGTGCGGTCGTCCCGGCCCGACGTGGTGGGCATTACCGCCACCACGCCGCTGATGAACCAGCTGCGCGACATCAGCGTGCTGGTCAAGGACATCTCGCCCTCCATCAAGGTGGTGGGCGGCGGGGCCCATCCCTCGGCCATGCCGGTGGCGACCATGCGCGAGTCGCTGCTCGATGCCGTGTTCGCCGGCGAGGCGGACTTGTCCTTCCCCGAATACTGCACCGGCGGCGACTTCTCGGCGGTGCGCGGCATCTATTGGCGCGACGGCGACGAGATCCGCTACACCGGCGCCCGCCCGCCCATCGAGGACCTGGACTCGTTGGCGATGCCGGCCTGGGACCTCTACAACATCGACGACTATCGCAAGGTGTCGCGCCTGCTGACCCGGCGGCCGCCGGTGGCCATGGCCGAGTTCTCGCGCGGGTGCGTGTTCACCTGCGACTTCTGCGCCAGCAAGATCACCATGGCCCAGGGCTACCGCAAGAAGTCGCCGGAGCGCTGCGCCGCCGAGGCCGAGCATCTCTACCGCCTGGGCTACCGCGAATTTCTGCTTGCCGACGACATCTTCACCTCCGACCAGAAGTGGGCGGTGGCGGTGTGCGAGGCCATCGAGCGGCGCAACGTCGACATGGCGTGGTCGTGCCTGAACGGCATCCGCGTCGAATCGGCCGACGACAACCTGTTCCGCGCCCTGCGTAGCGCCGGCTGCTACCGCGTGTCCTTCGGTTTCGAATCGGGCAGCGACGCGGTGCTGAAGCAGTTCGGCAAGGGCGGGCGCGCCTCCATCGAGCAGGGCAAGGCGGCGGTGCGCATGGCGCGCAAGGCCGGCATCGAGACTTCGGGCTTCTTCCTGCTGGGCTTAAGCCCCGACACCGAGGACACCATCCGCGAAACCATCGAGTTCGCGCGCGAACTGCCGCTCGACATGATGAAGTTCGGCGTCGCCATTGCCTTTCCGGGCACCAAGATGTTCCACAACTACGCCCAGAAGGGCCTGGTGCGCACGTGGAACTGGGACGCCTATTTCGTCTATACCGACGAGCCGCTGTTCATGCACGAGAACCTGGACTACGACACCATCCGTCGTTACATGTCCATGGCCTACAAGCGCGCCATCCTGTTCAATCCGAAATTCATCATGCGCCGGCTTCTGCGCGGCTTCCGCACGGGCGAGTTCTTCTGGGACGTGTACTACGCCGCCAAGTTCTTCCTCATGCCGGCCACCAGCAAATCGGAGGGCACCAGGTATCGTGCCCGTGACCGCTGGCCGGTCTACGACTTCGCCAATGCCGGCATCGAGGCGCCGGTCTATCCGGTGGTGAAGAAGTCGACCCCCGTTCCGCCCGTGGGCTGACGCCTCGTAGGGAGACCCCATGTCCAATCTGCTCATCACCGGCGCCACCGGCTATATCGGCGACCGCCTGGTCGAGATGGCGCTCGCCGCCGGCCATTCGGTGACGGTGCTGGGTCGTCGCCCGTCGGCCCGCCCCGTGCGCAACGTGCCTTGGGACCTGGACCGGCCGGTGCCGGACGACGCCTTTGCCGGGGTCGACGCCGTCATCCACCTGGCCCACCAGTGGCAGAAGGGCGACGAGCCCGAGGGCGAGGACGCCAATACCACCGGCACCCGCGCCCTGCTGGACGCGGCGCGGCGGCACGGCGTGGCGCGCTTCGTCTTCGGGTCGACCATCGTCGCCCGGCCGGACGCCCTCAACAAGTACGGCCGCAACAAGGCGCTGACCGAGGGCCTGCTGCAGCGCCCGGGCGAGGTCGCCGCCCGCATCGGCCTGGTCTACGGCGGAGCGTTGCAAGCGCTGTGGGGCACCATGTGCCGGGTTGCCGGCCTGGGGCCCGTGCTGCCCATGCTGGGCGTCGACCAGCCGGTGCAGCCCATTCACCGCGACGAGGTGTGCGAGGGCCTGCTGCGCCTTGCCACCTTGCCGACCCTGTCGCAGACGGTCTATGTGCTGGCCGGGTCGCAGCCGATGACTTTCGGCGCCTTCCTCAAGCTGATTGCCCGCCAGCGCCTGGGGCGGCGGCTGTGGCTGCTGCCCATCCCGCTGAAGCTGGCACTGGCCGCCGTCGACCTCCTGGCGCTGGTCCCCGGGTTGCCCAAGGTGGGGCGCGAGCGGGTGCTGGGGCTTGCCGGCATGCGCACCCTTGCCAGCGCCGCGGACCTGGCCGCCATCGGCCTGACCCTGCGTTCCCCCGCCGAAGCGCTGAAGGCGGAGCGACCGGTCTAGGCCGCGTCACCTCCGGGGCCAGGGCTCACTTCAATGGCTCGCCCGCGGTCTTCAGGCGCAGGTAGCGGCGGCAGCGGTCCTCGAAGGGGGCGTGGCGCAGCCGCGCCAGGGCGTCGGCCAGGTCGCCGGGAAGGGTTGCCGCCATCGCCGCGGTCTCGCCGCCCAGGCGCGCCAGCCAGCCGAGATTGGCAAGCCCGACGTCGTGCACGCCCACCCGGCTGGGCGCCGGCGCATCGAAGCGGGGCAGCGTCTCCCGCCACAGGTCGTTGCGCACCTTGATCACATAGGGAAAGGCCCCGCCCGTGGTGGCGACCGTCCGGTAGTTGGCGGCGATGGCCGCGGTGATGGACTGCGCCCACGGCTCCTGGTCCAGGTTCTTGTCGTCGACCAGGACCGCGATCGTGCCGGCGCGCAGCCGTGCGGCAAGGGTGTCGGCCGAAACCAGCCGATAGCGGGCGGCGGTGGCCTCGTCGAGGCCCGGCATCCACGCCAGCTGCGCGGTGGCGTTGTTGTATTCCATGCCGTCGGGCAGGCGCCGGTCCGCATAGACGGCAGGCAGCGCGGCGAACGACATGATGGTGTCGCCGGCGGCGGTATTCTCCTCGACCCAGCAGCCGACCTGGGCGGCGACCTGGGGCCGGGCGCTGCTGGGTTCGTTGCGGCGCAAGGCGTGGACCGTGGTCCAGCCCAGGAACACCGCCACATAGGGCACCAGCGACACCGCCAGCACCGCCCGCATCCAGGCGGGAACGCGGGCCTCGGGCGCGGCGGGCAGCAGGCCGGCGTGGTAGAGGGCGGCGCAGACCGTCAACGCCATCAGCGGCAGCACGGCCTGGATGTAGTAGGGAAGGATGATGGTGGCGAAATGGGCAAGCACCACCACCGCGGCCAGCACCGCGGAGTGGCGCACCACCGGATCGGCAAGGAAGGCGCGCCGGGGTGCGGAGGTGGGTGCGCGGGCGAAGCCCACGGCCGCGGCGGCGCCCAGCACCAGGAAGGCGATGTTGATGTATTGGGCCTTCAACGTGGTGTCGAACCAGAAGAAGAAGCCCCACAGCACCCCCAGGTGGCTGGACAGGAAATCGACGACCATCTTCACGCCGGTGGGCGAGCCCATGTGGCCCTCGTATTCCAGCCGCGCGCGGGCGCGCAGCAGGTCGAACACGGTGGCCTGGGGATCGGCGGCCAGGACTGCCAGCAGGGGAAGCGCCGCGATCAGCCCGCCCAGGCAGAAGACCATGGCGGCCCCGATGGCCTGGCGGCGCCCGGCGGGTTGGGCGCGGATCACCGCCACGGCCAGCAGCGCCACCGCGGCCGGCCCCAGGACCAGGCGCGTCGCTCCCAGCCAGCCGGCGGCGAAGCCGGCCAGGAACAGGTCGCGACGGTCGGGCCGCCGCCGCTCGACCAGGTAGAAGGCGCCGACCAGGCAGAAGTTGGCCACCGGATAGTGGATGACCTGGACGTTCCAGTAGAACCAGACATGGGACAGGCCGATCAGGACGAAGGCCAGCAGTCCCGCCCGGCTGCCGTAGCGCTGGTGCGCCAGGGCGGCGACCATGGCGGTCACCGCGACGATGGAGGCGACCGAGACCAGCCGCATGGCTTCGAGCGAGGGAGAAAGCCAGCGTGCCACCGCCGCGAACGGGATGTAGAAGTCGGGCGGCTGCAGGATGAACATGTCCAGCACCGGCAGCTTGCCCCGCGCGATGGCCAGCATCGAATAGGCATAGCCGGCCTCGTCGCCGCCGACCGGATAGAACATGGCGGCGACGATCAGCCAGGCCACCCACAGGGCGGCGACAGCGGTCAGGACGATACGGCGCATGCGGACTCCACGTCTGCGGCCTGCCCCAGCCACAAACCCAGGCAGGTCAGGGCGAAAAGGCGGAAACCATGGTCGGCGCGCCGGGTCCGGTGCTCGTGCCACAGCCGCTCGACGGCGGCCTTGTCGCACCAGTCGAGCAAGGGCCCGGCGGTGGTGACGTCGCGGCCCAGTTCCATCAGTTCCCCGTTCAGCCAATGGCCCACCGGCGAGCCGAAGCCCGATTTCGGACGGTCGACCACGGCCCGCGGCAACCGGCGGACGGCGGCGTCCTTGAGGATCTTCTTGGTGGTCAGCCCCGACAGCTTCCAGTCGGCGGGCAAGGCCGCTGCGAACTCGACGATGCGGTGGTCGAGCAGCGGGGCACGGGCCTCCAGCGCATGGGCCATGGTCATGCGGTCGACCTTGACCAGGATGTCGTCGACCAGCCAGGTCTTGATGTCCACATACATGGCCTGGTCGATGTAGTGGCAGCCGCGCACCGCCTCGAAATGGTGGGCCAGGGCGTCGAAAGGGTCCGGTCCCAGGACCGCGGCATGGCGGTCGGCGCGGACCACCGCCGCGCGCTCGGGCCCGTGGAACAGGGTGCGCCAGAACACATGGGCCCGCTCGAAGGGCAGGGCGTGGCCGGCCAGGAACTGGCGCGCCTTGTAGTCCCAGCTCACCTTGCCCCGCCCTGGCGGCACCCAACGGTCGAGGAACCCCGAGGCCGCCCGCGTCGACCAGCGCGGCAGCCACGAGGTCAGGTGGTGGATGCGGTCGGCGGCATAGGTGACATAGCCGCCGAACGCCTCGTCGCCGCCGTCGCCCGACAGGCAGACGGTGACGTGCCGGCGGGCGAACTGGGCCAGGAACCATACCGGGATCATGGACGTGTCGGCGAAGGGTTCGTCGGCGGCGTGAACGATGGCGGGCAGGCTGGCGGCCATGGCGGCGTCGACCGTCTCGCCGCGGTTGTGCACCCCCAGGCAGCCGGCGGTGTGGGCGGCGGCCTCGGCCTCGCTGAAGCCCTGCTCGGCAAAGCCGATGGTGAAGGTTTCCACCCTTTCGGCCGACCCGGCGCGGGCCATGGACTCGACCACCGTGGCGGAATCGATGCCGCCGCTGAGGAACGCCCCCAGCGGCACGTCGCTGACCAGCCGCGCGGCGACCGCCTCGTCGATCAGCGCGCCCAGCTCCTCGGTTGCCGCCCGGCGGTTGGCGAATTTGCGCTTGGCCCGGAAATGGGCGGCCAGGTCCCAATAGCTGCCGCGGGTGGAGCGGCCGTCGGCGGTGACGGTCAGGGTCTCGCCCGGGCCCAGCTTGGCGACGCCGTCCAGGATGCAATCGTCGCCCAGCACGTAGCCGAACGACAGGAACTGGCCCAGGGCGCGCGCCGATATCTCGGCGCCGGCCAAGGGATGGCGCCGCAGCGCCTTGAGTTCCGAGGCGAACGCCAAGCCCTGGGGCCTAAGCGCAAAGAACAACGGCTTCTTGCCCAGCCGGTCGCGCGCCAGGGTCAGGGTGCCGTCGCGGCCGTTCCAGACCGCGAAGGCGAACATGCCCACCAGGCGGGCCAGGCAGTCGGCTCCCCAGGTGGCCCAGGCGGCCAGCAGCACCTCGGTGTCGCTGGCGGTGTGGAAGCGGTGCCCCCTGGCCTCGAGGTCGCGGCGCAGGTCGCGGTAGTTGTAGATCTCGCCGTTGAAGACGATGGCCAGCCCCGCCTCCTCGAGTGCCATCGGCTGGTTGGCGGCGGTTGCGGTGTCGATGACGGACAGGCGACGGTGGGCCAGCAGCGCCGGGCCGAAGCGGGCCAGCCCTTCGGCGTCGGGGCCGCGATGGGCCAGGGCATCGGCCATGCGCCGCACCGCCAAGGCGTCGTCGAGACCATCGAAGCGCAGGGAACCGGCAATGCCGCACATGGCAGGCGCTAGTCCTCGGCGCCGACGTTGAGGTCGCGCGCAATGCTCATGGTCCACCCCCGTTGGCGCAGGGTGCCATTACCGTGCCGAGCCCGGCCAAAGTCAACGGCCGAATGCGGGCCATGGCGCTTGACACGGTCGCAGGCGTCCGCCGATTCTCTCGGCCATGATGTTTTCGGCCATCTCGCGGGCGATCGGCCTGCTTTCCCCCGACCAGCGAAAGCGCTTCATCCTCTTGTGCGCCGCGACGGTCGTGGCATCGCTGGCCGAGATGCTCAGTCTCGGCATGCTGTTCCCGCTGATCAAGGTGGTGGCCGACCCGGGCGTGGTCAAAGGCGTGCCCGGGCTGGGCCCGCTGGTGGCGCTGGCCGGCGGCGACGACCATCGGCTGGTGCTGGTGTTCGCCGGCGCCTTCGCCGCCATCTTCGTGGTCAAAAGCGTCTATGTGTACCTGGTCGGCCTGGCCCAGGTGCGCTTCATCCAGTCCAATCACGCCGCGGTCGCCCGCCGGCTGCTGGGCGCCTATATCGACGCGCCGTTCTCGTTCCACCTGGGGCGCAATTCCGCCGACCTGGTGCGCAACATCCACGACGGCCTCTACAGCGTGTTCGCCGGAATGCTGACCCACGCCGTGCGCGCTTTCACCGAGGCGTCCACCGGCCTGGCCATGCTGGTGCTCTTGTTCGTCGCCAACCCGCAGGTGGCGCTGCTGTGCTTCGGCAGCGCCGGCACGGTGTTCGTGGCCGGCTACCTTCTGGTGCACGGCCGCTTCGACAAGCTGGGCAAGCAGAAATACGCGCAGCTCGCCAACCGGCTGAAGCTGCTCAACCAGTGCCTGGGCAGCATCAAGGAAATCAAGGTCATCGGGCGCCAGGACTACTTCTCGGCCCAGTACCACGCCGCCGACCACGAGATCAATTCGGTGATGTACCGCATGGCGGCGCTGTCGGATGCGCCGCGCTATGCGCTGGAGGCGTCCATGGTGGTGATCATCTCGGTGGTCATCATGCTGAAGGCCGGCGATTCCGCCGCCGACCTGGTCGCCACCCTTGGCGTGTACGCCGCCGCGGCCTTCCGGCTGATGCCGTCGGCCAACCGGCTGACCATCGCCATGGCCCAGGTCCGCCACAACGCCGCCGCCGTCGACCAGGTCGCGCGGGACTTCGACGAGATCGCCGCCGAGCTGGCGAAACTGCCGCCCCGCGCCAACGCCACCGGGCCGGCCGAGTTCACCACCCTGCAGCTGCGCGGCCTGGGCTATCACTATCCGCAAGGCGCGCGGCCGGCGCTGACCGGCATCGACCTGGACATCCGGCGGGGCGAGTGGGTGGCCCTGGTGGGGCGCTCGGGGGCGGGCAAGTCGACCCTGGCCGAGATCCTGCTGCGCCTGCTCGAACCGTCCGAGGGCGGGCTGCTGGTCGATGGCCGCCCGGTTGGCCCGGACGGGAGCGGGTGGCCGCAGACCGGCTACGTGCCGCAGACCATCTATATCTTCGACGACACCATCCGCAACAACGTCACCCTGGGCATGCCCGCCTCTGATGGGGCCATCGAGCGGCTGCTGGCCGAGGTCAAGCTGACCGAGTTCATCGCCGACCTGCCCGGCGGCCTCGAATCACTGGCGGGTGAACGGGGCGTGCGCATGTCGGGAGGGCAGCGCCAGCGCCTGGGCATCGCCCGCGCGCTGTTCCCCGATCCCCAGCTCTTGGTCCTGGACGAGGCGACCTCGGCCCTGGATTCCGAGACCGAGCGGGCGTTCATCGACGCCCTCGAGCAGATGCGCGGCGAGCGCACCATCATCATGATCGCTCATCGTCTCAGCACGGTGCGGCACTGCGACCGCATCGTCTTCGTCGACGGCGGCCGCATCGACG
This sequence comes from Actinomycetota bacterium, assembly GCA_050260215.1. Lineage (GTDB taxonomy): Bacteria > Pseudomonadota > Alphaproteobacteria > Rhodospirillales > Magnetospirillaceae > JBLNBU01. Next base: position 32,044 of record JBLNBU010000227.1, read on the forward strand.
ACCACGGCAGCTTCGCCGAGCTCATGGACCGCAACCCGCGCTTCCGCGCCCTGGTGCGCGCCTCGGGCGACGAGCACGAGGCCGAGCCCGCGCCTCTATGAGCCCGCGCCCCTATGAGGTGGTGTCGGTGGCCGCGGTGGCGATCGACGCCGAGCGGCGCCGGCGCTTCTTGGCCTGGCCGCTGAGGAAGTAATAGTTCACCGCCCGCCAGGCATTGCGGATCCAGCTGACCGGGTCGTTGGGGCGGGCGCCGCGGAAGATGCGGAAGCTCAGCAGGTACGTATTGAAGATCGAGCCGACGAAATTATACAGGCTCGGCAACGGCAGGCTGGCCAGCGGCTTCAACATCGGCTGCATGAAGTCGGGCAGGTTGCAGAAGATCGGCCCGAGATAGCTGAGGTTCAGCTGGATCCGGCGTTCCATCGCCGTGTAGTTGGTCAGCACCGACTCGTTGCGATAGGTGTTGTTGTAGTCGAAATTGTCGGGCAGCACGCCTCTCATCTTGGCGTACTCGGTCAGCTCGGTGCGCGGGAACGGGCAGAACACGCTGAACGTCGCCGCGGTGGGGGCCGCCTTGCGGGCGAAGGCGATGGACTGGAAGTCCTGGTCCAGGGTGGTCCCCGGCAGCCCCAGCATGGTGTTCGAGTGGGTGTAGATGCCGTACTTGCGCGCGACCGCATAGGCGTTCAGCAGCACCTCGTCGGGCATGTTGCGCTTGAGCACCGCGTTGCGGGCCTCGAGCACGCCGGTCTCGATGGACATGGAGACCGACTGGCAGCCGGCCTTCTTCAGCAGCCGGCCGACATCGTCGACCAGCCCGTCGGCGCGGATCAGGCAATAGAACGGCAGGCCGACCTCGCGCGGGTAGCGCTCGGCGAATTCCTCGAGCCAGGCGTCGGCGCGGATGGCGAAGACGTCGTCGGAAAACCGCAGGAAGCGCATTTCCGGGAAGGTCTCGCGCACGTACTTGATCTCGGCCAGGAGATGGTCGACCGAACGGCGCACGAACAGCTTGCGGCCCTCGCCCTTGAACATCCGGTTGTAGGCGTGGTTGAAGCAGTAGGTGCACTTGTAGGGGCAGCCGCGCTGGGTCTGGAACGACCGGATGCCGACCTGCTGCAGGTTGGGGTCGAAGTCGTAGATCAGCGAGCGGTCGAGGAACGGCAGGGCGTCCAGGTCCTCGACGACCTCCTTGATCAGGGTGTCCGATGTGCTGGCCAGCACGTTGGGAATGCCCGAGAAGTCGCGGCCGGCCTCGATGCGGTCCAAGATGGCGGGCAGGGCGTTGTCGCCATGGCCGACGACGATGGCGTCCAGGCCCATCTTGTCGAGCACTTCGGGGAAGTAGGTGGCGTGCGGCCCGCCCATGATGCGCCAGACCTTGCGGCCGGTCGCATGCATGTACTCCTTCACCTGGTTGTCGCCCTCGACGAAGATGTGCTCGTTGGCGGTGATGGTCGAATAGCCGACCAGGTCGGGTTCGAACTCGCGCAGGGCCTCTTCCATGGGCTGGCGGGTCAGCACGCACAGCCGGGTCTGGTGGCCCTTCTTCTTGGCGATGGCCGACAGCAGCATCACCCCGAGGGGTTCGGAAAAGAACAGGTGGGAGGTGACGAACAGGATCTTCATGGACGGCCGATCATGGCTCACGGAACGGGACGGGTTCGGGATGGGCGGCCACCTCGGCCACGAGCTTGTCGTGGTCGATGGGGTCGCCCTTGGCGGTGATCAGCTCGGCCAGCATGCCGAAGCAGAACAGCTGGACCGAGATCACCCCGGTCATCACCCCGAAACTGAGCAATGGGCGGTGCCCGATGCTTTCGCTGGTGAACATCCAGATGCCGGTCAGGTACAGCAGGGTCACCAGGCTGACGAACCCCAGCGCCACGCCGACGCCGCCGAACAGGTGGCCCGGGCGGGTGGCATAGCGGGTCAGCGCCACCACCGTCATCAGGTCGAGCAGCCCGCGCACGTACCGCTCCCACCCGTATTTCGACACACCGTGGCGGCGGGGGTGGTGTTCGACGGGGATCTCGGCGATGCGGAAGCCCTGGGCGTGGGCCAGCGCCGGTATATAACGGTGCAGCTCGCCGTAGAGGCGGATGTTGCGCAGCACCTCGGCCCGATAGGCCTTGAAGCCGCAGTTGAAGTCGCGCAGCGCCAGCCCGGTGACGCGTGCGGTCACCATGTTGAACAGCTTGGACGGCAGGGTCTTGTCCAGCGGGTCCTGGCGGCGTTCCTTCCAGCCCGACACCAGGTCGTAGCCTTCCTCCAGCTTGGCCAGGAAGCGCGGGATCTCCTTGGGATCGTCCTGCAGGTCGGCATCCATGGTGACGATCGCCGCGCCGCGGGCGCAGCGGAAGCCGGCCATCAGCGCGTCGGCCTTGCCGAAATTGCGCCGAAGCCTGAGCGCGCGGACGACGCGCGGGAACTGCGCCGCCAGGCGCGCCATTTCCGCCCAGCTGCCGTCGGTGCTGCCATCGTCGACGAGAATGAGTTCGTAGGGAATGTTGCCTGCGGTGGCCATGGCGGCGGCGACGCCTTGGACCAGTGCGGCCAGTGTCGAGCACTCGTTGAGCGCCGGAACCACCACGCTGACCTTTGGCACGGACAAGTCGGCGCTGATGTTCATAAGCTCCATCTGGCGCCGCTTGTCTTCAAGGTCGGGGCGCAACGCGGCAAAGCTAGTGGATGTCGCCCGCCAAAGTCAACACGACTGCCATTTTCGCGGGGCCGCCCGAGGGGCCCGCGGGGGGCCGAGCTAGTGCTTCAATTTCAGTTCGATCCGTCGTACAAGGAGCCTGGCCCATGGGGGAGTGCCACTCCCGGAACCGCCCCGAGAAAACTGTGAAATGACCGTCGCTCCCAATACAAACGCGCCCGCCGTCGACCACGAAATGCGCGCCAAGGCCGGTCCGGTCAATTCGCTGACGGTTGCCGACGCCCTGGCCGCGTTCGCCCCGCCGGACCCGGCCCGCAGCCGCATCCAGTTGCTGCGCCCGTTCATCGTCATGTCGAAGACGTCCTACAGCACCCCCATCGTGCTGCCCATCGGTGCCGCCTATATCGGCGGGCTGATGGAGAAGGCGGGGTACGGCGTCGACATCATCGACGCGGTGGGCGAAGCGGTCGGCCAGATCGACCTGACCGAGGACGGCCGCAAGAAGCGCCAGGGCCTGTCGCCCGCGGCGATTCTTGACCGCATCGACCCCAAGGCGGCGGTGCTGGGCGTGTCGTTGATGTTCTCGCAGGAATGGATCGAGCATCGCGACCTCATCACCGAGATCCGCGCCCGCCATCCCGACATGATCATCGTCGCCGGCGGCGAGCACGTCACCGCCATGCCCCAGTTCGTGCTCGAGACCTGCCCCGCCATCGACTACCTGGTGATGGGCGAAGGCGAGCTGACCTTCCTCGAGCTGGTCCACCGCCTGCTGGCGGGCAAGCCGGTCGACGGCATGACCGGCATCGCCTATCGCGGGGCCGACGGCAAGGTGGTCCACACCGGGGTCGGCCGGCGCATCGTCGACTTCCAGAACCTGCCGCGTCCGGCCTGGCACCTGTGCCCGGTCGACAGCTATTTCGGCAAGGCGTTCGCCTTCGGCGTCTCGTTCGGCCGCAACATGCCGATCCTGGCCACCCGCGGCTGCCCGTACCAGTGCACCTTCTGCTCGAACCCGACCATGTGGACGACGCGCTACACCATGCGCGATCCGGCCGACGTGGTCGACGAGATCGAGCACCTGATCGCCACCTACGGCTGCAACAGCATCGACTTCGCCGACCTGACCGCCATCGTCAAGAAGCAGTGGATCCTGGACTTCTGCGTCGAACTGAAGCGGCGCAACGTCCGCATCGTCTGGCAGCTGCCCACCGGTACCCGTGCCGAGGCGCTGGACCACGAGACCCTGTCGGCCATTTACGACGCCGGCTGCCGGCTGGTGGTCTATGCCCCCGAAAGCGGCTCGGAAGAGACGCTGAAGCTGATCAACAAGCGGCTCAAGCTGCAGAACGTGCTGGCCAGCGCGGCAGTGGCGGCCGAGATCGGCCACATGACCAAGGTGAACTTCATCCTGGGCTTTCCCGGCGAAACCCGCCGCTCCATGCTCGAGACCATCTGGTGCTGCCTCAAGATGGCGACCAAGGGGGTGGGGGACTGCAACGTCGCGGTGTTCTCGCCCTATCCGGGCTCGCTGCTGTTCAAGCAGCTGGTCGATGCGGGCAAGATCGACATCAACAGCGATGAATACTTCCACGACCTGATCACGTTCTTCGATTTCACCCACTTGCGGGCCTATAACGAGAACGTCCCGGCGTGGGAGATCGGCATCTACCGGTTCATCGGCCTGGCCGGCTTCTACTCGGCCTCGTACCTGCTCTATCCCAAGCGCCTGTGGCGCCTGCTCAAGGGCGTGCTGGGCCACGAGTTCAAGCCGCAGTCGCTGTTCGAGCAGCGGGTCTACGACGCGATCGTGCGGTCGCGGCGGGCGGCCGACTGAAATGCTCGACATACCGGCGCTGGCCCGCATCGCCCTGGTATCGGTGCTGCTGCTGGGAACCGTGTCGTTGATGCCGCGCCGGCGCGCCGGCCTGTTCGCCGCCGAGGTCGAGGCCAGGACCATCCTGCTGCTGGGCATCGCCTGGGTGCTGGCGGTGACGCTGGAATTCTGGATCCTGGGGCCGGCCTCGTTCGTCAATTTCGGCGACGAAGGCGCCCAGGCGCTTCCCTATTACATCCACCTCGCCGAACACGCTCCGCCGGGCCGCTACGATTTCCGCGTCATGGGCGGCGTCGACGCCCTGGCGATCTTTTCGTCCGGCTATCAGCTGGCCTCGATCGAGCGCCTGCTGTTCGCATGGCTGTCGCCGTGGCTGGCCACCGCCGTCCACAAGGTGGCCGCCGAGGGTCTGGCGCTGGCCGGGGCGTACCTGCTCGCCCGTGCCGCGGCCCCGGTCAACCGGCCGGCGGCGCTGGGCATTGCCGCCGTCTACACCCTGGCGACCCAGTACGTCATCGAGGTGACGCTGGCCCACGGCTTCGGCTACCACGTCCAAGCGCTGGCCGTGTTGGTGCTGTGCTATCGCACCCAGGCCCGCACCTATTTGCTCGAGGCCGCCGCCATGGCGGTGGCGGTGGCGGTGTCGATCCTGCCGGTGCAGGGCGGCATGGGCTTCTATACGGCCGTCGGCTTGACCGCCCTGCTGGGCGGTGCCTGGCGCCGGCCGCGCTTCTACGCCGCCCTGGCGCTGATGCTGCCGCTCCATGTGCTGAACTGGGCGGGGATCATGGCGGCCATGGCGGGGATTGCGCCGCTGACCTCGCGGGTGCAGCTGTTCGCGCCGCCGCTCGACATCGGGGGCGAGCTCACTCTGTCCCAGTTGCTGGTCCCGGCCGTCGCCATCGCCGTGTCGCTGGGCATCGCCGTCTTCCGGCGCCAGCCGGCCTCCATCGCCCGCCAGGCGGCGTTGCTGCTGGGGCCGGCGCTGGTGGCCGTCGTGCTGGACACCGCGCCGTGGGACCGCATCGGCCTGGGCTTCGTCAAGGGGGTCAATCCCAGCTACGTCCTGTTCGCCTGGCTGCCGCTGGCGGTGGTGTCGCTGGCCGAGGCGGTGGCCGGGCTCAAGCCCGCCCTCGAGCGGGGCGCGCCGGCCGCGCGCCTGCTGGCGGCGGCCTTGTGCTGCGGGCTGCCGCTGGGGCTGGCGGCCCACTACAAGGTCTACAACGGCCTGTACTGGCTGGGGTTCGGCGGCCATTCGGCGCTGCACGGCATTCCCAACCTGGTCCGGCCGACCTGGCTGCCCGACGAGCCGGTGCGCGCGGTCGCGGTGGCGCATCATCTGTCCGACAACAACCTGCTGGCCTACGGCATTGAAACGGCCGGCGGCTATTTCATGCTGTTCGACGCCCGCAAGAACGCCTTCTGGCAACAGGCGGGCCGTGTCATGGCCGCCGGCCGGCTGGGCCTGAAGGTGCCGGAACGGTCCTGCCCCGGGGTGCAGAAGCTGGCCGACCTGGGCAATGCCCGGCTGCTGCGCATCGCCAACATCCGCTATCTCGTCAGCACGCTTCCGGTGGAAGGGGCCGGCCTGACCCAGGTCAGCGGGCCCGACCCGGCCAAGTTCCGCCCGTCCTGCACCATGGCCGCCGGCGAGAAGCTGGCCAGCTATTGGCGGCGCCTGCTGGCGCCCGAGGACGCCTATGTCTACGACCTGGGTGCGGCGGTGCCGCGAGTGTATTTTGCCCGCAGCGTCGCGCAGCCTCAGCGCTTCGGCACGCCCGAGTACTGGCGGGCGGTCGAAGAGGTCGGCGAGGCCCAGGGTATCGTTCCCGAAACCGGCGCCGAGTTGAACGGTGCCAGCGCCGCAACCGCGCGGGTGACCAAGGCCAGCGTCGCCGGCGACGGCATGGAGATCGAGGTCGATGCTCCGGCCGGGGGCGTGCTGGTGATCAATTCGTCGTGGCTGCCGTTCTTCCGGGCCACGGCGGATGGCGTGCCGGTGACGCTGGTCCCCGTCAACGGGGTGCAAATGGCGGCGGCCCTGCCGGCCGGGGCTCGATCCGTCAAGGTCGAGTATGTTCGCCGGCTGCCGGTACCGGCGGGATGACCCGCGGCCAGGTGGTCAAGCTGACCCTGGCCGCGCTGATGAGCGCGGCGGTGGTCGCGTTCCTGGTCGGCCGGGTGGACGTCGAGTTCCTGGCCGCCGAGTTCAAGGGCGCCAAGATCCCCTGGCTGGTGGCCGCCGGGGCCACCTTGGTGCCCATCACCGGATTGCGGGCGTGGCGGTTCTCGCTGCTGCTGTGGCGCCGGCGTTCGGCCCCGCCCATGGGGATGTGCCGCATCGTCGCCTTCATGCTGTTCTTCAACCTGATCCTGCCGTTCAAGACCGGGGAACTCAGCTTCCCCATCCTGGCGCGCCGGGCCTATGACATACCCCTGGGGACCAGCCTGGGGGCCCTGGTGCTGGTGCGCGTGCTCGACCTGTTGTCGGTGGTGGCCATCGGCGGGCTGGCGACCCTGGCGCTGTCCCAGCCGATGCCGCCATGGGTCGACGGGGCGGCGGTGCTGGGCGCGGTGTGCGTGCCGCTGCTGCTTGCCATGCCGTTCGCCGACCGGCTGGGATCGGCGGTCGGCCGCGGGCTCACCGGCCTGCCGCCGCGCCTGCTGAACATCGCCAAGGAGCTGCATGCCGGCCTGCGGGCGGTGAGGGAATGGCCGGACTACGCCCTGTTGCTGGGGCTGACATTGGCGATCTGGCTGATGCAGTTCGTGGTGGCCTGGATGACGCTGCAGGCGATCGGCGCCCATCCGTTCATCCACGCGGTGCTGGCCAGCTGTGCCGCCTCGGTGGCATTCGCCTTCCCGGTCAACGGGGTCGCCAGTGTCGGCCCCTTGCAGGCGGCGTGGTCGGCGGCCCTGTCCATCGTAGGAACCAATTGGGAGCAGGCGGTGGCCTCCGCCTTCCTGTGGCACGCGGTGATGCTGGTCGAGACCAGCCTGTTTGCCGGTCTGGCCGCCCTGTTTCCCGGTCGTCCCGCCAAGGGGCTTGAGCAGGACAAGGGGCCGGCGTAGCTTGTCCCGCGCGACGATGCATGGATCGAGGGTTATGGGGATTTCGGCAGAGCTGTTGATGAAGCGCGTTTACGTCTGCGGCATCCGCGGACTGTCGCGCGGGCTGACCAGCGTCGGAGTGCGCGGCTGGCTGGAGCGCCGCCGCAGCAACCGGGCGGCGCTGTTCCTGCGCAGCCTCATGTCGATCTACGACTTCCAGGACATGATCCGCCTCGACATCCCGTGGTGGACCTTCGGTGCCGCCGCCGAGGTCGAGGCGTTCCTGAAGGCCAAGGGCGGCCGGGCGCGGGTGTTCGAATACGGCCCCGGCGCCAGCACCGCCTGGCTTGCCGCCCGCGCCGGCAGCGTCTCCTACGTCGAGCACGACCCCGACTTCCACGGTGCGCTGGCGGCCGAAATGGCCCGGTTGCCCAACGTGTCGGGACAGCTGGTCGAGCCGGTGGCTCCGCCCGCCGGCCAGGCGCCGCGCTGCTCGTCGCAGCGCGCCGGCTACCAGGGCCTGGAATTCGCCGCCTATGTCGCCGCCATCGGCGACGCCGGCGGTCCCTTCGACCTGATCATCGTCGACGGCCGCGCCCGCCCGCACTGCCTGGCCGAGGCGGTGAAGCACCTGGCCAAGGGCGGCATGATCCTGTTCGACGACACCCAGCGGGCGCGCTACGGCGGGGCGCTTGCCGCGGCCGGCTTGCCGGTCGAGCGCTACCGCGGCCTGCGCCCGGCGCTTCCCTACGTCACCGAGACGTCGCTGCTGCGCGGCGCAGCCTGATCAGGGCGATTTCGGGCCGGCAGTTGAAGCGGAGCGGCGGCGACCCCGATCCCACCCCGGTGGTGGTGTAGCCCTGCATGCCCATCCATCGCCACGCGCCGGTCGCCAGCGCGCGGTGGCTGTCCAGGAAGGTCACGATGGGCCGTCCGCCCGGCAGGCAGATCTGCCCGCCGTGGGTATGGCCGGCCAGGTACAGGCGGAACCCCGCCTCGGCCGCATTGGTGGCCAGCTCAGGCGTATGGACCAGGGCGATGCGGAAGCCGTCGCGATGCTCGTGCAGGGCGCGCGTCGCCGCCGGGGTGAAGAAGCTGTGGACGTCGTCCAGCCCCAGCAGGCGCAAGACGGCGCCGCCCCTGGTCACCGACGCCCATTCGTTGACCAGGACCCGGGCGCCCAGGCCTTCCAACTCGTCGGCAACCTCGTGGGAGTCGTGGTTGCCCAGCAGGGCCAGCACGCCGTCCGGCGGCGCCAGGGCGCCAAGCAGCGGCGCCAGGGCGGTGCCGACCTGGGCGGGCGTGGGCCGGCCGAAGGTCTGGTAGTCGCCGCCCAGCACCGCAAGGTCGGGCGCCATCGACCGGACCAGGTCGGCGGCGGCGGCGACGGCCTTGGGCGTCTGCGCCACATGCAGGTCCGACATGAACAAGATGGTGTAGCCGTCGAAGGCCTGGGGCAGGTCCTCGAACGCCATCTCGCGCACCGCCACGTGCAGGTCGTGGGCGTTGGCGCTGCCGCGTCGGGTGGCGAACAGGGCGGCGAAGGCCAGCCGGGTGGGCAGCGAGACGTGGTTGGCCCGCCGGCGCTCGCCCTCGACCGACGCCCGCACTCCCTGCTGAGCCAGTTTTTGTTCCAGCTGCATGCGTGCCTGGCGCCACTGGGCACGTCTCGAATGGCTGCGTGTATCCTCGGGCATGGCGGCCCCGTCATATCACGGGGCCGCTGGTGCCGGCAGTCGAAAAGGCACGCCGATGATCCTTGACCGCGACGGCGGCACTCGCGACAATCCGCTCCTCCTCCAATATTTGCCCGGTGTCCATGGCGTCGTTCAGCGTCGTCTACCTGATGCAGGTCCCGTTCACTGCGGCATATCGCGCCCGCTGGGCGGTGGACTGGTTCATCTCCCTTGGCGCCGCGGTGACGGTGGTCGATGTCGGCGACCTGATGGTGCCGCAGCTCAAGCACGACCGTGCCCATTACGGTGCGGTCGAGGGCGTGCGGCTGGTGGTGGCGACCCCGCGCACCGGCCTGGCCGAGGCGGAATGCGCCCTGGACGGCGCCGATGTGGTCTTCGTCATGGCCGGCACCGGCCACCCCGAGCCCCGCGGCCTGGGGGTGTTGCGCATGCTGTCGCGGGCCCGCGCGCCGAAGGTGATGTTCTCGACCAACGTGCACCCGTCGGCCAGCGAGCCGCCGCCCACCCTGCTGGCCAGGCTGCGCCGCGCCGACCCGTTGCGCTCGCTGGTCGGGCGCCTGCCGCTGGGCCTGCTGGGCATCCGTCCGTTCGAGGCGGTGGTGATCGGCGGCCGCAAGAGCGAGCCGTGCGTCCCCCTGGTCGGCCCGCAGACGCACCGCATCCTCGCCCATGCCGCCGACTGGGACGTCTACCGCGACGAGGCGGCCAAGCCGCTTGCGGCCGACGAGGGGCGCACCGCCCTTTATATCGACACCTGGCTGGGGTACCACCCCGACTCGGTGGCCGAGGGTCACGGCCAGCCGGTGGATCCGGCCGAATTCTATCCGCGGCTGCGCCGCCTGTTCGACCGCGTCGAGGCCGAACTCGGCCTCGAGGTGGTGATCGCCGCCCATCCGCGCGCCGACTATTACGCCGCGCCGGGGCTGTTCGGCGCCCGGCGCATCGTCAAGGGCGGCACCGCCGCACTGGTCCGCAGCTGCCGGCTCGGCATCGGCTGCCACAGCACGGCGTCCAGCTTCGCCGTGCTGTTCGGCAAGCCGCTGATGATCATCGCCACCCGCTCGCTCGATGCCCATCCGACGGTGGGCCACAAGATGCGCTGCACCGCCGCCGCGCTCGGCACCAAGCCGGTGTTCATCGACGATCCCGACGCCGTCGACCTGACGCGGGCCTACGAGGTCGACCAGGCCGCCTACCGCGCCTATGTCGAGGACTACATCATGCGGGCCGGCTCGTCCGAGGACCCGTACTGGGTGAAGGTGATGACCGGGCTGGCTGGGGCGGGGCTGCTGCGCCCGGACCTGGCGGCGCGGTTCGCGGGTCACCGGGCATGAGCACCTACGACGTCGTGCTGGCGGCGTTGACCGCGGTGGCCTTCCTGTCGGCTGCCGGTTTCACTTGGGTCCACGGGCCCGTCGCCCTATCGCGCCGCCAGGCCGTGGCGGTGGGGGCGACCTGGGTGGCCGTGGTCAGCGCCGAATTCGTCTTCTTCGGGCCCTATTCGTATCTGGGCACCTTCGCCGAGATGGATTTCACCGTGCTGGTCCAGCAGTACCTGGTCGAGCACCATGGCGGCGGCCAGTTCGCCCATGCCTTCGCCGGCGGCAACGACGTCGATGCGCTGGGCGTGTTCACCGGGCAGTTCCTGGCGCTCGACCGCGTGCTGCTGTCGGTCCTGCCGATGTGGGCGGTGACCGGCGCCATCCGGGTGGCCCAGGAGGCGCTGGCGCTGGCCGGGGTGTACCTGCTGTGCCGGCGCCTGTGGCAGTCCGACCGCTTCCTGGCCCTGTGCCTGGGCGCCATCTATTCGCTCAGCAACCATTATTTCTTCAAGCTGACCATGGCCCATGGGCTGGCCTTTGCCCTGATGCCGGTCCTGGTCCTGGTGTTCGTCGCCCGGGTGGGGCGGCCCCATTACTGGTGGTGGGTGGTGGGGCTGTCGGCCCTGCACGCCATCTCGTGCACGCCGACCCACTCGGGTCCGCCGGTGTTCGCCGCCCTGGCCTTCGCCATCTTGCTGATCGCCCCCAAGCCGGCGTGGAAGCCGATGGCGGCGATCGCCATCCTGCTGGTGGCGGTGCTGCTGAACTGGCACGAAAGCCTGTGGGGCAAGATGCAGCTGGCCCCCTGGGCCTTCCGCTCCAGCCAGATCGACCTGACCCGGTCGCTGTCCGGCATAGGCGCCCGGCTGGTCCAGGACGTCACCGACGTCGAGGAGCACCGCAACTACACCCTGTGGCTGGCGCTGGCTCTGCTGTGGTGGACCGGCCATCCGTTGCGCCGCCGCATTGCTGCCGTCACCCTGGGCACCGCGCTCGGCGGCACCGTGGTGCAGAACCTGCCCTGGGCCGCCATCGGCCTGAAGGCGGTGGCCGCGGTGGACTGGGAGAGGGTGGCCTTCTCCATGGACCTGTTCGTGCTGCTGGCCATGGCGGCCGCCCACCAGCGCAAGGTCCTTGCCCGGCCGGCGCCGCGTGTCGGCATGGCCGCCATGGCGGGACTGGCCGCGGCCGCGCTGGTGGCCACCAAGGTCCAGGAACTGGGCAGCTGGGTCAGCCTGGGCGGTCTGCCCGTCATCGAGCAGGGCCGCGTCAACATCGCCCGCGCCGGCATTCCGGCGGACAAACCGGTCAGGGTGGTGTCCATGCCCTACCGGCTGCCGGCCGACCTGGCGGTGGTGGCCGGGCTGGACACCCTTGACGGCACCTTCAACCTGAACCTGTCGTCGCTGTCCTATTTCTGGCTGGACGCGGTCTTGAAGCATCCGTCGGACGCGGCATCCAGCTACCTCTCCCTTGCCACCAGCGCCTTCGACGACAAGTGCTGCGCCAGCTACGACCTGGGCCAGCATGCCGACCTCGCCATGCTGCGGCTGATGAACGTGGGCTATGTGCTGAGCGTGCTGCCGCTGACCGGCGAGGGCGTCACCCAGGTGTCGGGCCCCGGCCCGGAAGAGATGATGCCGACCCGCCGCGTCGACCAGTTGTCCGCGCGCCTTGCCGGCTATCTGCGGGAAATGGTGCGCACGCCGCCGGTGCGCGTCTATTCCATCGGCGAGCCGTTGCCGCGGGTCTATGCGGCGACCGCGGTGGTGGCGACCGAGCTTGACCCGACGACGCCCGAGTTCTTCGACCTGCTCCGGCGCGAAGGGCCCGCCCGCAAGGTCCTGGTGGCCGCCGGCCGCGCCGGCGCCCTGCCCGCGTCCGCGGCCATGACGGTGCGCCGCTACGCCCTGCCGGCCGACGCGGTCACCGCCGAGGTCGAGGCACCGTCCGGCGGCACGCTGGTGGTCGCCATTCCGTTCACGCCGTGGTGGACGGCGACCGTCGACGGCCGGCCGGTGGACATCGTGCCGGTCAACGCCGCCCAGATGGCGGTGTCGGTGCCCGCCGGCGGCCGCTCGGTCGAGCTGCGCTACCACCGCCCCACCTTGCGCGAGAAGCTGGTGGGCGGGCGGCGCTAGGGCCGCATTTCCTTACGGTCGGACCATTGCCTATGATATATGGGCAGATGGGCCGGTGGGCCGTTTTCTCGAGGAAGCAGCATGTATGACATTGAGTTCTTTCGTCGCGTCGAACCGCTGAGAAAGAAGATCGTCGAGCGCCAGTTCACCAAGGCCGACGTGCCCGCGCTCATCGAGGAGCTCGAGGCGCTGGTGAGCGCGCAGCCCTATGTGTTCAACATCGAGACCACCAACTACTGCAACATGAAGTGCGTCATGTGCCCGCGCACGACGCTGATGACGCGCAAGAACATGTGGATCGACGGCGACGACTTCGCCAAGGTGATCTCGCAGATCAAGCCCCACGATCCCGAGCGTCTGGCGGAATTCCACAACTACGTGGCCGAGCGTTACAACGTCAGCTACGACCGCCCCGACGAGAATGCCTTCTATTTCCACGTCTCGTCGCGCTGCCTGACCCTGCACGGCTATGGCGAGCCGATGCTGGACAAGCACATCCTCGAGCGCGTGCGGGTGTGCCGCGAGCATGGGGTGCCGACCTATTTCTCCTGCGTGCCCGCCAACGCCACCGTGGCCAGGGTCGAGGAACTGATGCAGGCCGGCCTGGACGTGCTGAAGTTCTCGGTGGATGCGCTCGACGACGAGCAGCAGAAGAAGGTGCGCGGCGCCCGCAACAACTTCGACGCCGCCTTCCAGACCATCCTCGACATCCTCGAGCTGAAGAAGGCCAAGGGCTACCAGACGCTGATCGTGGTCACCATGATCGAGCTGTCCACCGACGCCGAGGCCCAGGCCATGCACCAGCGCTTCCTCGACCTGTGGAAGGGCCGCGACGTGTTCGCCTACATCAAGAGCCAGGACAACCGCTGGTACTTCGAGGCCGACGAGAACCTTGAGAACCGCTCCCACTACGAGCAGCAGTACTGCGAGTATCCGTGGACCTCGTTCACGGTGATGGCCGACGGGTCGGTGGTGCCGTGCACCCAGGACTACGACGTCGAAATGGTGCTGGGCAATGTCCGCGAGCAGACCCTCGAGGAGATCTGGAACGGCGAGCGCTATCGCACCTTCCGCAGCTGGCACGTCAGCGGGAATTTCCCCAAGGGCCACAAGTGCGCCGAGCGTTGCGACCAGAAGAAACTGTGCGGCTACCTGAAGCCGTGAAGCCCCGCCCCGCGTTGCCGCGTCCCAGCGAATAGGCTATTTTCTGGACCTCGAAAGGGTGGACATGGCAACCGTACTCGCATTGGTCCCCGCTCGCGGCGGCTCGAAGGGCATTCCCGGCAAGAACCTTCGCATGCTGGGCGGGCATCCCATGCTCGCCTACGCCATCGCCGCGGCGCGCCAGGCCGGCCTGGTCACCCGCGTCATCTGCTCGACCGACTCGCCCGAGATCGCCGAGGTGGCGCTGCGCTACGGCGCCGAGGTGCCGTTCATGCGCCCGTCCGAATTCGCCCAGGACCACAGTACCGACATCGAAGTGTTCCGCCATGCCCTGGAATGGCTGGACACCAACGACGGCTGGCGGCCCGACCTGGTCGCCAACGTGCGCTGCACCTCGCCGTTGCGCCGGGCAGGCGAGCTGGACCGCGCCATCGCCATGCTGCGCGACCGCCCCGAAGCCACCTCGATCCGCTCGGTCTGCCCGGCCGACCATACGCCCTACAAGATGTGGCGGGTGGGCGAGGACGGGGTGATGCACCAGTTGCTGGACGTCCCCGGGCTGTTCGAGCCGTTCAACCAGCCGCGCCAGAAGCTGCCGCCGACCTGGTGGCAGACAGGACAGATCGATATCGCCCGGCGCACGGTGATGACCGAACTGGGGGGCATGTCCGGCCCGGTGATCCTGAGCTTTCCGGTCGAGCGGCGCCTGGCGGTGGATATCGACGGCGAGCACGACTTCCTCCGCGCCGAGGACCTGCTGGCCGCCATCCCCGACTGCGTGCGTCCATGAGCCTGCGGCACCTCATTTGCGGCGTGGGCTCCATCGGCGAGCGCCACATCCGCAACCTGCTGGCCCTGGGACACGAGGACATCATCCTGCTGCGCCGTGCCGACGGGCCGTTGCGCACCATCGACCAAGGCTTCCCCTCGGTGTCCACCCTGGCCGAGGCGCTGGATGCCCGGCCCGACACCGCCTTCGTCTGCAATCCCACCCACCTGCACCTGGAAACCGCCACGGCCTGCGCCGAGGCCGGCTGCCACCTGTTCGTGGAAAAGCCCATCGCCCACGGGCTTGACGGCCTGGACCGTTTGCGTGCTGCGGTCGCCGCCAGCGGCAAGGCATGCATGGTGGGCTACATGCTGCGCTTCCATCCCTGCCTGCGGCAGGTCAAGCGGTGGCTGGACCAGGGCCGCATCGGCACGCCCGCCTTCGCCCTGTCCGAGTGGGGCGAGTACCTGCCCGACTGGCATCCGTGGGAGGACTACCGCGCCTCGTACTCGGCCCGTCGCGACATGGGCGGCGGCCCCGTGCTGACGCTCAGCCACGATATCGACATGCTGCTGTGGCTGCTGGGCGGCGTGTCCGCGGTCAAGGCCATGACCGGCAGCAATTCGCCGCTCGAACTCGGATGCGAGCACTGGGCGCAGCTTCTGCTGTCCTTCGAAACCGGCGCCACCGCCGCGGTGCACCTGGACTATCTCCAGCGCCCGCCCCGGCGCAGCCTGGCGATCACCGGCTCGGACGGCCGCATCGCGTTCGACTATTACCGGGGCGTGGCGACCCTGACGCCCGCGGGTGCCGCCGAACCGGCGGAAATCGCGGATGCGGGCGCCGGCTTCGACCGCAACGACATGTTCGTCGCCGAGTTGCGGGCATTTCTCGACGCCGTGGCGGGACGGGCCCCGGTGTCCCCTGATCTGGAAGACGGCGTACGGGCGCTCTCGGTCGCACTGGCCGGGCTGCGCTCCGCCGAAGCCGCCGGCACGGCGCCATGAGGACACAGGCTTGGGATGACCATGAACATCGAGCATAACCTCGCCCGCTACGTAGTCTTCGCCGAGGCGCCCATCCTGGACGCGCTGGCCAAGATGACCCAGCAGAAGCAACGCTTCATCTTCTCGGTGACGGCGTCGGGGCACCTGGAAGGCGTGGTGACCGACGGCGACATCCGCCGCTGGCTGGTCGAGCAGGAGCACATCGACCTGACCCTGCCCATCGCGCGGGTCTCCAACAAGAAGTTCGTCAGCGCCTCGGTCGACGAAGACCCCGAGACCGTCGCCCAGATGTTCAGCGAGGTCATCGAGTTCGTCCCCCTGCTCGACGGCTGGGGCCATCTGGTCGCCGTCGCCCACCGCAAGCCGCGGGCGCTGGTGCTGGGCGGCTTCACCATCGGGTCCGATTCGCCGGCCTTCCTGATTTCCGAGATCGGCAACAACCACAACGGCGATGTCGAACTGGCCCACCGCCTGGTCGACCTGGCCGCCGACGCCGGGGCCCAGTGCGTCAAGTTCCAGATGCGCTCGATGTCGTCGCTGTACCGCAACCGGGGCCGCGCCGACAGCAGCGGCGAAGACCTGGGGGCCGAATACACCCTGGACCTGCTGGCGCGCTTCAACCTGCCTGCCGAGCAGCTGTACCGCGTCTTCGACCATTGCCGCAGCCGGGGCGTGGTGCCGCTGTGCACCCCGTGGGACCTGGAAAGCGTCGCCAACCTGGAACGCTACGGCATCGAGGGCTACAAGATCGCCTCGGCCGACCTGACCAACCACGATCTGCTGGAAGCGGTCGCGGCCACCCGCAAGCCGCTCCTGCTGTCGACCGGCATGTCGCGCGAAACCGAGATCATCGAAAGCGTCAAGCTGCTGCAGCGCCGCGGCGCGCCGTTCATGCTGCTGCACTGCAACTCGACCTATCCCACGCCCTTCAAGGATGTCAACCTGGCCTACATGGACCGGCTGCGCGACATCGGCCAGGGTCCGGTGGGCTATTCGGGGCACGAACGCGGCTTCGCCGTGTGCATCGCCGCCGTCGCCCGCGGCGCCAAGGTGATCGAAAAGCACTTCACCATCGACCGCGACTTCGAGGGCAGCGACCACAAGATCAGCCTGTTGCCCGGCGAGTTCGCCGACATGGTCGCCGCCATCCGCGCCACCGAGGAAGCCATGGGCAGCTCGCGCCGGCGCGAGATCACCCAGGGCGAGCTGATGAACCGCGAAAACCTGGCCAAGAGCCTGGTCGCCGCCTGCGACATCCCCGAGGGCGAGGTCATCGCTGCGCCCATGCTGGCGGTGAAAAGCCCGGGCCGCGGCCTGCAGCCCAACCGCCGCCACGAGCTGATCGGCCGCCGGCTGCGGCGCCCCGTGGCCGCCGGCGACTTCTTCTATCCCAGCGACCTCGAAGACCAGCAGATCCAGCCGCGCGCCTACCGGTTCGGCCGCCCGTGGGGCGTGCCGGTGCGCTATCACGACAGCCGCGCCATCCGGGCCCTGGTCTCGCCCGACTTCCTCGAATACCACCTGTCCTACAAGGACATGGACCTGAAGCTGGAAGACTGGTTCGACGCCCCCGTGGACATGGACTTTACCGTCCACTGCCCCGAGCTGTTCGCCGGCGACCATGTGGTCAACCTGTGTTCCGACGACCAGGCCTATCGCCAGCGCTCCATCGACGAGCTCAACCGCGTCTGCGACGTGGCGCGTGCGCTGCGTCCCTGGCACGCCAAGGCGGCGGCGCGCACCTTGATCGTCACCAACATGGGCGGCTTCAGCGAGTACAAGCCCATCGACCCGGCCGACCGGGCGCGACTTTACGACATGGTGCTGGAAAGCCTGCGCTCGGTCGACACCAGCGACGTCGAAATCATTCCGCAGACCATGCCGCCGTTCCCCTGGCATTTCGGCGGGCAGCGCTTCCACAACCTGTTCGTCGACCCCCAGGAGATCGCCGACATCTGCCACGCCAACGGCATGCGGATCTGCCTGGACGTCTCCCATTCCCAGCTGGCCTGCAACCACTTCGGCTGGTCCATGTCCGACTTCGTCCGGCTGACCGGGCCGGTCACCGCCCATCTGCACATCGCCGATGCCGCCGGCGTCGACGGCGAGGGGCTGCAGATCGGCGAGGGCACCATGGACTTCCGCGCCCTGGGCGACGAGCTCAATCGGGATGCGCCCGCCGCCTCGTTCATCCCGGAAGTGTGGCAGGGCCACAAGAACAACGGCGAAGGGTTCTGGATCGCGCTCGATCGCCTCGAGGGCAAGATCTAGGGGCGGCCGGCCAGCCAGTCGTCGCCGAGTGCGCCCATGGCCGCCAGGTGGCGCAGGCCCGCGGCGACGGCGCGGGCGTCGGCGACCGCGTTGTGCGCGGGTCCAACCATCTCGAGCCCGAGGGCCGAGGGCAAGTCGCCGCTGGCGGTGTGCCGATCGCGCCCGAGATGGGAGCGGAACACGCCCGAGACATTGTGCAGGCGGCCGGGGGCGAAGGCGGGCAGGCCGGCCAGCGCGCAGTTCTCGGCGATGACCACGGCGTCGGTGCCGTTGGCGATCAGGGGCAGGTCCGGTGCCGCCATTGCGACCAGCCGGTCGAGCGCCTCGGCAAGGCCCAGGCCCTCGGCATCCACGTGGGCCTGGGTGATGCCGGTGAGTGCGACGATATAGTCGCTGAGCACCGGGTTGACGCGGGGCCGCACCAGCACGTCCAGCGCCGCGACTTCGCTGAAGTCGGCCGCCAGCGCCACGGCGCCCACCTGGATGATCTCGCGGTGCTCGCCCGGCCCGCTCCAGCCCCGCTGGACCGAGCCCGGCCAGGCGGTGAACTCCAGGTCGTAGACGACGTATGCCGGCTTCATCCGCACCTCTCCGGCTCTGACAAGGCGGCCGCCGGACCTAGCAGTCGGTGCGGCCGTAGACGTCTTCGATGCGGACGATGTCGTCCTCACCCACATACTCGCCCGACTGCACCTCGATCATTCTCAGCGGCACCCGCCCGGGGTTCTCGACCCGGTGCACGGTGCCGGCGGGGATGAAGGTGGATTCGTTCTCGCGCAGCTGGAAGGTCTCGTCGCCGCGGGTGACCAGGGCGGTACCGGTGACCACCACCCAGTGTTCCGACCGGTGCCAGTGCTTCTGCAACGACAGCTTGGCGCCGGGATCGACCTGGATGTGCTTGACCCGGAAGCGCGGGCCCTCGTCGATGGTCTGGAACCAGCCCCAGGGGCGCCAGCCGCGGGTGCCGGCGACCGCTTCCGGCCGGCTTTGGGACTTCAAGACCTCGACCACCTTCTTGACGTCCTGGTCATGGGCCTTGTCGGCCACCAGCACGGCGTCGTCGGTGGCCACCACCACCAGGTCCTTCAGCCCCACCGCGGCGACCAGGCGGCCCTCGCTGCGCAGGTAGCAGTCGCTGCTCCCGGTGGCGATGACGTCGCCCAGGCAGACGTTGCCGTCGCCGTCCTGCGGGCTTTCCTGCCACAGTGCCGACCACGAGCCGATGTCGGACCAGCCCATCTCGACCGGCACCACGGCGGCGCGCGTGGTGTGCTCCATCACCGCATAGTCGATGCTTTCGCCCTTGATGGCGCCGAAGGCCTCGTCGTCGAGGCGGAAGAAGAACAGGTCCGAGTGCCCGGCGGCCAGGGCCTTGCGGCAGCCCTCGACCATGGCCGGGTGGCGGGCGGCCAGCTCGTCGAGATAGAGGGCGGCCGGGAACAGGAAGATGCCGCTGTTCCAGAAATAGTCGCCCGAGGCGACGTAGCCTTCAGCGGTGGGCAGGTCGGGCTTCTCGACGAAGCGCTCGACCACGTGGCCGCCGCCCAGGGCCTCGCCGCGCTTGATGTAGCCGTAGCCGGTGTTGGGCCCCGACGGCACGATGCCGAAGGTCACCAGCCGGCCGGCCTCGGCCAGCGGCACCGCCGCCTCGACCGCGCGGGTGAACGCCACCGGGTCGCGCACCATGTGGTCGGACGGCATCACCAGCATCAGCGCGTCTGGCCGGTCGGCCAGCAGCAGCGCCGAGACCGCCGCCGCCGGGGCGGTGTTGCGGCCCATGGGCTCGATGACCACGGCGCGGGGCTCGACGCCCAGCTCGCGCAGCTGTTCGGCGACGATGAAGCGGTGTTCGTGGTTGCACACCACCACCGGGGCCGAGGGCACCCGGAGCGCGGTGGCCTGCAGCAGCGTCTGCGGCGAATAAAGCGGCAGCAGCTGCTTGGGCCTCAGCTCGCGCGACAGCGGCCACAGGCGGGTGCCGGCGCCGCCGGACAGGATGATGGGAACCAGTTCAGCCATGGGAGGTCGCCACGTTGTCGAGGTACCAGCGATAAGCCTGCTTGAGGCCGTCGCGCAGGTCGGTGCCGGCCCGCCAGCCGAGTGCGGCGATGCGGGCGTTGTCCATGACCTTGCGCGGCGCCCCGTCGGGCTTGGACGTGTCGAAGACGAAGCGGCCGGTCCATCCCACCGCCTCGGCCACCCGCTCGGCGAAGGCGCGGATGGTGATCTCCGAGCCGGTGCCGATGTTGACGTGCGGTTCGCCCGAATAATGCTTCATCAGGAACACCAGCCCGTCGGCCAGGTCCTCGGAGAACAGGAACTCGCGCATGGGCGCGCCGGTGCCCCAGATCTCGACGGTGTCGGCGCCCGCGGCCTTGGCGGCGTGGATCTTCATGATCAGCGCCGCCGCCACGTGGCCCTGGGTCAGGTCGTAGCGGTCGCCCAGCCCGTACAGGTTGGTCGGCATGGCGGCGATGAAGTCGCAACCGTACTGGCGCCGATAGGCCTGGCACAGCTTGATGCCGGCGATCTTGGCCACGGCGTACCACTCGTTGGTGGGCTCCAGCGGGCCGGTCAGCAGCGCGTCCTCGCGCATGGGCTGCGGGGCGAGCCGGGGATAGATGCAAGACGAGCCCAGGAACAGGAGCTTCTCGACCCCGGCCTTCCAGGCGGCGTGCACCAGGTTGGTCTCGATGGCCAGGTTGTCGTAGAGGAACTCGGCCGGACGCGTCGAATTGGCCAGGATGCCGCCGACGGTGGCGGCGGCGACGAACACCGCCTGCGGGCGGTTGGCCTCCATCCACGCCTCGACCTCGGCCTGGCGGCGCAGGTCGACCTCGGCACGGGTGGCGGTCAGGACGGTACAATCCTCGGCGGCCAGGCGGCGGACGACGGCCGAGCCCGCCATGCCGCGATGGCCGGCGACGAACACCCGCTTGCCGGTCAGCGAATAGACCGCTTCGGCCATGTCACCTCTCCTGTCGTCCCTCCCGGTGGGTAGAGGAAGGGCCCCATGCTGTCAAGCGCCGGCCCGTGCCCGCCAGGCTGCGGCCATGGCGCTCAGACCTTCGTCCAGGCCGATGCGGGGCTGCCAGCCCAGGACCTCGCGGGTGGCGGCATCGTCCACCGTCAGCGAGCCCAGCAGGCGCTCGACGGTGGTTTGCCGGCCCAGCAGCCGGCCGGCCGCCGTCAGCAGGGCGGGCGGCACCGGCACCAGCAAGGGGCGCCGTCCCATGGCGCCGGCCAGCCGGCGGATCAGGCCGGGGGTGGACACGTCCTCGCTGTCGCGGACCAGGAAGCTGCGCCCGGCGGCGGCCGGATGCTCCAGGCAGACGCGGACCAGGTCGGCCAGGTTGTCGACGCCGACCAGGCTGCGCCGGTTGTCGATGGCGCCCAGCGGCAGGGGCATGCGTCGCGCGATGGCGGTCATCAGCGAGGCCAGGTTGCCCTTGGCGCGCGGACCGTGGACCAGGGGCGGGCGGATCACCACCAGCTCCATGCCGGTGCGCGCCGCGATGTCGGCCAGCGCCGCCTCGGCCTCGGCCTTGGCCAGCCCGTAGCCGTCCTCGGGCGCCGGCGGGTCTTCGGGGCGGAACGGCCGGCCGGGCGGCGTCGCTTCGCCGTGTACCTTGATGGTGCTGACGAACACCAGCCGCTTCACCCCGGCGGCCACGGCCTGTTCGGCCAGGCGCACGGTGCCGTCGCGGTTGACCCGGCGGAACACCGCCAACGGGTCGGGATCGGGATCGTTGAGGACGTGGGCGCGGGCGGCCAGGTGGACCACCGCCTCGGCGCCGGCCAGGGCCTCGGTCCAGTCGGTGTGCGGGCCCAGCTCGCCCACGCGGACCGGGCAGACGGCGGCGGGCAGGGCATGGTCGGCGCGGCGCACCGCCGCCACCGCCTCGTGGCCGTTGGTCGCCAGGGCGCGGAGGACTGCGCCGCCGACGAACCCGGTCGCACCCGTGACCAGAACCTTCATCGCTCCCTCCCCCTTCAGCGCCCCCGGCGCAGCGGCACCATGGCCGGGTCGTCGACCAGGGCGCCGGCCATGTCCTCGGTGACGATCTTGCGCAAGGACCGGTACTGGTCGAGCTTGGCCGTCGCCCGCCGTCCCGACACCAGCCAGCGCGCCCACTCGGCCACCAGGGACGCCGCATAGCCGATGCCGCCGGCGCGGCCCGCCTTCAGCAGCACCAGCAGCGGCAGCAGCGCACGCAGGCGATAGGCCAGCAGCGGATAGCAGATCAGCGCCATGCCAAGGTTGCCTGATCGCAGCAGCCCCCACAGCGGCGGCAGGCGCGGGGTGTCGTCGACTTCCAGGGCGTCCTTGGTGTCGTGCAGCGAATCGGTGGTCAGGCTGCGGTCGACCAGGCGCTTGGGGTTGGCGAAGAAGCCGTCGGTCGGCCGCTTGCGCTTGAAGTAGTTGGTGTCGTTGAGCAGCACCCGGTGATAGTGGTCCAGCCCGAACTGGGCCACATAGGCGGCGTTGACCTCGATCTGGATGCGCGGGCGCCACATCTGGCAGACCAGGCGGGGCTGGTCGGTGAAGTTGAGCGTGGTCACCTCGTCGTGGGCGTCCTTGTCGGACACCCGCAACAGATAGGCCTCCTCGCCGTCGACGCCGCCGCCGATCAGGCCGCGGGCGCGGGCGAAGTCGTAGAGCGGCGTGCCGGGCAGCGCCTGGGCATAGTTGATGGACAGGTCGTTGGGGTTCTGGCGGGCGTCCAGCGTCATGGCGAACTTGCAGAACTCGATGGTCTCGGCGACGGTGTCCGAGGTCTCGCCCGGCATGCCCAGCACCAGCTGCACCACGGTGTACAGCCCGGCGCCGATGGTCCACTCCATGGCGTTGTAGTTGTCGGCCAGCTGGACCTTCTTCTCCATCACCTGCAGCATGCGCTCGGACCCGGTCTCCATGCCGAAGAACAGGGTGACGCAGCCGGCGTCGCGCATCATGGCGATCTGCTCGGGGGTGACGCAGTTGACCCGCATCCCCGACACCCGCCACAAAAGGTCCAGCGGCTTGACCTTTTCGCAGAACTCGGCCAGCCAGCGCCGGTCGGTGCCGAAGTTCTCGTCGCCGACGGCGAAGAAGCCGACCTCGTGCCTTTCCTTGAGCAGGGTCAGGCGCTCGACCAGCAGGTCGACCGGGATGTAGCGGATGCCCTTGTCGAAGCGGTGGCAGAAGGTGCAGCGCGCCACGCACCCCTTCGAGCAGCGGATGGTCACCAGCTTCTTGCCGCGCCGGTGAGGCTGGAAGGTCCGGGGATCGCCCTGCAGCCAGTACTCGACCTCGTCGTCGCGGACGGGATCGTTGATGTAGGTGTCGGCCGGCGCCGAGGCGAACAACTCGTCCCAGTCGATGTCGAAGACCTGCGAGGCCGGCAGCGAGGGGGCGAAGCCGGTATTGAGCAGCGACCCGTCGCGGCCCAGCACCGCCAGTCCGGGAATGTCGGCGAACTCGGCCGCCACCCGGGTTTCCTTGGCCCGGCGCACGATGGCCAGGAATGCCTCCTCGCCCTCGCCGGTGCAGCAGATGTCGGTGCCGGTGCGATTGAGCAGCACCTCGGCGCTGGCGGCCAGGTTGCCGCCCACCACCACCAGGCAGTCGGGCAGCAGGCGCTTGACGTCCAGCGACAGGCGCTTGGTGAAGGCGTAGGCGGTCGACACCACCGCGCTGATGCCCAGCACGTCGGGACGCGCCTCGACGATGCGCTTCAGCGCCTCGTCATAGGGCGGGCGGTTGCCGTCGATGTTATAGAACTCGGCCTGCTCGCCGTGGCGGCGCAGGTAGTTCAGCAGCGCCAGGCTGCCGAACGGTGGCGTGCTGGTCGGCCGCGGCCGGATGGGGGTGTTGACGATCAGGACCTTCATGCGTGCTCGTACCCTTCCTCCCGTGCCCGCCCCCAGCGGGACAACACCCCCAGCAGAACCGCCACCGTCGCCGCCGCAACCACAGCGGCGACAAGATCATGGCCCAGCGCGGCCGCGCCGGCCAGCGCCACCAGCACCGCGTCGGCGGCCAGGATGGCCAGCACCACCCGGTCGTGGCGACCGGCCCCGGCCAGGGCGCGCTGGTAGAAGTGCCGGCGGTGGGCCTGCCACACCTTCTCGCCGGCCAGGGCGCGCCGGCCCAGGGTGATGGTGGCGTCGGCCAGATAATAGGCCGGCAGGATCAACGCCGCCGCCAGCTGCCCGGCGGCGGCCAGCTGGACCAATAGCCCGCCCAGCAGGAAGCCCAGCGGCACGCTGCCGACGTCGCCCAGGAAGATGCGCGCCGGGTGCCAGTTCCACACCAGGAAGCCCAGCGCCGCGCCGGCGCAGGCCAGGCCCAACGGGGCCAGCGCGGTGGCGCTGCCGGCCAGCAGGGCGACCACGGCGACGCCGGTGCCGATGGAGGCGGTCTCGACGCCGGTGATGCCGTCGATGCCGTCCATGAAGTTGTACAGGTTGACGAACCACAGCCAGCCCAGCCCCGCCACCAGCCGGTCGGCCCCCAGCGGCAGCCAGCCCTGGAACACCAGCTGCTCGGGCCCCATCAGCATCAGGGCTCCGGCAACCACCCCGGCATGGGCGAGCAGGCGCGGGGCCGGCGGCAGATCGTGGCGGTCGTCGGCCCACGAGGTCAGCATCAGCAGCGCCGCCCCCAGCACGGCGACCCAGCTCCAGCCCGGCGCGTCGGCGGACGCCGCCATCCACGCCACCAGCACGGCGGGCGTCACCGCCAGCCCGCCGCCGCGCGGCGTCGGCGTCTTGTGGCTTGAGCGCTCGTTGGGATGATCGAGGAAACGCCGGTGCCGCAGCCACGCCAGCACGCCCCGCGTGCCGGCAAGCGCCAGCGCGAAGGCGAGCAGGGCGGGAACGAGGATGGTCACGGAACGTCGTCCAGCCGCACCCGCCGGCCCTCGCGCAAGGAGTCGAGCACGGCAATGGTGGCCAGGCTGGTCTCGACCAGCTCGGCCTCGTCGACCGGGGCCGGGCCGCCGGCCGCCACCGCGGCGACGAAGGCTTCCAGCTGGGCGCGGTGTCCCTTGTCCTGGGCCAGCGCCTTCTCGGTACGGGTCCGGCCGTTCTCGGTCACCGACAGGGTGAGGAAATTGTCGAGCGCGACGACCGTTCCGCCGGCGAAACACTCGAACCGCTCCTTCGAGAAGGACGAATCGCCCAGCGCCGTGTAGACGATGGTCGCCAGCGAGCCGTCGGCAAAGGTCAGCGTCACCGTCAGGTCGTCGCAGCCGCCATGGGTGGCCTGCGCCGCATCGGCCTGCACGGTGGCGATGGGGCTGCCGACCAGCGAGCGGGCCAGGTCGACGAAGTGGCACACCTCGCCCAGGATGCGCCCGCCGCCTTCCTCGGCGGCGTTGACCCAGCTTTCCGCCGGCAGGGCGCCGGCGTTGACGCGCAGCACCAGCATCTTGGGGCCGGGGTGGCGGGCCAGCAAGGCGCGGGCCTTGGCGACCATGGGGGCGAAGCGGCGGTTGAAGCCGACCAGGAAGAAGCCATTCGATCCCTGGCGCGCCTGGATCACCCGGTTCAGCTGGTCGCGGTCGAGCGCCAACGGCTTTTCGACGATCACCGACTTGCCGGCGGTGAGCGCACGCGCGGTCAGCTCGGCGTGGTTGGAATGCCGGGTGGCCACCAGCACCCCGTTGATGGCCGGGTCGGCCAGCAGAGAGTCCAGCTCGGTGGTTGCGTTGGCGAAACCGAAGGCGCCCTGCGCATGCTCGGCGGTCTGGCCGCGGGTGGTGCAGACGGTGCGCAAGGTGACCGCCGGCAGGCGCTTCAGTTCGGGCAGCAGGACGGTGCGGGCGAAGGCGCCGGCCCCGACCACGCCCATGACGCAGGCGCCGGCCGGCGCGCCGGCCGCCGGGAATGACGGCCGCAGCGGCTTCGTTTCGCCATCGTAACGCAGTACTACGCCCAGGCAGCGCTCGCCGCCGGTGACCAGGCCGTAGGCGGCCTCGGCCTCGGCGAAGGGGAAGCGGTGGGTGATCAGCGCGCCCACGTCCAGGCGCCGCGGCAGCCCGGGATCCATCAGGCGCACGCACTCGCGCAGGTTCTCGGCCTCGGTCCAGCGCACCCAGCCGGCGGGATACTTGACCCCGCGGCCCTCGAAGTCCTCGTCGTAGCGCCCCGGCCCATAGGAGCGCGACACCATCAGCTGCAGCTCCTTCTTCATGAAGGCGGCGTAGGGGAATTCGGTGCCGGTCTTGCCCACCATCACCACCCGGGCGCGGTCGCGGGCCAGCTCGGCCGCCATCTCCAGCGGCGCGCTGGAGTCGGTGGCCGCCGCAATCAGGATGCCGTCGCAGCCCAGCCCGCCGGTCATCTGCGCCACCGCCTCGGCCAGGCCGGGGTCGCTTAAGGTCCAGGCCAGCTCGGCCCCGGTGCGTCGCGCCAGCTCGAGGCGGCCGGGATCGACGTCGACCGCCACCACGCGGACGCCGGCCAGGGCCAGCAGCTGCTGGGCGATCTGGCCGACCAGGCCGACGCCGAGGACCGCCACCACGTCGCCCAACTGGGGAGACAGATTGCGCACACCCGCCATGGCGATGGCGGCCAGGGTGCCGAAGCAGGCCTCGTCGTCGGCGACGCCGTCGGGAATGGGGGCGCACAGGTTCTTGGGTACCACGTTGAGTTCGGCGTGGTTGGCCAGGCCGGCGCCGGCCACCGCCACCCTTTGCCCGACGGCGAACGCGCCTTCCAGCCCGGCGCCGACCGCGACCACCTCGGCCGCGGCGGAATAACCCAGGGGCAGCGGCTCGTCGAGGCGGGCCATCACCGCCTTGAAGGTGGCCACCAGTCCGTCGCGGCGGGCCTTGTCGACCACCTTGCGCACCAGGTCGGGGCGTTCCTTGGCCTTGCCTGCCAGGCTCTTCTTGGCGAAGTCGATGACCATGCGCTCGGTGCCGGCCGAGATCAGCGAGGCGCGCGTGCGCACCAGGAGGCACCCCGACCGCACCTTGGGCTCGGGGACATCGCGCAGGCTCAGCTTGCCGGTGCGCGCGCTCTGGATGACTTGCTTCATTATTCTCGCCTAGCCGGGGCGTACGACCACCGGCTATATACGGTGAACTTTCGCCGGGGGGAAAGCCTATTCATCCCGGCGTCGACGTTTTCGGCCGGCTCGACATCCGGCATGGCGGGCTGTTATCTTCAAGGAGCGCCCCGCTGCCCTGTCTGAAATGAAGGACTGCTAGGTTTCGATGGCCAGCTTGCCACAAGCAATCGTTTCGGCAATACAAGACGGGATCGGGTCTGGCGGCGCTCGATTACATGAGCCTGAAATGGCCGGCAACGAATGGCGCTACGTCAAGGATTGCCTGGACAGCAATTTCGTCTCGTCGGTGGGCTCGTATGTCGACCGCCTTGAACGCGACCTGGCCGCCATCTGCGGCGCCGCGCGCGCCATTGCCTGCGTCAACGGCACCGCGGCCCTGCACATGGCGCTAGTCCTGGCCGATGTTCGCCCCGGTGACGAAGTGCTGGTCCCGACGTTCACGTTCGTCGCCACCGCCAACGCCGTCCGGTACTGCGGCGCCGTGCCGCACTTCTTCGACTGCGAGCCGCAGGCCCTGGGCGTCGACATTCCCAAGCTGGCCGCACACCTGGACGCGGTGGCCGTGCGCCGCGACGGCCGGGTGGTCAACCGCAAGACCGGGCGGACCATCCGGGCCCTGGTGTGCATGCACACCTTCGGGCACCCGGTCGACCTCGCCCCCCTGATGGAACTGTGCGCCAGCTGGGGCCTGCCCCTGGTCGAGGACGCCGCCGAATCGCTGGGTAGCTTCTACAAGGGACGGCACACCGGGAACTTCGGGCTGGTTTCGGCACTGTCCTTCAACGGCAACAAGATCGTCACCACCGGCGGCGGCGGCGCCGTTCTGTGCAACGACGAGGCGCTGGCCGACCGGGCCAAGCACCTGACCACCACCGCCAAGCTGCCCCACCGCTGGGACTTCGTCCACGACGAGGTGGGCTACAATTACCGGATGCCCAACCTGAACGCCGCCCTGGGCTGCGCCCAGGTGGAACAGCTTGCTTCCAAGGTCGAGCGCAAGCGTCGGCTGGCCGAGCGATATGCCGGCGCCTTCGCCGGCCTGCCCGGCGTGCGTTTCGTCACGGAGCCCGAGTTCGCCACCAGCAATTACTGGCTGCACGCCATCGTGCTGGACGACCCCAGCCTGCTCGAACCGGTGCTTGAGGCGACCTCGGCCGCCGACATCCAGACCCGCCCGGCGTGGCGGCCCATGCACTTGCTTTCCATGAATGCCGACTGCCCGCGCATGGACCTGGCCTGTGCCGAGGCCATGGCCGCCCGCATCGTCAACATTCCGTCCAGCCCGCAACTGGTGACGCCATGAGCGCCCGCCCGGTGGTGGTCATCGGCGCAGGGGGGCACGCCAAGGTGGTGATCGAGACCCTTCGCGCCGCCGGCCAACAGGTGACGGCCGCGCTCGATGCCGACCCCGCCCGCCACGGCACCCTGGTCCACGGGGTTCCCATCGCCGGCGGCGACGAATGGCTCGATGGCCGCGACGCGGCCTCGGTCCTGCTTGCCAACGGCATCGGCTCGACCGGAAAGCCCGGTCCCCGCGCCCGGGTCTTCGACGCGCTCAAGGGCAAGGGCTTTGCCTTCGTCACCGTCGTCCATCCGGCCGCCGTGCTTGCCTCGGACGTCGTCCTTGAGGAAGGCGCCCAGGTGATGGCGGGCGCCGTGCTGCAGGTGGGCTGCCGCATCGGTGCCAATGCCGTCGTCAACACCGGGGCCGTGGTCGATCACGACTGCCTGATCGGCCGCCACGCCCATGTGGCGCCGGGGGCGGTCCTGTCCGGTTCCGTGGTGGTGGGCGAGGGGGCGCACATCGGCACCGGCGCGGCGGTCATCCAGGGCGTGTCCATCGGCGCCGGCGCCGTTGTCGGCGCGGGCGCGGCCGTGGTCGCCGACGTTCCCGCGCAGGCGCTCGCCGTCGGCGTGCCGGCCAGGGCAAGGTGTCGATGAGATGTGCGGGCTTGTCGCCATTTTCGCGGGGACGCAGGCCGCCGCGCCCGTCAATGCCGACGAACTGGCCCGCATGCGCGACCGCATGGCGGCGCGCGGCCCCGACGGCGCCGGCTTGTGGCGTGCCGACGACGGACGCATCGGCCTAGCCCACCGCCGCCTGGCCATCATCGGGCTCGACGCGTCGGGCGCCCAGCCCATGGCCACCAACGACGGCGCGTTGCGCATCGTCTTCAACGGCGAGATCTACAACTGGCGGGCCTTGCGGGCCGAGCTGGAGGCCAAGGGCGCCACCTTCCGCTCGCGCACCGACACCGAGGTGATCCTCGAACTGTACCGGCAAGACGGCATCGCCGCCCTGGGTCGGCTGCGCGGCATGTTCGCCCTGGCCCTGTGGGACGAACGCCGCCGTGGCCTGCTGCTGGCGCGCGACCCCTTCGGCATCAAGCCGCTTTACGTGGCCGACGACGGCAGGACCTTGCGGGCCGCCTCGCAGGTCAAGGCGCTGCTGGCCGGCGGCGGCGTCGACACCGCCCCCGACCCGGCCGGGCACGCCGGCTTCTTCCTGTGGGGCCATGTGCCCGAGCCGCACACACTCTACCGCGCCATCCGCCCGCTGCCGGCCGGTTCGTGGCTGTGGGCCGGCGAGGACGGCGGACGCGCCGAAGG
Source organism: Actinomycetota bacterium (assembly GCA_050260215.1). GTDB lineage: Bacteria > Pseudomonadota > Alphaproteobacteria > Rhodospirillales > Magnetospirillaceae > JBLNBU01. The sequence continues at coordinate 61,636 of JBLNBU010000227.1, forward strand.
CCGCTTCTTCGACCTGCGCGCCGAACTGGCAGCGCCTGCCGCTCCCGTGGCGAGCGACCTGGGCCGGGCCCTGCGCGACAGCGTCGGCGCCCATCTGGAAGCCGACGTGCCGGTGGGGGTATTCCTGTCCTCGGGGCTGGATTCGACCACGCTGTGCGCGCTTGCCGCCCAATCGGGGACGCGACCGCGCACCGTCACCCTGGGTTTTGCTGAGTTCGCCGGCAGCCCGCAGGACGAAGTGCCGCTGGCCGAGGTAGCGGCGCGCGCCTATGGCGCCGACCACGCCACGGTGCGCATTACCGCCGGCGATTTCGCCGCCAGCCGCGAGCGGATCCTTGCCGACATGGACCAGCCGTCCATCGACGGCGTCAACACCTGGTTCGTCGCCCGCGCCGCGGCGGCGCGCGGCCTGAAGGTGGCGCTGTCGGGCCTGGGCGGCGACGAGCTGTTCGCCGGCTACGACAGCTTCGTCCGCATTCCGCGCCAGCTGAGGGCGGTGGCGCCGCTGCGCCCGCTGGTGGGGGTGCTGGGACCGCTGACGCGGATGCTGGCCGCCGGCTGGATCAGGCCGCCCAAGGCGGCCGGGCTGTTGGAATACGGCGGCAGCACCGGCGACGCCTATCTGCTGCGCCGCAGCCTGACCATGCCCTGGCACCTGGACCGGGTGCTCGACCCCGACATGGCCCGCGACGGCTGGCGGCAACTGGCGCCGCGGCTGGCCCTGGCCGACGCGGTGGACGGCATCGGCCCCGAGCGGCTGCGGATATCGGCGCTGGAAACCGCCTTCTACATGCGCAACCAGCTGCTGCGCGACGCCGATTGGGCGGGCATGGCCCACTCGCTGGAAATCCGTACCCCGCTGGTCGACGTCGATCTTTTTCGCGCGGTGCTGCCGCTGATCAAGGGCAGCCGTCCGCCCGGCAAGCTCGACATGGCGGGGGTGGCCAATCCGGCCTTGCCGGCCGCCATTCTCGAGCGACGGAAGAGCGGTTTCTTCGTTCCCATTGCCCAATGGCTGGGCGAGAGCAGCTTGCACGGCTGGGCGCGCACCGTATATTCCGCCTGCGCGACCGCTTGAAGGACCCTGTCATGCCGCTGCCTTCGGACATCATGCTGAGCTTGGTCGCCCTGGCCGACGCCGCCGGCGCCGAGATCATGCGGGTGCGGGCGGGCGGCGTCGAGGTGTCGGCCAAGTCCGACGGCTCGCCGGTGACGCTGGCCGACCAGGCGGCGGAGGCAGTCATCCTGGCCGGCCTGCCCGCCCTGGCACCCGGCATCCCGGTGGTCGCCGAGGAGCAGGCCGCGGCCGGCAACATCCCCACCCCGGCGCCGGTGTTCTTCCTGATCGACCCGCTGGACGGCACCAAGGAATTCGTCCGCGGCAGCGAGGAGTTCACCGTCAACATCGGCCTGGTCGAGAACGGCGTTCCCACCGCAGGCGTCGTGGTCCTGCCCGCCAGCGGAATCGCCTATTGGACGGGCGGCGACGGCGTCGCCTGGCGCCGGCTGGCCCCGGGTGCCGATGCCCAGCGCATTTGCTGCCGCCCGGCCCCGGCCGCCGGCGCCACCGTCGTCGCCAGCAAGTCGCACCGGACCCCGGAAACCGATGCCTTCATCGCCACGCTGGCCAATGCCCGGGTGATCTCCGCCGGCTCGTCGGCCAAGTTCTGCCGGGTGGCGGAGGGGGTGGCCGACGTCTATCCGCGCTTCGGCCCGACCATGGAATGGGATACCGCGGCCGGCGACGCGGTGGTGCGGGCCGCCGGCGGCCTGGTGACCACCGTCGACGGGGCGGCGCTGACCTACGGCAAGGCGGGCTACCGCAACCCGGATTTCATCTGCCGCGGGCCCGGCCGAGGCGCGGGCTAATCCAGCTCGAAGGCGTTCTTGTAGTCGAGCTTCAGCGCCGGATCCTGGTCTTCCTTGGCCAGGAAGCAGTTGCCCACCACCAGCACCTCGATCTCGCTGCCCATGAAGCAGCGGAAGGCGTCCTCGGGCGTGCAGACGATGGGCTCGCCGCGCACGTTGAAGCTGGTGTTGACCACCACGCCGCAGCCCGTCAGCCCCTTGAACGCCGAAATCAGCGCGTGGTAGCGCGGGTTGGTGTCGGCATGCACCGTCTGCACCCGGGCCGAATAGTCCACATGGGTCACCGCCGGGATGGCCGAGCGCGGTACGTTCAGCTTTTCGATGCCGAACAGGGCCTGCTCCTCGGCGGTCATGGCGCGGCGGTGCCTCTCGGCCACCGGGGCGACCAGCAGCATGTAGGGCGAATCGCCGTCCAGCGCGAACCAGTCGGCCACGTCCTCGCGCAGCACCGACGGCGCGAAGGGGCGGAAGCTCTCGCGGTACTTGACCTTGAGGTTCAGCACCTTCTGCATGGTGGGCGAGCGCGGGTCGCCCAGGATCGAGCGGCCACCCAGGGCGCGCGGCCCGAATTCCATGCGGCCCTGCATCCAGCCCACCGCCTTTTCGGCAGCCAGGGCCTCGGCCGTCTTGGCGATGACCGCGTCGTCGTCCAGCACGGTGAACTTCGCCCCCGCCGCGGTCAGCCGGCGCTCGATGTCGTCCTGGGCGTAGACGGGGCCCAGATACGAGCCCTGCATGGCGTCGCGTCCCGGCTCGACCACGCGGTCGCGGCCCTTGAACAGGTAATATCCGGCCAGCGCCGCGCCCAGCGCGCCGCCGGCGTCGCCGGCCGCCGGCTGGATCCAGATGTCGTCGAAGATGCCGGCGCGCAAAAGGTGGCCGTTGGCGACGCAGTTCAGCGCCACGCCACCGGCCAGGCACAGGTTGCGCGCGCCGGTCTCGGCCCGGATCGAGCGGCCCAGGCGCAGCACCACCTCCTCGGTCACCGCCTGGATCGAGGCGGCGATGTCCATGTGGAACTGGGTCAGCGGGTCCTTGTCGGCCTTGCGCGCCGGCTGGCCGAACAGCGCGTCGAAGCGCCGGTTGGTCATGTGCAGGCCGGTGCAGTAGTCGAAATACGACTGGTCGAGGTGGAAGGTGCCGTCGTCCTTGAGGTCGATCAGGTTGTCCAGGATTTGCTGGGTGTATTTGGGCTCGCCGTAGGGCGCCAGGCCCATCAGCTTGTACTCGCCCGAATTGACCTTGAAGCCGGTGTAGTAGGTGAAGGCCGAGTAGAGCAGGCCCAGGGAATGGGGGAAGTGCAGCTCTTGGGTGATTTCCAGCCTGTTGCCCGACCCCATGGCCAGCGAGGTGGTGGTCCACTCGCCGACGCCGTCCATGGTCAGCACCGCCGCCTCCTGGAACGGCGACGGGAAGAAGGCCGAGGCGGCGTGGGACAGGTGATGCTCGGCGAACAGAAGCTTGTTCTGCCAGTCGAAGCCCTTGGCGAAGCGGGTCAGCTCCTTGCGCAGCAGGTCCTTCTGGAACAGCTTTTCCTTCAGCCACACCGGCATGGCCGTCTTGAACGAGCCGAACCCCCGGGGCGCGAAGGCCAGGTAGGTTTCCAGCAGCCGCTCGAATTTCAGGAACGGCTTGTCGTAGAAGACCACGAAGTCGACGTCGTCCAGCGTGCAGCCCGCCTCGCCCAGGCAGTAGGCGATGGCGCGCTCGGGAAAGCCGGCGTCATGCTTCTTGCGGGTGAAGCGCTCTTCCTGGGCGCACGCGACGATTCGGCCATCCTCGACCAGCGCCGCCGCGCTGTCGTGATAGAGCGCCGACAGGCCGAGGATGCGCATGGGATCAGAACAGCGTGTAGATGAAGGGGGCCACCGCCGAACCCTGCGAAAGCACGATCAGGCCGCCGAACACCACCATCATCAGCAGGATCGGCAGCAGCCAGAACTTCTTGCGCACCTTGAGGAAGGACCACAGCTCGAGCAGGAACGACAAGGCGGGACCTCCTAGAATTGCTGGCGCATGGTTTGCGGCGCCGGGCCGGGCGGATCGCGGCGGATCCAATAGCTGGCCGCGGCCGGGTCGCGCCGCAGCCGCAGCGGATCCTTGCCGGAGGCCCGCATCAACAGGGCAATCGGCGTGACCGTAACGAAGAACAACAGCCCCATCACCACCGGGGTGACCACGTGGTGCAGCACCATGCCGACGCCGAACCACAGGCGGTTGAGCGGCTTGAGCAGCGACGGGCGCACCAGGGCGACGGCCAGGAAGGCGCCGGCGACGGCGCCGGCCCACAGCCGCGGCTCGGCTCCCGACTTCAGCGGCCACAGGCAGACAAGGGCGAAGAAGGCGGCGAAGACCAGGCCGAACGACCGGTCCGAGCCCATTTCCACGGCGCGGGCGTGCGAGATGCTGTCGGGGGTACTGCCGGGCTTGGTCATGCGACCTTCGGGACTATGGACGGCGGACTACTAGCATAGGGAGGGGATGGACGCAAACATGCCGGTGCCGCTCGGGGGAATGACGGTTGCACCCGCCTGGAGGTGTGGGCTAAGCATGGCGCTGCCCAAATCCTTCGGGGGTTCGCCGTGACCGACGCCGCCAGCTTCCTCGCCACCCAGTTCGCCGAGCACGGCGACGTGCTTGCCCGCACCTTCGAGGCCACGCGCGAGCCGTTTGCCCGCCTGGCGAGTGCCTGCATCGACAGCCTGGCCAAGGGCGGCAAGATCCTG
>JBLNBU010000228.1:0-6796 GCA_050260215.1 Actinomycetota bacterium
ATCTCAAGCGCTGCCACGGCGGCATCACCGTGCACATGAGCTTCAGCGAGCGCGCCCGCATGGTCGACCCGGCCCGCCCGCCCGGCATGCCCGGCCTGGCGCTGCGCAAGGGCTACCTGAAGGCGGTGTCGGTGGCCCCCCTGGGGCTGGGGCCGCGGCTGTCGTGCCTGTGGACGGTGGCGCGGGTGTCATTGCGCAATCCGCTGTTCTATCGCCTGCTGCCGCGCGGGCTGCGCAGCCTGCCGGGGGTGGGCGGCTGGCTGGGGCGGAGCACGCCATGAACGTGAGCGGGGAATACCGCCTGGATGCGCCGCGCGGCCGCGTGTGGGCGGCGCTGCACGATCCCGAAACCTTGCGGGCCTGCATCCCCGGCTGCGAGGACCTGCGCCCCGACGGCCGCGGGCGGGTGATGGTGCGCATGGGGCCGGTGGCCACGGTGTTCGACGGCCGCCTGGTCGCCCGCGACCAGGAGCGCCCGGTGCGCTGGACCTTCTCTGCCACCGCCCACAGCCCGACCGCAGGCCATCTCGACGGCGAGATCACGGTGACCCTGTCGGAGGAGGGCGATCGCACCTTGGTGGGCCTGCGCGGCCAGGTGCAGCCGGGCGGGCGGCTGGCCACCCTGGGCGAGGGCATGCTGCGCGAGGCCTTGACCCAATGGACCGGCGACCTGTTCGCCCTGCTGGCGGTGCGGCTGCGCCAGCCGGCCGACCGCCAGGAGCGCACCGAGCCCGCACCGCGCCCGCCGGTGGTCGGCATCCATCCCATCGGCCCGGCCATGGCCCGTCCGGCGCCCCAGCCGGCGCGCCTGGCGGCCGAGCCCCTTCAGGGGCCGTCCGAGCGCACCAAGACCCGGGTGCTGGTGGTCGGCACGGTGATCTGGGCGTTCATCGCTTTTGCCTTGCTGTGGCCGCGGGGATGAACCAGGCCAACGTCAGGACCTGCAGCACCACCGGCAGCCACAGGGCGGCCTGCCAGGCCTCGGCCGGCCAGTGGTTGTCCACGGTTGGCCACAGGCGCAGCACCGCGCCCAGCCCCCACTGCAGCGAGAAGGCGGCCAGGAAGATCACCAGGTTGAGGCTGGTGTTGACCCGGCCGGCAAGGCCGGCGTCGAAATCCTGGGTCAGGATCACGTAGTTCAGCGCGCTCGACGACCCGGCGAAGCCGTAAATGGCGGCCAGCAGCAGCGGCGCGGTGCTCCAGCCCGCGGCCATGAAGGCGCCCGAGACGGTGAACACCGCCATGCCGGCCGCCGCCACCGCCACCACCGGGATGCCGCGCCGCGCCAGGCGCTCGGCGATGGCGCCGATGGACAGGTAGCCCACCGCCATGCCCGCTGCCATGGCAGTCAGGCCGGCTGCCGCGCCGTTGGCGTCCAGGCCGGCGACGTCGCGCATCCACGGCCCCGCCCACAGCCCCTGCACCGCCATGAACCCACCCAGCGACGCCATCGAGGTGGGGGCGACGCGGGCGAACAACGGCGAGCGGAAGATGGCCGCCACCTCGGCCAGCTGGCGCCTGAGCGGCACGCCGGCACCGGTGGGACGGTCGGGGACGATCAGGAACAGCGCGGCGGCCGCCGCCACCGTCAGCACCGCCAGGCCGGCGTAGACGCCGCGCCAGTCGGTGGCGGCCAGGGCGGCCTGCACCGGTCCGGTCGCCGCCACCGCCCCCAGGCCCCCGGCGCCCAGGATGATGCCGTTCATCAGCGGCAGGCGGGACTTCTCGAACCACTGGACGTTGGCCTTCAGGGGCGCCATCAGGCAGGACGACACCCCGAAGCCGACCAGGGCGCGGCCGACCACCAGGGCGCCGACCCCGTCGGCCAGTGAAAAAGCCAGTGCGCCCCCGGCGGCGAACAACAGCAGCGCCGCCTCGACCCGGCGCGGCCCGAAGCGGTCGAGCAGCAGCCCCAACGGCAGCTGGAAGGCGCCGAAGGCGATGAAATAGATTCCGGTCATCAGCCCCAGGTCGGCGGCGTCCAGCGTGATGGAGCGGCCGATCTCGGGGGCCAGCACCGCGTTGACCGTGCGGTACAAGTAGGACAGGAAATAGCCGCAGGCGAACGGCCCCAGCACCCGCAGCACGGGGACGGCGGCCGGTGGGCTGTGGGTGGAAGTCATCCGCGTCCCCGTGGTCGTTTGCTCCCATTGAAATGCAATACCTTCGACCGTGCAACCATACGCCCCCAGGGCGGATTGACCGTCAGTCATGTCCACCGCAAAGTTGGGTCATTCCGTTCGGCCAGGGAACAGTCATGGGCAAGCCCGCACGATATCTGAAGAACGTGCGCGACCAGTACGAGCACTACTCGTTTCCCAAGCGTGACCCCGAGATGGAACGCCAGCGGCTGATCCAGTGCGAGATGGACATGCTGGCGCGCGTCAACCACTACTGCTTCGCCGGCCGCCAGTCCTTCGGCCCGGGCTTCCGCGCCCTGGTGGCCGGCGGCGGCACCGGCGATTCGGCGGTGTTCCTGGCCCACCAGCTGGCCCCGCGCGGCGGCCGGGTCACCTACGTGGACATCAGCGCCCACAGCATGTCGGTGGCCAAGCAGCGCGCCGCCATCCGCGGCCTGGACAACATCGACTGGGTGCACGCCTCGATCCTCGACCTTCCCGGCCTGGGACTGGGGCGGTTCGACTACGTCAACTGCGTGGGCGTGCTGCACCACATGGCCGATCCCGACGAGGGCCTGCGCAGCCTGGCCGCGGTGCTGGCCGAGGACGGCGCCATGGGGCTGATGGTCTATGGCCGTTACGGGCGGATGGACATCTATGCCACCCAGGACCTGATGCGCCTGGCGCTCGCGGGCGAACGGAGCCTGTCGGGCAAGGTGGCGGCGGCCAAGGACGTGTTGCAGCGCCTGCCGCCCAACAACATCCTGCTGCGCGGCCGCGACCGCGCGGCGACCTTGCGCCTGCTGCTCGACGACGAGCCCAACCTGTTCGATGCCCTGCTGCACGAGCAGGACCGCTCGTACACCGTCGACGAGTGCTATGATTTCGTCGAGCAGGCGGGCCTCGAGCTGGTCGAGTTCACCAACTACCACAGCGCCGGCGGGGTGTGCCGGCTGGAATACGACCCGGCCCTGTACCTGGACGGCCTGCCGGTGATGGAACGCATCCGCAAGATGCCCCGGCGCACCCGCCAGACCATCGCCGAGATCATCAACGGCTCCATGGGCCTGCACTCGTTCTATGCCGCCAGGCGGGCAGGGACGGTGGCCGGCTTCGACGACCCCGACATGGTGCCGTTCCACCCCACCACCCATGCCGTCCAGGCCTGCCGCAGCATTGCCGAGGCGGGGCGGCCCACCGCCGTGTCGCTGCGTTTCGAGGTCAAGCTGCGCCTGGAGCCCGGGCCGGCAACGGTCGCCATGCTGAACATGGTCGACGGCCGCACCACCTTGGGCGAGATCCGCCGTCGCCTGGGCAAGCACGACAGGGCGGCGCTGGCGGCCGACTTCGACCGGCTGAACGCGCTCAACTTCCTGATGCTGCGCCACAAGGACGCCGATCCGGTGCCGATCGTCGAGAAGACCTACGCGCCGTAAGGGCGCTTTGCCGGCGGCCGTCATGGCCGGGCTCGACCCGGCCATCCATGGCCCCCCGGGTCAAGCCCCGGGGGTGACGACGGGAGCGGGGCTACCCCTTGATGATCTTGCGGCACCAGGTGGCGGCGCGGCGGCAGGCCTCGGCGCATTCCTTCAGGCGCACGTCCTCGGCCGCGTGCTTCTCGCAGGCGGTGGCGCATTTGTCGGCCACGTCGGCGGCGACCTGGCACGTCAGGTGGTGCAGCTTCGAGCTGCGCAGCATGAAATTGGCGTTGGTTTCGGTGATGTCGGCGCAGTCCAGCAGCAGCTGGACCAGTTCCCAATCGGCGCCCGCGCCGGCCTGCTGCAGGTCGTGGATGACCGATTCGGTGCAGGTGCGGTGGGCCTTGAAGCAGGCGTCGATGCAGTCGCTGAGAGGCATGGCACGAAACTCCCTATCCCGTTGATCTATCTCTCAACCGTGCGTCGGTATGCTCCTGCCGTCAACGCCAAAGGCCCGGCGGACGTTCCGCCGGGCCCCTGGAAACGTGCGGAAATGCTTGTCAATCTGCGTATACGTACTTGCCGTTCTTCCATACGTACATGACATAGCCCGGGGCGGTGACGTCGCCCTTGGCGTCGAAGCCCAGCGAACCCAGGGTGGTGTCGAACTTGTCGGCCTTCAGCACCTTGGCGACCGCCTTCCAGTCGGTGGACTTGGCCTTTTCCACCGCCTGGGCCCAGGCCTGGACGGCGGCGTAGGTGTAAAGCGTATAGGCCTCGGGCTCGTACTTCTGGTCGCGGAAGTACTTGACCAGGGCGGCGTTGGCGGGGATCAGGCGCGGGTCGGGGCTGAAGGTCATCAGCGTGCCCTCGCCGGCCGGGCCGGTGATGGCCCAGTATTCCTCGGTCATCAGGGCGTCGCCGCCCATCAGCACCGTCTTCATGCCCTGGTCGCGCATCTGGCGCACGATCAGGCCGCCCTCGGTCTTGTAGCCACCCAGGTAGACCAGGTCGACCTTGGCCTGCTTCAGCTTGGTGACCAGGGCCGAATAGTCCTTCTCACCGGCGGTATAGGCCTCGTACAGGGCCTCCTTGATGCCGGCCTTGTTGAGATAGTCCTTGGTCTGGTCGGCCAGGCCCTTGCCGTACTGGGACTTGTCGTGGATGACGGCGATGGTCTTGCCCTGGAAGTGCTTCAGGATGTAGTCGGCGGCGGCCTTGCCCTGCTGGTCGTCGCGGCCGCAGACGCGGAAGACGTTGGGCAGGCCGCGCTCGGTGTATTTGGGATTGGTCGAGGCGGGCGAGATTTCCAGGATGCCGGTCTCGGCATAGACCTCGGAGGCTGGGATCGACGAACCCGAGCAATAGTGCCCGGCGACGAAGGGCACCTTCTTGGCCGCCATGTCGTTGGCCACCGCCACCGCCTGCTTGGGATCGCAGGCGTCGTCGCCGATGATCATCTGCACCTTCTGGCCCAGCACCCCGCCCTTGGCGTTCAGGTCCTCGACCGCCTTGACCGCGCCGCGGCGGAACTGCTCGCCGATGGCGGCCTCGGACCCGGTGATGGGGCCGGCCATGCCGATGGTGATGTCGGCCCAGGCCTTGCCCGAACCCAGCACCGCCAGCGCCGAAGCGGCCAGCGCCAGCGTCTTCAGTCCCTTCATCCTCGCCCTCCTGTCTGACGTTCGGGGAAACTGTAGCAGTGGATCGGCAGAACGTCGACGCCCCTCCCCCGCGAAGCGGGGGAGGGGGCTACCGCCCGCGTTCCCGCCAGCCGAACAGGCCGGCCCGTTCATACAGCCAGGGGTATTGCAGGCACATGCGGCGGGCCAGGGTGGCGCGCCAGGCGGCGAGCGAGATCACGGCGAGCACAATGGTGTCGAGCATGAAACCCGGCACCGACAGCAGCTGGCCGCCGAACAGGGCGAAGCCCAGGAAGCGGTCGGCGGCACCCAGGCCCAGGGCGTAGGCGACGCACTGCCACCACGGCCGCCAGGTAGACGCCACCGCCTGGCCGGTCATGAAGGCGCAGCCGCCGCCGAATACAAGGGTGACGCCGATGAACACGGGCAGGCTGAAGCTCATGGGGCCGCCTCCGTCACGCCGCCTTCCAGGTAATGGGAGCGGATCTCGGGGTTGGCCAGCAACTCGCGCCCGGTGCCCGAGAGGGTGACGCGGCCGTTGACCATGACATAGCCGCGATGCGCCAGCTTCAGCGCATGGTAGGCGTTCTGCTCGACCAGGAAGACCGTGACCTTCTGCTCGCGGTTGATCTCGGCGATGATCTCGAAGATGTGGCGCACCACCATGGGGGCCAGGCCCAGGCTGGGCTCGTCCAGCAGCAAAAGGCGCGGCCGGCTCATCAGCGCGCGGCCGATGGCCAGCATCTGCTGCTCGCCGCCCGACAGGGTGCCGCCGCGCTGGGTCAGCCGCTCCTTCAGGCGGGGGAACAGGGTCAGGACCCGCTCGAGATCGGGGGCGAAATGGGCCGGATCGCCCACCGCCGCGCCCATCTGCAGGTTTTCCAGCACTGTCATGCGCGAAAAGATGCGCCGGCCCTCGGGCGAGTGGGCCATGCCCATGCGCGCGATCTTGTGGGTGGGCAGCCGGGTGATGTCGTGGCCGTCCAGCAGCACCCGGCCCATGGTGGCGCGCGGGCTGCCGCAGATGGTCATCAAGAGGGTGGTCTTGCCGGCTCCGTTGGCGCCGATCAGGGCAACGATCTCGCCGTCGCCGACGTCGATGTCGATGCCGTGCAGCGCCTGGATGCGGCCATAGCCGGAATGCAGTCCCTCGACCTTCAGCATCGGTCTGCCTCGCGGACGTCGCGGGCGACCTCGTCGGGCAGCGGCTCGTCCTCCTCCTCGCCCAGATAGGCGCGGATGACGGCGGGGTCGCGGCGAACCTCGGCCGGGGTGCCCTCGGCGATCTTGCGGCCGTAGTCCAGCACCACGACGCGGTCAGAGATGCCCATGACGACGCTCATGTCGTGCTCGATCAGCAGCAGGCCGATGCCCTCCTCGTCGCGGATGGACAACAGAAGCCGGTTGAGCTCTCCCGATTCCCGCGGGTTCAGCCCGGCCGCCGGCTCGTCCAGGCACAGCAGCACCGGACCGGTGCACATGGCGCGCGCGATTTCCAGCCGCCGCTGCGAGCCATAGGGCAGGGCGCCCGCCTCCTCGTCGGCGTGGCCGGTCAGGCCGACCTTGTCCAGCCAGTGGCGCGCCCGCTCCACCGCCGCCCGCTCGGCGTCGCGAT
>JBLNBU010000229.1:0-16435 GCA_050260215.1 Actinomycetota bacterium
ACCTTCACGACCGGGCTGCAGTATATGCAGTCGATGGCGGCGCTGGGCGATGGCGGATTCCTGGTGACGTGGGCGTCCGACAACCAGGACGGTTCGGGTATGGGCGTCTACGGCCAGTGCTATAGCGCGGCTGGTTCACCGAACGGCGCCGAGTTCCGCATCAACACCACCACCAGCAACGGCCAGATGCAGCCTGTCGCGGCGTCCCTGGCCAACGGCGGCTTCGTGGTGGTGTGGCAGTCCTACAGCCAGGACGTCTCAGGGACCTATGGGCTTTACGGGCAGCGCTATTCCTCATCCGGCCAGATGGCGGGCAGCGAGTTTCGGGTCAACACCTTCGTCAATGGCGACCAGACTCGTCAGGCGGTGACAGCACTGACCGGCGGTGGATTCGTAGTCGCCTGGGAATCATCGACCCAGGACGGCAGCGGCTATGGTGTCTATTCCCAGTGCTATTCGTCTTCGGGCCAGGCGATCGGCGGCGAGATTCAACTCGACACTGTGGCGGCCTCCGATCAATTGACTGTACGGCTTGCCGCTCTTGGCGATGGGGGCTACGTCGCGGTGTGGCTGTCGATGCTGCAGGACGGCAGTAGCTACGGCATCTTCGCCCGACGGTTCTCCTCAGCAGGTGTGCCGGCCGGAAACGAATTTCGGGTTAACACCTACACGGCGTCGGACCAGAACAATCCCGTTGTGACCAAGCTCGCTGACGGTGGTTTCGTGGTGGCGTGGACCTCTTATGGGCAGGATGCCGCCAACACCCTTGGCATTTATGGCCAGCGCTACTCGGTGACGGGAGCTGCGGTTGGGGGTGAGTTCCGGGTCAACACGACCACCGCCTCGGACCAGTATCAGCCGGCGTTGACCGCGCTGACGGATGGCGGTTTTGTCGTCACCTGGACCTCTCCCGATGCCGGTGGCATGGGTGTCTACGCCCAGCGCTATTCGTCGACGAGTGCCGCGGTCGGAAGCGAGACGCGGATCAACACCTATACCTCGGGTGACCAGAACCTGTCGCAGGTGCTGGCGCTCGACGACGGCGGCTATGCAGTCACCTGGAAATCGAACCTGCAGGACGGCGGCGGCCTCGGCGTCTATGCCCGCGCCGTGACCAGCACCTATTGGGAGGGCGGCAGCGGCGCCGACGTCATCACCGGCAATAGCGCCAACGAGACCCTCGCCGGCCTGGCCGGCAACGACACCCTCGACGGCGGCGCGGGCAATGACACTCTAATCGGCGGCGTTGGAAATGACACCTACGTCATGCGCCAGGGGAACGGTGCCGACATCATTGACAACCACACGGAAGGAAATTCGGGGGACCTCCTGCAGGTCGGAAGCGGCGTATCCCGGGATCAGGTGTGGTTCGCACACCAGGGCAACGACCTTATCGTGTCGATCATCGGTACGAGTGACTCGGCTAAGGTTGCGGATTGGTATTTGAGCTCGGCCAACCACGTTTCGACCATTCGCACCAACGATGGCGCCGTCCTGGCGGATGCTGCTGTGGAGAATCTTGTTGCCGCCATGGCGCAAATGGCCCCTCCGCCGGCTGGACAGACGCAGCTGACCACTCAGCAACATCAGCAGTTGGACGGAATAATCGCGGCGAATTGGCATTGATGTGGCGAGGTTGCTCCGTCCATTAGCGCCGTCAACCTGAGCGATGTTACCGGCACGTTTGGCTTCCAGGGCAACGCCTCTAAGGGAGCAACGCCCGTCCTGCCCAAGCAGCAGGACGGGGTGCCGAGGTGCTGCGCTGCCAGACCGAACCGCCGCTGAAAAAGGCAAAGATAGGTGCGGCCTGCAGCAGCCAAGACGGCAAATGCCAGCAAACCCAACCGCAACCAACCGGTATTGATCAACGCATCTTGTGAGCCTTAAACTGCTTAAGGACAGGATAGCGCAATATCCCATTGCAATGCAGATCCGAGGCGGATCCGACAATGGAGCGCTGTGCCGGACACTCCCAGTCATCTGCTGGCATGTTGGGAGGTGTGTCACGGCACCGGGCGGCTGTGGTTTGCGGTGCACCTCATGGGGCAGAGGAGTCGACATGGCTCGTGGCTATTCGCGCGTGTGGGTCAAGGACCCTTGGGACCTCGATGAGGAGGTCCGCCTTGGGCAGTTGGTCGACGACTACCACGGCCTCGAGGCCATCTTCGGCCAGGATCCGTTTAAGATCACCGATAGGCAGCTATTCAGCGGCAAGTTCGTCCGCATGGGGCTCAAGGGCTTCAGTCGCCCGGCCTGTTCGGTGGGCCGGGTGCGCCTCGACGATGGTCGCACCACCTTCCATTTTTCCGACAAGCCGGTGTCGAAGCCGATCAGCAAGAAGACAGTTTCGCTCGCGCGCGTCGTCGATTACCAGCAGCGCAGCGGCGCCAGGGTCCTGTTGCCGATGCGCCACGAGCTTTCAGAGGTCAAGGCGGCTGGCGGCAAATACTCGCGGGTGGTATCTGCTTGGGTGTTGCCGCGCGGCAAGCACGACAGTCCCGCGGGCCGCGACTTGGCCGAACGGTGCGGCTTCGGCGCCGACCCGAATCGGCGCATTGCCGCCGGCAAGGCGGTGGACGTGGTCATCGGCCGCGGCACTCGAAATCAGGGCTGCCTTGGCGCCCGCGAGTGCCGCGAGTTGGGTGGTAAGCCGGTCGGCAAAAACGCCTGGCGCTTCGACGCCAAGACCCTCGCGGCCATGGATGCCGGCACCCGGGCGCGGGTCGCCGGGTCGACGGATACCCCCCATCGACTGCGGCAGATGGTGCGCAGCGGTAACCGCCAACTGCCCAGCGCCGCGGTCGATTTTGCCATGTATGTCGAGCGGGCGACCATGAGCGATGAGCGCCGGGACAGCGAGTTTGGCCGCGACGAGACCGGCGTCATCGAACTGACCAATATCGGCGCCACCACTGAGGAGCGCTTGGCGTTCTGGGCAACGGTGGTTTCGCACGAGCGCGACGGCGGGCGTGTCCAGAGGCGGCAGGTGCTGGAATTGCCCCACGACATGCCGCCGCAGATGTGGCGGCGAATCCTGCAGGGATACGTCCGCTACTTCGAGGAAGCGGGCCTGCCCTACTACGCGGTCGTGCACCTTCCCCATGTCGACGAAGGATCCGATGCCCGCAATGTCCACGTCCACCTCCTGTTCCACGAGCGGCCGTTCATACGGCTGGGCGACGCGCTGTGGGAGTTCGACAAGCGCCGCAACAGGGCCGTCAAGGATGAAGGATGGGTGATAATGATGCGGTCGTTGTGGTCCGACCTGACCCAGTTGCCTTACCGAGAGGCGGTGCTGTTGGCTGAGCAGGGCCGCGGGCCGATGCCCCTGCGGCCGGACCAACTGTTCGTCCCCTACCGCCTGGAGGACATGCTGGACACCCCCGGCCTACGCGGGCAGAAGCATCTCGGCCCGACGCAGGCCGAGCGCGAGCGCCAGGGCCTGCCAACCTTTCGCGGGGTGTGGAACGCCGAGCAGGCGGCAGAGCGGGTGCGAGCGGAGCGCCGCCGGCGGCGCGAGCATGAGCACCGCTCTCGCTTCGGCGTCGACGACGACCTGGTCAATCTCCTGGCGCGCCCGCCGGCGGCGGGCATTTCGGCACCTTCGGCGATGCTTCGCATCGACCTGGCGGCGGAAAAGGAGGTGTTGCGCGAAGAGGGAGATCGCTGGCGCGACCAGGCCAATCTGGTCGACGGCGTCGAGATCGATGCATGGATGCTGACGTCTCGGGCGTCGAAACGGATCCAGTGGCTGGAGGAAGCACGACGCCATCTGCAGGCGGTGCAGGATCGGCACCGCGCCCGGGCGGCGATGAAGGAGCCACCGACAGAGGACACGGCAGCATCACGACGCCGTGACGCTCAGCTGATCGTGGTCGATACCCTGCTTGACGAGGCCCGCGCCATTCGCGCGCATCTGATAGCCCGCGGTCGAGGGCCGGTCACCGGCGCCCCGATGACGCGTGAGCACGCTGACCGCCTGGCCGAGGCGCTGCTCGAGCAAGGCTCCGTCGTAACGGCATTGGCGGATCGGGTCCGGAGCTTGGTTGAGCAAATCAAGGCGGCGGCCGATGGTGTCGCCCTCGGCAATCGCCCGACAAAATTTGATTTCCGGAAAGCGCCGGAAAGTGGTCATACGCATGCTGAAAAGCACGATATAGATGAGCTTGGAGGCGGAGACGACGCGGGCGTCAGCAATGCAGTCGAGCGCCTGTTGATGGAAGATCCCGATCGAGCGCTTTCGGTGGCTGGCCGGCTGGCCGCTATTGCCCAGGCCGACGTCATGCGCGAGCGCGCCGAGGAGGGCTTGCCCCCCGAACTGCGAGGTCTCTCCGCTGAGGTGGCAGCGATGTGGTCGGCCATCATCGATGACCGGGTAGGGCC
The DNA here is from genome assembly GCA_050260215.1 of Actinomycetota bacterium. GTDB lineage: Bacteria > Pseudomonadota > Alphaproteobacteria > Rhodospirillales > Magnetospirillaceae > JBLNBU01. The sequence continues at coordinate 4,384 of JBLNBU010000229.1, forward strand.
GCGGCCCCTCCCGAATCGGACGATCGCGCTCCCAGAGCCACCGCCGCCAACCCCGCGGGCGACGTTGCATAAGATAACGCGCCTAGCTGGAGCTGGCTTGATCGATGCATTGGCTCAGCCAGCGGTGGCGCCGCCGGCTGAACACAAATCGGCCTCTAGGCGGGCTGAGGATTATCTCTGCTACCCGCAAACGGCCAAGCAGGCCGAAGACTGGGCGGCGCGGTTGAAGCTTGCAGCCGACGAACATGTGATCACGCACATGACGGTGACCCTGACCGCCCACCAGGTGGCAAGCAATTCCAGAGCCCGGTCGGCCGCGGAAGCCGGCATCCGCCTCTTGGCCGCTGAATACCGAGCCCGCGGGCTCGACGTGCCGGCAGACGCGGCCGCCATAGCCACCTCGGCACCACAGACTGTGGACCCACGGCGACGGCAAGGTGGGATGGGAGATTAACACGGCGCCACCGACTGCGGTCCTGTCACGGCCGGGGCTTCCTAGGCGGAGAATGCCCAGCCCTCCAATTCCAGGGTTAACATTTGGGGTTAACATTTGGGGTTAACATCGCCCCATTTGCCCCATGCTCCCCTCCTGCCAACCCCTTGATCCCGGCCAAAAAAAGGGGCCGTGGTTGCCCACGGCCCGAGTTTAGGGAGAACTTGTGCTGGCCGCCGAAAAAGCGTGAAATGGCGCGGATTACCTCGGTTCCGTGATTGCCTGCGGTAACAATGCACGGTAACAAATCACGGTAACATGCGCAGTGGGGTGCCGGGTGGCCAAGAGCAAGTTCCCCTACCTGATCCTCGATGCCGGGAAGTGGTGGTACATCCGGCGACCGCCCAAGGATCTCGCGCATGCCTTTCCGCCCCGCATCAAGCGTGCCTTCGCCACCGGCGACCAGCGGATTGCTGAGGAGCGGTGGAACGATATTCATCAGGCCGTTGAAGGGGAGATCCGACGGGCTCGGGAGCAGGCGGAAGCCGAAACCGGGCCTCAGATCTTCAACGAGCTCTCAGAGGACGACGCCAAGGCACTGGTGACCCGAGCATGGTGGTGCTGGGTACATTTGCGGAAGCCGGAAGCAACGCCCATCGACGCCTTTCCGGACTTCGCGCTCGCAGTCCTCACCAAGCTGCCGGCCAATGCGCATTTGTGGAGCGTGAATAAGTTAAAAGGGTGGTTCTCCGACTTGGCGGAGCACAAGGTGGTCGCCGTTTTCACGCCGTTGGCTGAGGCCATCATTCGGCGCGAAATTCCGGCGCATCTCCCCGAATTGGCAGGCGCACCGATAATCAACATGGGCCATGTCAAATTCTTCGCCGCGACCCATGATAGGGCGCTGATGCTCAAGGAACTGATCGAACGCTTTGAGGGGGACGCCAACCGAATTGAGCTGGCCGAAGGTACTAAAGGTAACTATCGCCCGGCATTTGATGCATTGCTTGGTGTGCTCGGCCCAGAAATTAATGTCAGGCGCATTAGTCGTGCGGACATATTGAAGGTTCGTGAAACCCTGTGTTGGCTGCCCGCGTATTACAACAAGGGCAAGCGTTATCAAGGGATGAGCTTGGAGAAAATTGTTACCAGGACGAAAATTGAGCGAGACGCGGCACTTGCGCGATTAGAAGAGGCGGGCATTGATGACCCGTCCCCCGAGGACCTGAAGGCCGCGGGTATGCCCCAATTTTTAAAAAAGACCGCGATCAATAAATATCTTGGCGGAATTGGTCATCTGTTCGATTGGGCAGTTGCCGAACAGATCATCTCTTCAACGCCAGCGGCTCGATTGAAATTTAACAATGTCGAGGAAAGCACCAAGCGCTCGTTCTCGGATGACGAACTATTGCGCCTGTTCCCGAAGAATTACGAACTGGGTCCCATCTCTTGGATTCCGGTCATGCTGCTGTTCCATGGGTTGCGCCCAAATGAAGGCTGCCAACTGCGGACCGATGACGTCGTGTGTGATTCACGTAGCCAGCTCTGGTGCCTGCGCATTGCTGTCGAGCCTCGGCATGATCCCCGAATTTCCACCAAAGTGGCCGACCGCACTCTCAAGACGGCAGAGTCAAAGCGGGTCATCCCCTTGCACCAAAGGGTAATAAAGCTTGGCTTCCAGCAATACGTCGAGACCCGCCGCGCAGCTGGCGAGAAAATGCTCTTTGAGGTCAAGAGGTATGGCAAGGCCGGCTATTACGACAGCGTCCGCAAGGCCATCGTCAAGATCATTGCCGACGCCGGCGTCTATACCCGGGACACAACCGTCCATTCGCTGCGCCATACCTTCGCAGAAGCCCTGCGGAACCTGGCCGGAGCTCCGCAGGACATGCGGGAAGCTATCGGTGGCTGGTCGGTTACCGGGAGTTCCGAGATCGATTACGGGGCGGAGCGATATTGGCCGGAAAAGATGAAGCCGTGGCTGGATAGGATCGACTGGCCGAAATGCTTTGTTGAACCAGCACCTCCAGAGACTTAGAAGCCTATTGACCAAAGTCTTAGCAACCCACGGACTCCTCCGCCGCACGTCATGCGTGATGGCTGCCTCGCGCCGACGACAGACAGGCGGCTTCCCGACCTCGATTCGCTCCACGTCCCTTTGCGGCCCTATATGTAATGCTTGAACGGTAGCGGAGGTGCCTCCCTGTCCTGCGGAATGGCGGTAAGCACCTGGCCGACTCGGTCGGCGAACCGCAGGGTAACCGGCAGGCCATCGCCATATAGGCAGGCGTTAAAGTTGACCTTGGTCAGCGCCAAGACATCCTTCATCACGGTGCGTAAGTCCGCCTCACCGCGGCAGATGTCGACCAGAAGCGGGTTGGGGACTTCCCGGCCAGGATAGGTCTGCAGACGGGGAATGAAGCCTAGGGTCCAGATGTATCCCCTATATTGGGAAAGCGGCAGCGCGGTGCCGCGTAGGACCGGATGGCGGTCCGTGCGGAAAAGCTTGTAGCCGCTGGCCCGCCGAATGCGAACGCCTACCAGCTTGGTCTCCGGTGGCAGGGCGGCCTTGAAACCCTCCCATTCGGCACCTTCAAAGCGGGCTTTGCCGTGTATGAAGATTTCTCGCGGCCATTCCTTGTTTCGGGCCCGATAACCCTCAACGGCGCGTGTCATCAGGTCGCGAGCGGTCTTCTTGTCGAGGTGAAACTCCCTTTTCTCAGAATTCCACCAGCGGCCGGGGGTGCCCCGAAAGACCAAGCCATCGCCGGAATCCAGGAACATCTGGGCGCCGCAGCAAGCGCTGCCGCTGTCGATTATCTTGTAGACCATCCCGACATAACAGACGCCAGGCCGGATGCCCGCCAGTCGCCAGGGCTGACCGCCGCCCTTGTAGAAGGTTGATACGGAAAGGTTCCAGGCAATCTCCAGGGGGGTCTGGAGCTTGCGTGGCTTGGGCGCTTGATTGAGCTGGGATGGGTTCGGGTCGAATGTGGTCTCACGCACGACCTGAACCACGGCCCCTTTATCGAGCAGGCGCCCCTTCAACTGGTCGCGGAAGTCCGCCTCGTAGCGGTGCGCGTCGGCGGCGATATTTTCGCTGGCGAACAGCGAAGGTTGCCTGGCCAGGAACTTCGCACGCCCCCGTGAAAGCCGCTCGGACTCGTTGTTGCGTTGGGCCTTGGCGACCTTCGACTTTGGACGACCGAGTTCGTGGACCTCCTCCGGGACGATCACGAACCACACGTCAACAACGCCTTCCTCCTCGCTGAGGTAGTCGCGGATTTGCCGTTCGAAGATGGTGACTGCCCGGTAGACGGCCTGGTGGTGGTCAGCGTGGCGGAGCGCCATCGAGATTTCTTCCGCCGACACCACTCTGGCCGCCACGGGTTCGGGGTCCCAGCGACAGCGAAAAGCAGCCTCAAAGCCGGGGTACATGGAGTGGTTCGGGTCAGGGTTACCCTCGGCCATGATGGGCCCCTGAAGGGATGCTACCCAACTCCGATAGTGCCGGATACCGGTCTCTGTGCCGACAACGCCGACACGGAGGTCTGTTGGCTGCTTCCCCGTCTTGAGATGCACCGGGCCAAACGCCGTCAGGCCGTCCTTGGGATGTTCCATGGATTGGTCGAACCCGAAAACGCAACGGCTTTCCTCAATATGCCAGAGCTCAGCCATATTCAGCCCTCAGCCTCGTCCGTGTCCCAGGCATCTTCGCCGTCATCCCCCAATTCCTCGTCGCGCTCGGCATCTTCATCGGGGACAGCTTCAGGCGAGGCCACCGCCTCATCTTTGGGCGCGCGGGACTTCACTGGGGGGGCGTCATACCCGGCGGGACAGGTGAAAATTTCAGGCCGGGTACCGAGTTCAAGGAACTGGTCGGAGGACACCGCCACCTTAATCGTGACCTCGCCGCCGCAGATAAGGGCCATGTAGGCGAGGTGCAGAGTGCGCCATTGCTCATTGTACCAGCTCTTGCAGATTTTTCGCCTGGCCCGGTGCGCCTTCTTGTCATCCTCCAACAACGTCGTGCCGTCGGTCGTGAACACGACGTGGGGCTCCATGGTGGCTTGTGGCCGGTCGCCTAGGACAATGCGGGCAAGCACCGCATAGTGCCAGTGCAGGGAAATCTCCCTGCTGCCGTCCTCGGCCTTGCGCCCTTTGGTGCCGCCTAGGGCCTTGCGACGGGGCTTTCCATCAGCGTCGATGAACCGTACTTGATCCCGTGTGGCGCCGGGCTGATACCAACACAGGTTCCCTGAAGCCAACCGTGCCGCCGCCAGCTGCTGGCGTTGGCAGTGTCGCTCCCATGCCTGGCGCAACAAGCGGGTCGCCATGTTCTGGGCATCCCTAGGCAAGATGCCGAAGCCCGCCTTTCCTTGCAGGAAGTTCTCAATTTTCACCTGAGCTTTCATCCTGGCGGTGACACTGGACGGCAGGTCGGCCTGCAATTCATCCAGGGCGGCAAAGGTCAGGATAAAGCGGTCGTAGCGGACGAATGGCCAGGCGAACGCCTGCTCGAGCGCGTCCAGCTTGGACTCGCTGACGTCGAACTCGTAAATGCGAAGGCGCTCCGGCAACCGAAGCAGGGGATGGGCGTTTGAAACCAGGGTTTCCTCGCGGGCCACCACACCGTGAGCACCCTCGTAATGGTTCCGGACCCATGCGCCGACCGCACTCGGGGTAACGGCCTTCGGAACTTTGTCGCGGTCCAGCACCTTCAGCAGGCGAGCCAGGCCGGTCGCCCAGGACTCATCGAAAGAGATGGCGTTCTGGCGCCCGACCTCGATGGGAACTTGGTGGCGCGGCACGTCGTCGAGGATAATGGGCTGGATGAACTCCTCCACGGGGATGCCGTGACCTTCGGCGACCTCGACCGCCCGGCTGATTTCGTTCAACACGCCATTCTTCTTGGCAGAATTCTTTGAGATGACCGCGATTGTCTTTACGACCTCGGTGTCCATCACCTCGCCAATGCGCGACCAGAACCGTTCCCCGCCGATCAGCTTTGTCGCCTCGGACCACACCTCGTAGCCCTGGTTGGCCAACTGGATGCCCAGCCATTCCGCAAAGCCCTTGTCCTCGGGCATGGCGTGGCTCAGGAACAGCAATGTACGAGCACTCGTGTCTGGGGTAGGTGACATGTGGTTGCCACAATATTTTGTGGTGGTTGGCGGAGCATAGCGCTAGAAACACGGCCGTGCAAGGGCAGCTCGCCAGCGAGTTGAACTGCCTGAGGCAAGAAGTTCCCCTCGCCATGAAATCGTCCAAAGATTGTTTCCAAGCCTGGGCAATATCGACAAGACAGACTCATACTGCTACCTTAGCCCGGGTAAAGGGTTAACCCTGCCCCCGTCTGGGACTCGCTTCATGTCCGCCATCTACAATCTTGGATTTCTCGGACAGCCAGCCGACCATGTCGAAGCCAAGCTGCGTGTAACGCTTGGCCGGATGGTAGGGGAATTCGGCCTGACCCTTGGCGTCGAGGTCAGCTTGTCGGGACCCGCGTTCACCCCGAAACCGGGCATGGCGGCGGCGGCCCTGCATTTTGGGTTCACGGGGGCAAAGGACACGCCAGAACTGACTAGGCTGGTGCGCCAGCAAGTCCCAATAATCCCCATAGTTTCCGGCCTGACGGAATTCGGCGTCGAGACCCCGCCTGCTCTCCGTCACCTGAATGGTCTCGACCTCAAAAGCCAGGATGAGGATTACACTGCCGTGGCGGCGGCTTTGCTGGAATGCGTGGGACTGCTGCCCCGTCGGCGACAGGTTTTCGTCAGCTATCGGCGCACGGAGTCGCGGTTAGCCGCGGTACAGCTGTTCGAGGAGTTGAGCGCGCGCAAGTTCGACGTCTTTCTCGACACCCACGATGTGCTGGCTGGCAAAAAATTCCAGGAGGAACTTTGGCACCGGCTGTCGGACTCGGACGTGGTGGTGATGCTCCATACGCCCGACTACTTCAACAGCTCGTGGACGGCTCAGGAATTTTACAAGGCGCTGGGCAAGCGCATCAGCATCTTGCGGGTAGAGTGGCCGTCAATGACGGTGGCGCCGAAGGTTGCCACGGCCACCGCCACGACCATGAGGCTGGGTGTTCACGACCTCGCGACGACTGGTGAACTGTCCCCGGACGCCCTGACAGCTATCTGCTGTCAGGTCGAGACAGTGCGGAGCAAGAGCATCGCGGTCCGCCAGGCATACCTCGCGGGCTGGATCAAGAGCGAGGTCGAGGCCATCCAAGGTGTCGTGGAAGGGGTCGGCCCTCATCGCTCCACGGTCATCCGCCTCAGCGGCGGTACCAGGGTTCTGGCCTTCACCAGCCTGGGCATTCCCACTGCTGAATGCCTACATGAAGCCGCCATCAATTCGGAGGATGGCGTCAACGGCGCCCACGCGCTTGTGTACGACACCAAGGGCTGCCCGCCACGGGTCCTTGAACATCTCAAATGGCTGGGCGCCCATATCCCCGTTGTGCGTTGCATCGCTGCCCACGAGCTTAACTGGGTACTTCCTGATTGGGAGGCTCCCACGCAATGAGCGCCATTTTTCTGTCGGCCAGCGTGCCGGAGCCCGGTCGCGGAGACTACTGTGAAACGGCCGATGTAACCTTGATCCAGTTCGCGGTCTCGGCCCTGGTGACCGTGGCTCTGGGGCGGCGCCTTATCGTGTGGGGCGGCCATCCCGGCATCACACCCGTCATCCGCACCGCCGCCGAGGATCTCGGCGTCGATTACTCCGCATGGGTGAGGTTGTACCAGAGCCGCTACTTCGATGGGAAGTTCCCGGACCACAACAAGGCGTTTGGGAACGTCACCTACACCGACAGCGTGGCCGACGACAAGGTGGCGAGCCTGACTCTGATGCGCCGGGAGATGATTAGAGCCTACGACTACGATGCTGCCGTCCTGATCGGCGGCATGGATGGCACGGAAGCCGAAGTTGAGATGTTTGCCGAACTCCAACCGAAGGCACCCATCATCACTGTGGCCTCGACCGGCGGCGCCGCCCTGAAGGTCCACGAGAAGTTACATACGCTCGATGACGCGACCGCTCTGTCGCTGGACTACCTCGGCCTGTTCTACCGGAGCCTAAAAATTGACCCGCGGGACAAACGTTGCGATAGCAGCGCCAGGACCGGCGGCAGCTCTTCCACTTCCTGACCAGGACTTCCCATGGCCCGTCGATGCTTCTTCAGCTTTCACTATGTTCCTGACAACTGGCGCGCAAGTCAGGTCAGGCAAATTGGCGCAATTGAGGGTAACCAAGCCGTTTCTGACAATTCGTGGGAAAGCATTAAGAAAGGCGGAGATGCGGCCATAAAAAAATGGATTGCGGAACAAATGGAGCGCCGTACATGCGCCATTGTACTGGCTGGATCAAATACGGCTAACCGGAAGTGGATAAACTATGAAATAATAAAAGCATGGAATGACGGGCTCGGCGTTGTTGGGATTTATATTCACGGCCTGAAGAACTCAGATGGAAATATATCTGAAAAAGGCAATAACCCATTCGATTACATAACGTATGGAGGCGCCGGAAAAAAGCTGTCATCTATAGTAAAATGCTATAACCCGCAAGGAGCTAATAGTAAGGATAGATATGATTGGATTAAGGAGCATATTTCTAATGCTGTGGAGGAGGCTATCAAAATACGCTCAGAAAATTGATCCTCTCTGCCTGACCGTTCGAGCGTGGCCGCTAAACGCCACGACGGCATCTGCAATGCTATCGATAATAGGCATTGGTTTAGAGAACGTCGTTGGTGGGCGCCATGCCGATCTTCCAGTCCGCTCTCAGCCCTCCACCGCCTCCTCGAACGGGTCATATTCCTGTTCATCCACACCGTAATCGGCATCGCCGACCAAGCGGTCATAATTCTCCGCCAGCCACTCCGGTGACCCAACCGGCGGACCGGGGCGCCACGGCTCCTGCAGGCCATCGCGCCCATGGAAGACGGATTGCCAGTTCTCCCGGATGTCCTCGTACAGCGGCTTGACCCGCGCAGCGGCATTGCTGAACAGGGCCTTGTCGCTGGGTTCGGCACTGACGGCGGATGCGACGGAGGATAGCAGATTGGGGAAGTAGCTGTTCTTGCGCCCTGAAATCGTCACCAGCCGGTTCGCCGCGGTCGAGCGCGGCCTCCAGCCGTGAACGAGGTTGCACATCGCCCAGGCGAAGCTGAAATTGGGAAGCGAGGCCAGCTTGAGCCGTCGCGGACGCGACTTCCACTCCCGGCCCTTGGTTTCGAGCCACGAGACACTGCTCGCAAGGAAATCCTTGGACGACTCGCTGCGGTCGAAATCCACCACCGCTCGCGCCGCCATTATGGGGCCGTAGGCGATCCCTTTGAAGCCGTGCATCGGAGCCTTCTCGGGCACCGTCTCGCCGTTCATCACCGCTTCCTCGGTCCAGTCCTCGAGCTTCTCGGCGATCCTGGCGGTGATGTCCGTGACCAGCTTCCGCCGCGGCGTTCCCAGCACGAGCTCGAATTTGGCATCGGCGAGGAGGTCGGTGACGACGGTGGTGAGGGCCCGCACCCCCGCGCGTTCCCCGGTCGAGGCGGCGGGGCGCTCCCGCAGCGCCTCGACGACGAACTCTAGCGCCAACAAGCCGGGCAGATCCTGAAAGTGGGCATCGGCGCGCTCGAGCGCCCGAATGCTCTTGTTCAGGGTGGCGCCAAACTCGATCAGCTCCGCGATGGCGCGGCCCTCGGAGGTGGTCATCTTGGTCGTGGTGAGGTGCGCCCGAAGCCCTTCGTAGAGCCGCCAGCAGGCCGCGAGGTCGCGGGCCAGGTTTTGCCGCCTGGCCGAGGTGGTGGCGCCGAAGTCGATCGCGACCGAGTGCAGGCCGTGGTTGAGGAGGTCCTCCCACCGGGCGATGTCCAACTCGCTCTCGCGGGCAAGCAACCGTCCCAGTAGGCCCTCGGCATCCTTGGCCCATTTCCGTTCGATCGTCTGCGGCGAAAAGTCCACTTGGGGGAGGCTCTCATGCCAATTGTAGGGTTTCGCTCGCGCCTTTGTACCCGTACCCCCCACAAACGTCGAGATCCCCGGTTGCTACGATTCGCCTCGTTGTTTCGGCGAGGAGTGCAATGGCGGTTGCGGTCAATAGTTTGGCGGGCATTCCCGACGCCAGCTTCGCGGCTGAGCTTCGGGCCTATGTCGACGCCGGCCGGCGACCCGGTCCCTTCCTCACCTCGCTCTTGAGCAACGACCTGCGTGGCGCTGTCGCGGTCGCCGACCCGGACAACCGGGGACGCATCGCCGACTGGATCGAGTTCTGCGACGGCCATCTGCCGATGGCCAGCTGGGGCAGCGCTGCGATCGTCGAGAACTGGCTCTTCCGGCGCAGCCGGGGTGAGCTTTGAAAGGAGAGCGAAGATGAAGGATACCATGACGCAAGACTATTTGGGGGCCGAGGTGTCGGCGGGCGCCCTGCTGGGCCTGCCGGCGCTTCGGCCGATTGCGGTGCGTCGCAACGGCGCGCGCACCGAAACCGATGTCGCCTATTACCGCTGCCAGGTGGCCCAGGAGCAGGGCAAGCCCTGCGAGGGCTGCGTGGTGCACGACCGCCGTCCGGCCAAGCGGTGCTGGCCCGACGTCCCCCACCGCGGCCCGGTCGGTCTGCGGCCGGTGCCGGTGCGGCTGCGCAAGGACGGCTGCACCGGCATGCCCGGGGAGCCGGAGTGCATCAGCCCCCGCTTCAACATGACCAAGTCGGCGGCGGCGTGGATCTTGCTCGAATCGATGGACGAGACCTTTGCCCGGGTGGCGGACAAGGTCGGCTGTGCTGCCGGCCGGCCGGGGCAGATCTTCGCCGCCATCCGGCCGGCGTTGGATGCCTGGCAGCCGTCCGAGCTGCCGCGGCGCATCGGCATCGACGGCGTCCACACCCACGACGGCACCTACACGGTGATCGCCGGGTTGGAGCCCAACGGCAAGCACAAGGGGGAAGTGCTGGAATTGCTCGATACCCATGACCCGAAGAAGGTCAAGGAGAAACTGGAAAACTGGCCCGGCCGCGACACGGTCGAGGTGGTGGCGCTGGACCCCAGCAGCAGTCTGCGCGAGGTCGTCAGGGCGGTGTTTCCCAATGCCCGCCTGGTGGTGGACAAGCGCCACGTCCAGCGCCGCGGGTTGACCTGCGCCCATGCGGTGCGCAAGCGCCATGCCGGGGCCATCGACAAGAAGCGGTCGCGCAATGCGGCGGAGGCGCCGGCCAAGAAGGCTCTGGCGCGCGCCCTCGACAAGCGGGTGGCGGACCTGAATGAGGCCGACCACGCGGTCATTGCCGCCGCCGGGCCTCTGGTGGGGTTGGCCTACACCGCCAAGGAACAGTTCTCCGCCATTTACGACTCCTGCCACGCACCGTCCGAGGCGGCCGACGCGGTCGAGGCGTGGTGGCGGGGGCTCGATCCCGCCCTGCTCGACTTCTTCCGCCCGGCCTACCTGCTGGTCAGCCGGACCTGGGGCGCGGAATTTCGGGAGTATTTCCGGGTCAGCCCGCGGGTCACCACCGCCTTTGTCGAAGCCTGCAACCGCACCCTGCGCGGCTTCGAGGCCGATGCCCGCGGCAATGCCGGCCACGCCCGGCTGCGAGCCCAGATGCTCTTCCGCTTCGGCGCCCTCAGCGCCGACCAGCTGACGGCCTGGCTGGCCGCCGCTCTCTAATCCCCCGCTTCTTTCCCAACCCAAAGGAGGTTCCCATGACCCATGCTTCCCATGCCGACCCGTTGCTGGCCGTGTGCCAGACCGTCGCCTGCTTCGGCCAGGCCCTGACCCAGCTCACCCATGCCCTGGTGCTGCGCCACGGCGGCAACGCCGCAAGCGGCACCCCCCTGGCCGGTTTCGGCGACCCGGCGCTCGACCTTGTCCCGGCGCCGGCGCCGGCGCCGGTCATCGTCGCCCCGGTGGCACCGCCGCGCGTCCCGGTCGCCGCCGCGGCCCCTGCCACCTCTACCGCCATCGCGACCGTGGTCGGCGCCAGCGCCACGGGCGAGCCGCACCGGCCGCGCCCGCCGCTGCCGCAGGCGCTGATCGAGCGGGTGCTGACGACGGCCGGTGTTGTCGCCCCGGCCCATCTGATCACCGCCAGCGGCCTCAAGCTGTTGGCCGGCGTCCTGATGTGGCAGATTTCCGAGCCGATGACCACCGCCACCCTGGCCGACCTGCTGCTCCGCGACCTCGGTCTGGGCAGCGAACACCGCAAGGCGATCTGCGGGAAGCTGGCCAAGCTGCTGCAAGACATGAAGGAGGACAGGACCGCCAGGGCGCCGCTGGTGGATGCCCAGCCGGCCGGCAAAGGCCGTGAGTTGGTGTGGACCCTGTCCAATGCCGGCGGCGACTGGATCGCCGAGGTGGCCGGCGACCTGCTGTAGGGATTGCGGTGGCCCCGTCTATCGCCGCCGCCGGATTGGGCGGATCGGCGATCGGACGGGGCCACGGCACCGGGCGAGGATTTGGGGGGATCCGCCGCCGCCGAAGCGTCGGAAACCTACGGTTATCGAGCCCGCAAGGTATTGAAAACGTGGTGGGATTGGCCTATCGCATTTGCGCTTCCTCCCTCCCCAGAAAGAGGGTGCGTTCCCCAAGTAGGACCCTGGAGCCGTGGGGGGGG
>JBLNBU010000230.1:0-12360 GCA_050260215.1 Actinomycetota bacterium
CATGCGCCAGCTGCGCCTGCTCGGCCACACCCCCTCGGTGTTCCCCGACGGCGCCGCGGCGCTGGAGGCGTGGACGGCCGGCGCCTTCGACATGGTCATCACCGACTGCCACATGCCGCGCATGGACGGCTTCCAGCTTGCCGCCGCCATCCGCCAGGCCGAGGCCGCCGCCGGGCCCGACAACCGGCGCACCCCCATCCTGGCCGTCACCGCCAACGCCCTTTCGGGCGAAGCCGAGCGCTGCCATGCTGCGGGAATGGACGGATACCTGGCGAAACCTGTAGAACTGGGACGACTGAAGGAAGCCATCGACCGGCTGCTGCCGGCCGAAGGCCCTACCGCTGAAGGCCCATGACGACCCCATATCGCCGCTCAGGGACACAGCCGCGCAGCATCCGCCAGCACATGCTGATGGCGGTGATGGCGCCGGCGCTGGCGCTGGTGGCGTTCAGCGGCTGGATCGTGGTCGAGAAGCTGGCGCTGTACCGCCACAGCGCCGACCTGCTGGCCGCCGCCCGGGTGGTCGGGGCTGCACGTGCCATGGCCTCGCAACTGCAGGCCGAACGCACCCTGTCGCTGATGGCCGCCGGCCGCCGCGACGCCGGACTGGCCACCCAGCGCAGCCGCACAGACGCCGAGGCGGCGGTGTTCAGCTCGGTCCTGTCCGTGCCCGAGACCGCGGCGCTGTTCGGCAGCCGCTCTCCCGACGCAGCCCTGGGCCGCCTGGCCGAACTGAGGGCCCGCGCCGACGCCGGCGGCGAACCCGTCGCGGTGATGGCCGGCTACAACGAGATGGTGGGCCGCATCATCGGCGCCTCCGCCAAGCTGTCGGGCGAGGGGCTGGGCAACCTGGTCGCCGCCTATATCGACCTCGGCCACGTGGAGGACCGCATCAACCGCGTCCAGGCCATCGGCGCCTCGTGGCTGGCCGGCCGGCGGGTCGACCGCGCCCTGCTCGGCGCCTTCATCGAGGCCGACGCCGAGAAGCACGCCTTCCTCGAGTCGTTCCGCAACCACCTGCCGCCGTCCTACGACGCCCTTTACGACGATATCGACGCCGGCCGGGCCATGGCCGAGGTCGACCGCATGGAGCACGCCGCCCTGGCCGGCGAGTTCGACCGCGTCGACCCCATCGCCTGGAGCACCGCCTACGGCGAGTTGTCGTCGCAGATCGCGCAGCTCGAGCATCGCCTGGCCGACGACATGGAAGGCGACATCACCGTCGGCCTGGACCGCGCCAAGGCGGGGTTCTGGATCATGGTGGTCACCGTGCTGGCGCTGACCGGCCTGTCCATCGAGGCCATCCGCCGCAGCGAACGCCGGGCCTGGATCGCCCAGGAGGAGGCGCGCACCCTGTTCCGCGCCGTCGAGCAGAGCCCGGTGGCGGTGATGATCTCGGACCCCGCGGGCACCATCGAATACATCAACCCCGCCTTCACCCGCATGACCGGCTACCAGCGCGAGGAGGTGGTCGGGCGCACGCCGCGCATCCTGAAATCGGGCGAGATGGAGCCGTCGGTCTATGCCGACCTGTGGCAGACCATCAGCGGCGGCAACGAGTGGCGCGGCGAGATGCGCAACCGCCGCCGCGACGGCTCGCTGTACTGGGAATCCATGACGGTGGCGCCGGTACGCCGCCGCGACGGCGCGGTCATCAACTACATCGCCATGAAAGAGGACATCAGCGAGGTCAAGTCGCTGCGCCAGGGCCTGGAGCGCGAGCACGACAACCTGCGCCGGGCCCTGGCCGCCATCCACGACGGCATCGCCCTGGTGACCACGGAAGGCGGGTTCTCCTACGTCAATCCGGCGCTCGAGGCGGAGTTCGGCCCGGTCGACGGCCGCGACTGCCGCAGCTATTTCGAGGACCATGGCCCCGACTGCCCGTCCTGCGTCGACTGCGAGGCGGGCGCGGAACCGCACCGGCACGAATGGCACTCGGCCAAGACCGGCAAGGTTTATGAACTGACCGACACGCCGGTGCTGACCGCCGACGGCAGCACCCTGATGCTGCAGCTGTTCCACGACATCACCGTGCGCAAGCAGGCCGAGGAGGCGCTGCTGGCCGCCCGCGAGGCCGCCGAACTGAACGTGCGCTCCAAGGGCGAATTCCTGGCCGCCATGAGCCACGAGCTGCGCACGCCCTTGAACGCCATCATCGGCTTTTCCGAGATCATCGAATCCGAGCTTCTGGGCCCCATCCAGCTTCGCCAGTACGTGGAATACGCCCACGACATCAACGAGTCGGGCAAGCACCTGCTGCAGCTGATCAACGACATCCTCGACATCTCGCGCATCGAGGTCGGGCGCGTCACCTTGCGCGAGGAAATGATCGACCCCGGGGCGCTGATGCGCGCCGCCATGGCCATGGTGCGCGAGCGCGCCCAGCACGCCGAGGTGGCCCTGATCGACGAGATCCCCCTGGGCCTGCCCGCCCTGTGGGCCGACGAACGGCGGGTCAAGCAGGCGCTGGTCAACATCCTGGCCAATGCCGTCAAGTTCACCCCGCCCGGCGGCCGGGTCACCGCCAGCGCGGCGATCACCGTCAACGGCGATCTCGATCTGGTGGTCGAGGATACCGGCATCGGCATCGCCGCCGAGGACATCGAGCGGGCCATGCGTCCGTTCGAGCAGGTCGACAGCGGCCTGGGGCGGCGCTTCGGCGGCACCGGGCTGGGGCTGCCGCTGACCCGCCAGCTGATGGACCTGCACGGCGCCCGGGTCCTTTTGGACAGCGAGCTGGGCCACGGCACCCGCGCCTGCCTGCGCTTTCCCCCCGAACGCATCCGCCGCAGCGCCGCCGCCTGAGCCCGGTGTTTGCACTGCGGAAGGCAAACGCGCTAGAGTCCCCAGGCAACGCGGATCACGAGCATGCCCAGGGACGAAGCGGGTGCGGCGACGCCTCCCGTCGGCGCAGCCACCGAACAGAGCGAACGCGGCACGGTACGAACGATCGTCGACGCCCTCAAAGGGCCGGTCGCCGAGGTTTTCCGCAAACTCGTCCCGGCGTTTGCCTCCATTCCGGGCGAACGCCTCTATGCCCTGGCCATCGCCAACACCGAGGTCCTGGATGGCTGCTTGGCCATCTTCACCCGCAAGCGTGCCGCCTTCGCCCACCTGCTGGTCGACGCCCGCGGGCGACCGGTGGGCGACGACTTCGTCCGGTTGCACTGCGGGCGCTCGGTGCACGACATCATCGCCATGATCGTGCGCACCCACGCCAAGCACCGCTTCGGCGAAACCCTGGGCGGCGACCCCAACGACCCGTCCAGCGACGCCGGCCGCCTGTACGGGGCCATCAACGAATACCTGATCCACCACTGGCAGATCCCCCTGGTCCCGGCCTATGCCGAACTGCCGGTCGAGGCGGTGGAGACCCTTGGGCCCGCCCTGCTGAACGCCCGCGAGGCCAAGGCGGTGGCAGCGGCCGCCGCCGCCGTCGCCCCGCCCAAGGCCGCCCCCGCCCCTCCTCCCCCCCCACCACCACCGCCGCCACCGCCGCCGCCGCCGCCGCCGCCGAAGATGGCTCCGGTCTCGGTCCAGCCGGTGCTCAACGAGCAGCAGGAGTTCTGGTGGGACATCCTGGACGACTTCCAGGTGGTCGGCGTATTGGGCCGGCTGGGGACCGAAGAACGCACCGCCCTGGTCCAAGCCCTGGCCTCGGTCAACGAGGCCACCCATACCTACATCCTGGGCGCGCTGATGCTGTCGACCGCCCAGGCGGCGGTATGCCTGGCCTCGGCCTATCGCACCCTGGGCCCGGTGGGCTTCAACCAGGTATTCGGCACCCCGGGCAAGCGCGTCCAGGTCGAGGCCATCGCCAAGCGCATGCGCGCCCGCGACCTCGGCTCGCGCACCGAGCCCAGGACGCTCTACCGGGTGATGGAAGGCCTGGTGAAGGGGTAGCTCTTCCCGCTTCGAGACAGGCTCCTCATCCCCTACCCGATCCGGATCGCCGTGTCCGAGGTAAAGGCATAGGGCGGCACCACCAGGTTCTTGGGGGCCGGGCCCTTGCGGATGCGGGCCGAGGTGTCGTAGTGCGAGCCGTGGCAGGGACAGAACCAGCCGCCGAAGTCGCCCTTGGGGTCGGCCGGCTTCTGGCCCAGGGGCACGCAGCCCAGATGGGTGCACACGCCCACCACCACCAGCCATTCCGGTTTCTTGACCCGCTTGTCGTCGGCCTCGGGGTCGCGCAACGAGGCGACGTCGACGCTGCGCGCCGCGCTGATTTCCTTGTCGGTGCGGTGGTCGATGAACACCGGCTTGCCGCGCCAGATCACCGTCACCCTTTGGCCCGGCTTGATCGGGCCGATGTCCACGTCGGTCGACGCCATGGCCAGCACGTCGGCGGCCGGGTTCATGGATGAGATGTAGGGCCACAGCGACAATGCCGTGCCCGCCACCCCCATGGCGGTGCAGGCATAGACCAGGAAGTCGCGGCGGGTGTCGCGGCTGGGCTGGGCGGGTTCGGGAATGCTGTCGGCCATGGCGTGCCCTCGGGGCTTGCGGTGCGGACGCTAGGCCCTAGAGGTGGCGAGCGCAAACGCGCTTGTCATCCCCGCCGGGTGTCGAGCAGATCGACCACCGCCCGCCACAAGGTTGCCGTATCGGCCAGCCCGCCGGGCCGCAGGTCGGCATGGGCCAGGCTGTCGAGCAGGTACAGCCGCCCACGGGGTGCAGCGCGGGCCAAGGCCGCCCCTTCGGTCCATGGAATGATGCGGTCGTCGCGGCCGTGCACCACCATCACCCGCGCCTTCAGCCCCGCGAGGTCGCGGCGCGACAGGTCAAGCTCGGCCATCCGAGAGCGGATGGAGGCGGGCAGCCCCGCCAGCAGGGCCGGCGCCCGTTCGGGGTCGCGGTTGTCCAGCAGCGCCATCACCGCGCGGCCCTGCGGCGTCAGGCCGCGCACCAGGTCGTCGATGGGGGCGTCGGGCTGCTCCATCCGCCGCCTGGCGATGGCGGCCAGCAGGGCGCGGTCGGCGGAATCCTCCATCCGGCCGGCATTGGCGGCGACGAACACCCATTTCCCATAGGCGTTGGGCTCGGCGTGCTGCCATGGCATGCCCGCCTGCTCGCGGTACCAGCCGGTGGTGAAGAAGGTCACCACCGCGCCCAGGTCATAGGGCGGGCCGATGGCGACCACCGGGTCGACCGCCTCGGCCAGGTCGGGCTGCAGCGCCGCCAGCACCGCCGGCACCGCCGCATAGGACACCGCCGCCACCGCCACCTTGCGCCGCCCGCCGGACAGTTCGCGCACCGCGTCGGCGACGTCGTCGGCATCGGCGGCCGACGGGACCAGCGCGCGCGCCCCCTTCAGGTCGGGCACCAGTACCTGGAAGCGGGCCCGTGCCAGCGCCGTGGCGAAGGCCACGACGCGCGGGTCGTCCTTGCCGGTACGCGCCGCGCCCGGCACCAGCACCAAAGCGCCTGCGGCCCCCTGGCCGGGGGTGTAAAGGTCGCCCACATGGTCGCCATAGGAGACCTGGCGGCGCTCGGGCGCAGGCGCCAGGCGCGCCAGCACGGAGGGCTGGCCGGGGGCGGCGGCGAGGTCGGCAAGCAGCAGCCCCGCTTCGATGTGGCTCTGCGCGCACGAGGCCAGGCCGGCAAGAGCGAGGAGAAGGGCGGCAAGGACGCGCGCAAGCGTCCTCACACCTCGATCTCCTCCATCTTCTCCTTCACCCGGTCCAGCTTCTTCTTCATGTCCGCTTCCATGCGCTTGATGCGCTTGTCCAGGTCCTCGATGTTGGCCAGGCGCTCCATGCGCTTCTGGGCGGCCCACCGCCGGCTCAGGCGCTTGACGCCCCATTCCAGGGTGGCGAAGGCGAGCGCGGCACCGGCCGCCAGGAACACCATGGCGGCGACGCCGCCCCAGTGGCGCTCGACCGCCACCAGGGCGCCCCAGAAGCCGATGGTCACCACCGCCGACGCGCCCACCAGCACCACCTTGCTGGTCGAGCGCTCGTCCTGCAGGCGCCGCTTCTCGTTGGCCTTGATGGCGTTGACGATCTCTTCGCGCGCGATGGCCTGCCAGGTGCGGAAGGACATGCCTTTGACCGTCCGGTTGTCGCGGATGGTCTGTTCCAGCTTGCGCACCAGGTAGTCGGCCTGCTGTTCCGGTGTCGGCCCGTCGGCCATCCCTTGCGCTCTCCCCCAAGGTTTCCGTGCTGGCGGCAGTCTAGCATCGGTGGGGCAAAAGGTGTAATCGTGCGAGCCACCATGGCCACCGACCCCACCCAGCTCGCCATTTTCGCCGCCCTGCTGCTTGCCGCCGGGGCCGGAGCCGGCGTCATCGCCGGCCTGTTGGGCGTGGGCGGCGGCATCGTGGTGGTGCCGGTGCTGTTCCACCTGTTCACCCAGTTGGGCGTCGACGAGGCGGTGCGGATGAAGGTGGCGGTGGGCACCTCGCTGGCCACCATCGTCGCCACCGCCTGGTCGTCGGCCAGCGCCCACTTCAAGCGCGGCACCGTCGACCGCGACTTCCTGAAGGCGTACGGCCCCGCCGTGCTGGTCGGCGTGGTCGCCGGCGCCGCCGTGGCCTCGGCGGTCAAGGGGCCGGTGCTGACCGGCATCTTCGCCACCATCGCCCTGGTGGTGGCCGCGCAGATCGCTTTCGGCCATCCCGACCGCCGCCTGGGAGACCACCTGCCCACCGCCCTGCCCGCCCGCTTCGGCATCGGCGGGGTCATCGGCCTGGTGTCGGCGATGATGGGCATCGGCGGCGGCACGCTGACCGTGCCGATCATGACCCTTTACGGCACCCCGGTGCACCGGGCGGTCGGCACTGCCGCCGCCATGGGATTCATGATCGGCATTCCCGGCGCCGTCTCGTTCGCGGTCGGTGGCCTGGGGGTCGACGGCCGCCCGCCGTTCAGCCTGGGCTATGTCAGCCTGGCCGGCCTGGCGCTGATCGCGCCGACCTCCATGCTGTGCGCGCCCTGGGGCGCCCGGCTGTCGCACAAGATGGACACCCGCCTGCTGCGCCGGGTGTTCGCGGTGTTCCTGGTCGTCACCGCCGCCCGCATGTGGTGGACGGTGTTGGGCTAGACCCGCTCGGCCCCGTAATAGAGCTGCACCGAGTGACGCGCCTCGGCGAAGAACAGCCAGCGCTCCAGCACGATCCCCAGCGCCACCGAGGCCGCCGCCACCACCGCCGCCACCGCCGATCCCACCGGCAACAGCAAGGCGGCCACCGTGGCGGCCAGCGGCACGCCGAAGCCCAGCACCCGGGCGATGGTGCGCAGCCGGGCCGAGTGCTTGCGGCCGATGTGGAAACCCATTTCCTTGAGCAGGTAGTTTTCCTCGGTGTGGGGCGCATCCAGGAATCCCACGCGGCCCAGTCGGCCCAGTCCGGTGGCGCTTTCGGGCGTGCTGGGGGACGGCTGTTCGGCGACGAAGGCCCAATAGGCCTCCTTCAGCACCAGCGCCACCCCGATCAGCACCGCGGTGGCGACGTCGAAGCCCGGCACCGCGGCGCCCCACAGGTGCAGCAGCGCGTTGAGCAGCACCGCCCCGGTCATCGCCGCCAGCGCCAGGTAGTTGGGCAGGACCCAGCGGTTGTGCCATTGATGCACCGGCTTCAGCGACGCATAGATCATCGCCGTGCACCCCACCGTCACCACCGCGCCCACGGCCAGCACCCAGCCGCTGACCCCGGCGGCAACGCCGGTGTCGCCCAGCAGCACCCAGGCGATGGCGAAGGCCAGGGCCGGCAAGTAGGTCAGCAGCGCCGCCACCCCTTCGCGCGCCAGCCACGACGACCGCCATTGCGAGATCGCCCGCCACGCCCGCTCGGGATGCCCCAGGTGCAGGGTCGACGACAGCAGCCCGGCCGAGGCCAGCCCCAGCCCCAGGACCACCACCACCACGGCGAACCAGCGCGAGTCCGGCAACGCCCCGAACGGAGCCAGCAACCCCGCCAGCGCCAGCAGCCCATACCCGGCCCCGGCGGCAGTGGTGAAGAAGATGATGGAGAAGGCTGGGTGCATGGGGGAACCCTCCTTCAGCGCGACAGCAGCCGGTCGACCCAGCGCAGCACCAGGTTCTCGTTGGCCGGTTCGGGGGTGGCGTCGCCGGCGGCAGGCATTTCCTTGCGCTCGCGCACCGGCAGGTACTTGTTGACCGGCTTGTAGCCCATCTCGGGCATCAGGTCGTAGCCGCCGCGCTCGGCCACCAGGCGCGACACGTTGGAGGCCGGGTCGCCCAGATCGCCGAAGTGCCGTGCCGAGACCGGGCAGACCATGACGCAGGCCGGCACCCGGTCGACCTCTTCGAGGTTGGTGTTGTAGATGCGGTCGATGCACAGGGTGCACTTCTTCATCACCCCTTCGTCCTCGTCGAACTCGCGCGCACCATAGGGGCAAGCCCACGAGCACAGCTTGCAGCCGATGCAGATGGCTTCGTTGACCAGCACGATGCCGTCCTCGGCGCGCTTGTAGGACGCGCCGGTGGGGCAGACGGTGACGCAGTCAGGGGTTTCGCAGTGCAGGCAGGACTTGGGGAAATGGGTGGTGCGCGAGGTGCCGCAGCCCATGCGGTCGATGCCGGCCTCGAAGGTATGGATGCGGTTGAACCACACCCCGTCGGGGTCGCGGCCGTAGGGGTGGGTGTCGGTCAGCGGCGCCATGTGGCCGCCGGTGTTCCATTCCTTGCAGGCGACCGCGCAGGCGTGGCAGCCGACGCAGGTGTCGAGGTCGATCACCAGCCCCAGCTTGCGGGCACCGGGCATGGGCGAGGGCAGGCTGGTCATTGTCTTTCCCTCCGCTCGCGATCGGCGCGCAGCCGCGCTCCGTATTTGAGGATCCCCGGCGCCGGCGCCATGCCGGGCGGGCGTTCCTGGGTATCGAACTGCGGCGAGGTCTCGTCGCCGGTGGCCTTCTCGACCCGTACCCGCAGGTCGAACCACGCCGCCTGCCCGGTCACCGGATCAGAGTTGGAATAGCGCCGGCCGTCGCGCTCGGGCAGCAGCTCGTTGATGATGTGGTTGAGCAGGAACCCCTTGTGCGCCTCGGGGACCTCGGGCGCGAGGTTCCAGGCGCCCTGGCGCTTGCCGATGGCGTTCCAGGTCCACACGGTGTGCAGGTTGACCCCCTCCATCACCTTGAGGCGCGCCTTGACCCGGCCGTGGGGACTTATGATCCACACCCAGTCGCCGCTGGCCAGCCCCAGCCCGCTCGCCATGGCCCGGCTCATGTACAGGTCGTTGCGGGCGAAGATCTGCCGCAGCCAGGCGTTCTGCGAGTGCCACGAGTGGTACTGGGGCATGGGCCGCTGGGTCAGGGCATGCAGGGGATAGCCCTCGGACTCGTACGCGTCCTGCTCGAAGGGCGGGTACCAGAAGGGCAGCGGGTCGAAATAGGTGTCGATGCGCTGGGCCAGGTGCGGCGGCGGAACCGCAGGCCCGAACCCGCGGGCGGCCAGCCGGAATCGCTGCAAGGGCTCGCTCCAGATCTGGAAGACGATGGGCTGGGCGTCGTGGAGGAAGCCCATCTCCACCGCCCCTTCCAGGTAGTCGCGGTTGGCGTGCTTGAAGAAGCGCTGTTCGGGCGGATACTCGTGCAACCAGAAGCAGTCGTGTTCCAGGTAGCGGGCAAGCTGGTCGGGATTGACCGCACCCTTGCCCACCTCGCGGCCGTCGGCCCCGCGCCAGCCGGCCAGCGGCCCCACCCCGGGCCGGCGCTGGTGGTTGACCATGTAGTCGGCATAGCCGCCCGGATAGCGTGGGCTGCCGTCGGGGGCGGCAAACGCCGGCAGGCCGAGGCGCGCACCCAGCTCGATCAGCACGTCCTGGAACGGCCGCACGTCGCGGTCGGGCGCAACCACCGGACGGCGGATGGCGTCGGCGGCCCCGTCGGCGCTGCCGATGGGGCGGTCCAGCAACGAAATGCAGTCCCAGCGTTCCAGATAGGTGGTGTCGGGCAGCACCAGGTCGGCGAAGGCCACCGTCTCGGAATCATAGGCATCCGAGTAGACGATGAACGGGATCTTGTACTCACCGGTGTCGGGGTCGCGGTCGGTCAGCATGCGCATGACCTCGGGCGTGTGCATGGACGAGTTCCACGCCATGTTGGCCATGTACAGGAACAGCGTGTCGATGGGATAGGGATCGCCCGCCCAGGCGTTGCGGATGACCATGTGCAGCATGCCGTGCACCGAAAGGGGATATTCCCACGAAAACGCCTTGTCGATGCGCTGGGGCCGGCCGCGCTCGTCGACCAGCAGGTGCTCGGGCCCCTTGGGGTAGCCGAGCGGCATGCCGGGCAGCGGCTTGCCCAGCATGTCCTTGACCAGCCCGGCCGGCGGCGGGCCCGGCGGCACGGGACGCGGATAGGGCGCCTTGTAGCGCCAGCCGCCGGGGGTGTCGATGGTGCCCAGCAGGATCTGCAGCAGGTGCAGCGCCCGGCAGGTGTGGAAGCCGTTGGAATGGGCCGAGATGCCGCGCATGGCGTGCATGGAGACCGGGCGGCCGATCATGCGGTCGTGGCGGCGCCCGGCCCAGTCGGTCCACGGCTGCTCGATGACCACCGGCTCCTGGAAGGCGGCATAGGCGATCTCGCCGGCCAGGCGGCGGATGGTGTCGGCGCGGATGCCGCAACGCGGCGCCACGGCCTCGGGGGCATAGCGCGGATCCAGGTAGCGCGCCGCCATCAGGTGGAAGACCGGCACCGCCACCCGGCCGTCGGGCAGCACCCTTTGCCCCACCAGAGACGGCGTGATGTCGGGCAGCAGCGCCGAGACCGGCTCGTCGGTCGCCGCATCCCAGGCCAGCGGGTTGCCGTCACCGTCACGGGCGAACAGGCCGTCCGCAGGCCCGCCGGGATCCTGGATCACCAGCCAGGGGGCGTTGGTGTAGCGGACCAGGCTGTCCAGGTCGATCTGGTCGCGGCGCAGCAGTTCGTGGATCAGCGACAGCACGAACAGCCCGTCGGTGCCGGGACGAAGACCCACCCATTCGTCGGCGATGGCCGAATAGCCGGTCTTGCACGGGTTGATCGAGACGATCTTGGCCCCGGCCTTCTTCATGCGCGCAAGGCCGATCTTGATCGGGTTGCTGTCGTGGTCCTCGGCAACGCCGAACAAAAGCAGGTAGCGGGTGCGTTCCCAGTCGGGCTCGCCGAATTCCCAGAAGCTGCCGCCCAGCGTGTACATGCCGGCCGCCGCCATGTTGACCGAGCAGAAACCGCCGTGCGCCGCATAGTTCGGCGTGCCGAACTGCGCCGCCCAATAGCCGGTCAGCGACTGGCTCTGGTCGCGTCCGGTGAAGAAGGCCAGCTTGGACGGGTCGGTGGCGCGGATGCGGGCCAGCCGCTCGGTGACCATGGACAGCGCCTCGTCCCACGAGATCTCGCGGAACTCACCCTTGCCGCGCTCGCCGACGCGCAGCAGCGGGGCGCGCAGCCGCCCCGGCGAGTACTGCTGCATGATCCCGGCCGAGCCCTTGGCACAGATGACGCCGCGGTTGACCGGATGGTGGCGGTTGCCGTCGATGAAGCGGATGCGGCCGTCCTGCAGGTGGACCTTCACCCCGCAGCGGCAGGCGCACATGTAGCAGGTGGTGGTCTTGACCTCGTCCTCGACGATGGGGTGGGTGTCGACCGTCTCGCGCGGCGAGGTGTAGCGCTGCCACCAGGTGTCCGCCCGCGGCCGTGGGTCGGAAAGCCCCGAGGTGTCGGTCGGCTGCGGGTCGAAGGCGAAG
The DNA here is from genome assembly GCA_050260215.1 of Actinomycetota bacterium. GTDB lineage: Bacteria > Pseudomonadota > Alphaproteobacteria > Rhodospirillales > Magnetospirillaceae > JBLNBU01. The sequence goes on from JBLNBU010000230.1 coordinate 11,693, forward strand.
CGGGGCAGTTCGTGTCCGGTCCCAGCGTCGTCGGGCATGGTTCCTCCCGGTTGCTCGCGTCACATCCTTCAAGACGCCGCCGTCTCGAAGGATGGATAAGCACTAATGCCTGGTCATCGCTTCCTTCAGCGCGCCGGCGATCTGGCCGGGGGTGTCGACGACGCGGACGCCTGCGTGTTCCAGCGCGGCGCGCTTGGACGCATAGCTGCCCTGGCTGCCCAAGACGATGGCGCCGGCGTGGCCCATCTTCTTGCCGGGCGGCGAGGCGGCCCCGGCGATGAACGAGACGACCGGCTTGGTCATGGTGGCGGCGAACTCGGCCGCCGCTTCCTCCATGGCGCCGCCGATCTCGCCGACCAGGACCACCGCCTCGGTGCCGGGATCATTCTCGAAGGCTTCCAGGGCATCGCGCGAGGTGGTGCCGACCATGGGGTCGCCACCGATGCCGATGAACGCCGATTCGCCGAAGCCATCGGCCACCAGGTCCAGGCAGATCAGCGTGCCCAGGCTGCCGGAGCGCGAGATGACGCCCACCTTGCCCGGCTTGAACACCCGGTCGTTGAAGGCCGGCATGATGCCGACGAAGCATTCGCCGGGCGTCACCAGGCCGGCGGTGTTGGGCCCGATGATGCGGGTGCCGGCTGCGCGCGCGGCGGCATGGATGCGCA
>JBLNBU010000231.1:0-22004 GCA_050260215.1 Actinomycetota bacterium
CAGCTTCTGGGAGTTCGGCGGCCCCGACCTCGACCGCGCCAAGCTGTTCGTGATGATCGGCACCGCCGAGGACCATCACTCGAACCCGATGAAGATCGCGCTTGGCAAGTTCAAGAAGGGCGGCGGGCGCTTCATCGCCATCAATCCGGTGCGCACCGGCTATGCCGCCATCGCCGACGAGTGGGTGCCCATCCGCCCCGGCACCGACGGCGCCCTGCTGCTGGCCCTGATCCACGAGATCATCGAGTTGGGCCTGTTCGACCGCGACTTCCTGATGCAGTACACCAACGCCGCCGAACTGGTGAACCAGGACGAGGCGAGCGACGAGTTCGGCCTGTTCGTCCGCGACGCCGACGTTCCGGTGCGTCCCGACACCTTCGACACCCCCGACCGCATGTGGTGGGACCTGAAGTCCGACAAGGCGACGGTGTCGCGCACGCCGGGCACCGAGGGCCGCCTGATGGGCGACTATGCCCTGGCCGACGGCACCCCGGTCAAGCCGTCGTTCCAGCTGCTGAAAGAGCGGGTGAAGGACTACACCCCGGAATGGGCCGAGGGCATCACCGGCATCCCCGCCGCCACCATCCGCCGCCTGGCCCATGAGATGGGCGTCACCGCGCGCGACCAGAAGATCGAGCTGCCCATCGCCTGGACCGACGCCTGGGGCAACGAGCACGAGACCCTGACCGGCAATCCGGTGGCCTTCCACGCCATGCGCGGGCTGGCGGCCCATTCCAACGGCTTCCATACCATCCGGGCGCTGGGCATCCTGATGACGCTGTTGGGCACCATCGACCGGCCCGGCGGGTTCCGCCACCGCGCGCCGTTCCCGCGGCCCATCCCCCCCTGCCCGAAGCCGCCCAAGGGCCCGCACGCCATCCGCCCCGGCCATCCGCTGGAAGGCACCCCGCTGGGCTGGCCGGCCGAACCCGACGAGCTGGCGGTCGACGCCGACGGCCAGCCGCTGCGCATCGACAAGGGGTTCTCGTGGGAATACCCGCTGTCGGTGCACGGGCTGATGCACAACGTCATCACCAACGCCTGGCGCGGCGATCCCTATCCCATCGACACCTTGCTGCTGTTCATGGCCAACATGGCGTGGAACTCGACCATGAACACGGTCGAGGTCCGCAAGATGCTGACCGACAAGGACGACAACGGCGAGTACAAGATCCCCTTCCTGGTGGTCGCCGATGCCTTCCAGTCCGAGACGGTGGCCTTTGCCGACCTGGTGCTGCCCGACACCACCTATCTCGAGCGCCACGACGTCATGAGCATCCTGGATCGCCCGATCTCGGAGTTCGATGGGCCGGTCGATTCGGTGCGCATCCCGGTGCTGCCGCCCACCGGCGAGTGCAAGCCGTTCCAGGAGGTGCTGATCGAGCTGGGCACCCGGCTCAAGCTGCCCGCCTTCGTCACCAAGGAGGGGGAGCGCAAGTACCGAGACTATCCCGACTTCATCGTCAACTGGGAAACCGAGCCCGGGTCGGGCATCGGCTTCTTGTCGGGCTGGCGCGGCAAGTCGGGCGAGAAGTTCATGGTGGGCGAGCCCAATCCCAGCCAGTGGGACATGTACGCGCGCAACAACAACCACTACCACTACGTCCTGCCGCGCTCGTACCAGTACATGCGCAACTGGAACAAGGGCTACCTGACCTGGGCCCAGCGCCACCGCATGGTGCGCTACACCGACCCCATCAACCTGCACATCTATTCCGAGGTGCTGCAGAAGTTCCGCCTGGCGGCCGAGGGCAAGTGGCCGGGCAAGCAGCCGCCGGCGCACCTGCGCGACCGCGTGCGCCAGTTCTTCGACCCGCTGCCCTTCTACTTCCCGCCGCTGGAATGGCACGCGGTCGACACCAGCCGCTATCCGCTGTCGGCGATCACCCAGCGGCCCATGGCCATGTACCATTCGTGGGATTCGCAGAATGCCTGGCTGAGGCAGATCCACACCGCCAACGTGCTGTTCGTCCATCCCAAGGTGGGTGCTGCCGGCAACTTCGGCGACGGCGACTGGGTGTGGGTGGAAAGCCCGTGGGGCAAGGTGCGCTGCCAGGCCCGCTTCTCGGAAGCGGTCGAGCCGGGCACCGTGTGGACCTGGAACGCGGTGGGCAAGGCCTCGGGCGCCTGGGGCCTGGACGCCGACGCCGACGAGTCCAAGAAGGGTTTCCTGCTCAACCACCTGATCTCCGAAGAGCTGCCGGCCATGCTGTCGGGCAAGCACGTGTCGAATTCGGACCCGGTCACCGGCCAGGCCGCCTGGTACGACGTGCGCGTGCGCATCACGCCCGCCGGCGCCGACGAGCCCAAGGAAAGCTGGCCGCAGTTCGAGCCCATGCCCAAGCTGCCCGGCCAGACCGGCTTCGGGGCGCGCATGCGCGCCTTCTTCGCCGGCAAGATCAGGGACTGAAATGAGCGAGCTAAGCGAGCGCCCGGCGCTTGAGGGACACCGATAAATGAACAAGCAATACGCCCTGGTCATCGACCTCAACGTCTGCGTCGGCTGCCATGCCTGCGTGACCAGCTGCAAGGAATGGAACACCTCGGGCTGGGCCGGGCCGTTGCCCGACCAGAACCCCTATTCGGCCGATCCGAAGGGGGTGTTCTTCAACCGCGTCCAGACCTTCGAGTGCGGGACCTTCCCCAATACCGAGACCATCCACTTCCCCAAGAGCTGCCTGCACTGCGAGGAGCCGCCCTGCGTGCCGGTGTGCCCGACGGGCGCGTCGTACAAGCGGGCCGAGGACGGCATCGTCCTGGTCGACTACGACAAGTGCATCGGCTGCAAGTACTGCTCGTGGTCGTGCCCCTATGGCGCCCGCGAGTTCGACGAGGTGTCGGGCGTGATGAAGAAGTGCACGCTCTGCGTCGACCGCATCTACGACCAGACCCTGCCCGAGGACCGGCGCAAGCCGGCCTGCGTGCTGGCCTGCCCGGCGGGCGCGCGCATCTTCGGCGACATCCGCGATCCCCAGTCCGAGGCGTCGCTGGCGGTGCGCGAAGGCGCCGGCTTCCAGCTGATGCCCGAATGGGGGACCAGTCCGGCCAACCACTACCTGCCGCGGCGCAAGACCCGCATGCGCCTGCACGAGGACGAGCTGGTGCGCGCCGACAATCCGCTCAAGCTGGAAGGCGAGCTGCCCAAGCCCGCCTTCAATTCGGCCACCATCGACGAAGTGTCGAGCTGGTAAGGAGGCACGAAGCCATGCGTCCCGCTTTTTCCGTGCTGTTCCTGACCACCCTGATCGGCGCCGGCCAGGGCCTGCTGATGGCGCTGGTCACCGGCCAGTTCTATTTCGTCATCGGCGCCGGCTCGGAGCACGAGACCGGCCAGTTCTATGCGCTGGGCAGCCTGGTCGCCCTGGCGCTGCTGGCCGGCGGGCTGGTGGCGTCGTTCTTCCACCTGGCCAACCCGCAGCGGGCCTGGCGTGCGGCGACCCGCTGGCGCAGCTCGTGGCTGTCGCGCGAGGTGGTGATGCTGCCGGCGGTGATGGGCCTGACCGTGATCTATGGCGGCGTGCATGCGCTGGGCTGGAACCCGGTGCTGATGACCTTCAGCAACGGCAAGGCCTTGGAACTGTCCATGGCGGTGGGCTTCGCCGCCGCCGGGGCGTCGCTGCTCCTGTTCCTGTGCACCGGCATGATCTATGCCTGCGTGCGCTTCGTGCGCGAGTGGGCCAGCTCGTGGACGGTGGTCAACTACACCCTGATGGGACTGGCCTCGGGCTTCACCCTGGCGGCCGCCTATGCGGCGACCACCGGGTCGCTGCTGCGCGACTTCCTGACCGGCGACGCGCTGGCGCTGACCGTGCTGGCCATGGCCACCCGCGGCTTCCAGATCTGGCGCAACGAGCGGCTGAAGTGCCGCTCGTCGCTGAAGAGCGCCATCGGCGTCCACCACGACCAGATCCGCCAGCTGACCATGGGCTTCATGGGCGGGTCGTTCAACACCACCGAGTTCCGCGCCCCCGGGGGACCCGAGACGGTGCGTGGCCTGACGGTGTTCTTCCTGTTGACCGGCTTCCTGGCCCCGGCGCTGCTGCTGGCTGCCGCCTGGGGAACCACGGGCCAGCCGCTGCTGCTGGCGACTGCCTTCGTCAGCCAGTACGCCGGCCTGTTCACCGAACGCTGGGTGTTCTTCGCCGCCGGGACCCACGTGCAGAACCTGTACTACCAGGCCCGGGCCTAAGGGATATCAGGCGTTGCCGTCATGGCCGGGCTTGACCCGGCCATCCGAGCGTATCCGCCCTAGAACAGCGCCGCGCCGGCCTTGTGCATCAGCCGGCTGGTCACCACCACCGCCTCGTCCGGCAGGGTGCCGACGGGCGCGCGGACGGTGACGTTGTCGAGCGCCTGGGCCAGCTTCACCGCCAGCTCGAACAGCTGGGCGGGGGTGCAGGTGGCCAGGGGCGGATAGCGGTCCTCGGCCATGAGGTCGAGGGCGATGGCGGTCTTGCTGGTGGCGGTCATCAGAACAACTCCCCGTCGTCGGCATCGAGATCCGTGCCGCGAAACACCACCTCGTCGCCGGCCTGATGGCCGAGATGGGCGTGCACTTCCGCGTCGGGAACGGTGCGGGCAATGTGTTCGGCAAAAACATAAAGGTATTCATGCGCCCTGACGGTGAGCGGCTGGTAACGGCTGTCGCAACAGCGGTCGACTCGGACCATGAACATGTCACCCTCCGCTCCATCGGAACTTGGGTACATGATACGTCATTGGGTTATGCGTTTTTATACATAAGTATCAGCGGCTGGCATGCCGGGAACTCATGCGGAAATGCGTAAAATTGTCGGCAATTTGTATTTGCCGAAAAAAACGGAGGAGGCGCCTGGGCGGCGGCCTCCTCCCGGAGTCTCAGCAGGTGCCCGCGTCCGGCGGGCAGGCCACACTGTGCCTGGACCAAAAGATAAATAACAATCAATTATTCCTATGGTATCCATAGGCACTCGCCTATGGGAGCAACCGCATGCGCCACGCCACCTTCCACCAGCTGCGCGTGTTCGACGCCATCGTCCGCCACGGCAGCTTCACCCGTGCCGCCGAGGAGATGAACCTGACCCAGCCGACCCTGTCCATGCAGGTGCGCAAGATCGGCTCGTCCCTGGGTCTGCCCCTGTTCGAGCAGATCGGCAAGCGCATCCACCTGACCGAGGCCGGCCAGGCGCTGCACGGCTTCTGCCGCGAGGTGTTCGCCGCCATCGACCGCCTGGACGCCCAGGTGGCGGCGCTGAAGGGGCTGGAAGCCGGGCGGCTGCGGCTGTGCGCCATCTCCACCGCCGAATCCTTCCTGCCGCGCCTGATCGGCCCGTTCTGCAACCTGCACCCCGGCCTGGACGTGGCGCTGACCCTGCAGAACCGCGAGCGGGTGCTCGAGCGCCTGAAGGCCAATGCCGACGACCTCTATGTCTTCGGCCAGCCCCCCGACGAGCCCGAGGTCGAGGCGGTGCGCTTCCTGGAAAATCCGCTGGTGGTTGCCGCCCCCGAGGGGCACGCCCTGGCCGGTCGCCGCAAGGTGGCGTTGGCCGAACTGGCCGGCCAGCCCTTCCTGGTGCGCGAACCCGGCTCGGGCACCCGCTCGGCCATGGAACGCCGCTTCGCCGAGGCCGGGCTGCAGCCGCGCCTGCGCATGGAACTGGGCAGCAACGAGGCCATGCGCCAGGCTGTCCTTGGCGGCCTGGGCCTGGCGGTGATGTCGGCGCATGCCATCGCCGGGGTGCCGGGGCTTACAGCGCTCGACGTCGAAGGCTTCCCCATCCGTCGCCACTGGTACCTGGTGCGCCTGCCCGGCAAGCGCCTGTCGCCCGCCGCCCGCGCGCTCTGCCGCCATTTCGCCGGCGAGGGGGCTCCCGAACTGGCGGCATGGGGGGCATGACACCTGCGACTCCCCTCGGGCCCCACCATGGGGTAGAGTTGCCGGTGGGGAAGAAACGGCCGGGGAGGGATCGATGGCGATCGCCTGGACGGAAGCGCTGGCGGTCGGTGACGCGACCATCGACGCCGATCATCGCCGCATGGTCGAACTGATCAACGAACTCGAGGATGCGGCCGCTGCCCTTCCGGTCGACTGCCGCCGCGCCGGCCGCGCGCTGGATGGCCTGCGGTCGTTCACCGCCGACCACTTCGCCCGCGAGGAGGCGCTGCAGCAGGCCGTCGGCCTGCCCGACCGCGACGCCCACGCCGACAAGCATCGCATGCTGCTCCAGCGCCTGGACGCACTGGCCGACCATTTCAGTCGCTCGGACGACGAGGTGCGTGCCGGCATGGTCCGCGGCCTGGCCGACCCGCTGGCCACCTGGCTGGCCGAGCACATCGCCAACTCCGACGTCGAACTGCGCGCCTATATCAGGCGGTAGGAAAGGACTTTTCCTTCGTCATGGGCCGGGCTTGACCCGGCCATCCACAGCCCCCCGGGGTCAAGCCCGGGGGTGACGAACGGGCGTTCCGCTAGTGCTTGACCTTGCGGTTCATGTCCAGTTCCTCCTGCGAGGTCTGGAAGCCCAGGTAGATCTCGAACTTGTCGATCAGGTCCTTGGTCTTGACGGGGATGCGCATGCTGACCGCCTCGTCGGTGTAGCGGACCTGGTTGGTGCCGTCGGGGAATTCGACCTCGACCGGGAACACGGCCTTGGCCTGCGGGCTGGGATAGAAGTGCGGGATGGCGACGAAATAGGACAGCTTGGACTTGCCCTTGCTGTTGGCGGGGCCGCGCTTGGCCTCGATGGTCACCTGCAGGTTGACCTTGGCGCCCTTCTCGTCGTAGCTGCAGTCGCCCTTGTAGCCGACCACTTCGGCCTCGACGTCGACGTCGGTCAGGTCGCGGCCCGGCCCGTCGCGGAACTTGGTCACCGTCGCGGCGTCGGACAGGATGTAGACCGGCGGGCAGGGCGGCGGCTCCTTCTTGTCGAACATCGCGCAGGCGGAAAGAGCCACGGGGGCGGCCAGCAGGACAGCCAGCGTGCGGGCAAGGCGGAGAGTCATGGACAACCTTAACGCTCGTTGTGGGAGCCGTCGCAATACGGCGGGGTCTTGGTACGCTTGCAGCCGCACAGCCAGACCGGGCCGTCGGCCTCGGCGGTGAAGACCAGCGGGCCCGAACCCGTGCCCTTGTGGGCGCCGTCGCACAGCGGCTGGCGGGCGCTGTGGCCGCAGGCGCACCAGAACACCTTCTCGCCGGCCTTGACCTGGACCTCGCAGGGGCCCTTGCGCTCGCTCATGCCGACCTTCCTTTGCCGGGACGGAATCTGCTAAGTGTGGCTCCCGACTTTAGAGAAGGCGGCCGCTGCGCACAAGGTTGCTGCGGCCCGCGCCGAAAGGATGACTGCATGACCCGTGTTCAGGACGACGCCAGGCCGCTGACAATCGTCCTGGCCAGCCCGCGCGGGTTCTGCGCCGGGGTGGACCGCGCCATCCACGTGGTCGAGCGGGCGCTGGAAAAGTGGGGGGCGCCGGTCTATGTCCGCCATGAAATCGTCCACAACCAGTTCGTCGTCGACACCCTGGCGGCCAAGGGCGCGGTGTTCGTCGAGGAGCTGGACGAGGTGCCCGACGGCGTGCCGGTGGTGTTTTCCGCCCACGGCGTCGCCAAGTCGGTCCAGGGCGAGGCCGACCGCCGCAGCCTTACCTATCTGGATGCCACCTGCCCGCTGGTGACCAAGGTCCACCGCGAGGCCGAGCTGCATTACTCCATGGGCCGCCAGATCATCATGATCGGCCATTCCGGCCACCCCGAGGTCGAGGGCACCATGGGCCAGGTGCCCGAAGGCGCGGTGATCCTGGTCGAGAACACCGCCCAGGCCGAGACGGTGGCGCCCGCCAATCCGGACAACCTGGCCTATATCACCCAGACCACCCTGTCGGTCGAGGACGCAGGCGCGGTGGTCGAGGTGCTGCGGCGCCGGTTCCCTGACATCGTCGGCCCGCGGCGCGAGGACATCTGCTACGCCACCACCAACCGCCAGGCGGCGGTGCGCGCCATCGCACCCAAATGCGACGCGGTGATGGTGATCGGTTCGCCCAAGTCGTCCAACTCCAAGCGCCTGGTCGAGGTGGCCGCCCGCGCCGGCTGCCCGCGCGCGCTGCTGGTGCCCCGCGTCGACGAGTTCGACTGGTCCCTGCTGGAAGGCATCGACCGGCTGGGGCTGACCGCCGGGGCCTCGGCCCCCGAACTGCTGGTCGAGGAGGTGGTCGCCGAGGCCCGCCGGCGCTTCCAGGTCTCCATCGAAGAGGTCAAGGTCACCGCCGAGACCGTCGCCTTCAAGCTGCCGCAAAGCCTGGTGGACTAGGGGGCGTTCCCCGTCAGCCCGCGTCTGGCGGGCAAGACGGCGGTTTCCTACAACCGCACCACCTCGGGCACGTGGCCCGTGGCCGCCAGGAACTTGCGCAAGTCCGCGCTGGCGATGGTGGTGGTCATGTCGTTCCTGAGCGGATGGAAGTTCAGCAGCGGCTGCTCCATCATCCAGCCGTCCAGCACCGGGGTGACGGCGCGGTCGCGGTCGTTGACCAGGGCGAACGGCGTCACCGAGCCCGGCTCGACCCCCAGCACCCGCCCCAGCAGCTCGGCCGAGCCGAAGGACAGCCGGGCCGAGCCGATGCGCTCGGGCAGGGTCTTGAGGTCGACGCGGCGCTCGGCCGGGGCCACCACCAGCCACAGCTTCTGCTTGGCGTCCTTGAGGAACAGGTTCTTGCAGTGCACGCCGGGGATCGCGCCCCACACGGCGTTACCCTGCTCGACGGTGAAGGCGGGCGCGTGGCGATGGGTGGTGGCGTCGATGCCCAGACCGGCCAGATGGGCCAGCAACTGCTCGGGCGTCATAGGCGCATCGGTCATGGTGTCTCTCCTCCGGCCAGGGCGGCCCGGGCCTTAGGCCGAATTGATTTGGCACCCCAAAAGCCGGTTAATGGCCTCCGCACCGCCGAAAGAGGGCAGACGATGTTCATCACCAACATCCGTATCGAGGCTCCGTCCGACACACCCAGCCTGGCCCAGGCCATGATCCAGACCTATGCGCAGGCCTGCGACGTCGCCAACACGGCCTGGAGCCTGTTTTCGCCCTATGGCGCAATGGTGCTGATATACCGCTTCAACCGGCAGGCCGCCAAGGCCATCGGCTTGTAGCGCCGTCCCCGGAGACGCAGGGGCACGCGGGAAACCAGGCACGAAGAAGAACGAGAAGAAAAAGAACCTGGCCGGCCACCCCCGCCGGCGCCCGGACCACCCGTGCCCCTCCGTCTCCGGGGAAGAAATCCTTTTTTCAGTCCCTCGCCGGGCGCCCGCGTTCCGCGGGCTTGGCCGCGGCCGCAATGGCCGCTGGCTTGTCCCTCGCCGGGCGCCCGCGTTCCGCGGGCTTGGCCGCGGCCGCAATGGCCGCTGGCTTGTCCCTCGCCGGGCGCCTGCGTTCCGCAGGCTTGGCCGCGGCCGCAATGGCCGCTGGCTTGTCCCTCGCCGGGCGCCTGCGTTCCGCGGGCTTGGCCGCGGCCGCAATAGCCGCTGGGATTGTCCCTCGCCGGGCGCGCGTCTCCCGCGGGCTCCTGGCCTTACGCCTTGTCCACCGGCACCAGCACCGGCATGGCCATGGGGCGGCCGACGTGGAAGCCCTGGGCCAGGTCGATGCCCATCTGGCGCAGCATGTCCATGGTCTCCTCGTCCTCGACGAATTCAGCGACGGTGTTCAGGCCGAAGTCGCGGGCCATGGCGTGGATGTGGTGGACCATGATGCGGTCGCGTTCGTCGGCGACCATGTGGCGGATGAAGCTGCCCTCGATCTTCACCGTGTCGACGGTGATGTACTTCAGGTACATGAACGACGAGAAGCCGGCGCCGAAGTCGTCCAGCGCGAACTGCAGGCCCAGGGCGCGCAGCTCGTTGACCAGAACCACCACGTCGCCGAAGCGGGGCAGGGCCTCGCGCTCGGTGATTTCCAGCACCACCCGGGCCGGGTCAATGCCGGCCTTGGCCAGGCGGTCGGGCAGGGCGGCCATGCGCTCGCGGTCGGCCAGGCTCTTGGCCGACAGGTTGAAGAACAGCTTGGCGTCGCCGAACGCCCCGGACTTGGCGATCTCCAGCGTGCGCGAGAACACCGCCTCGTCGATCTCGGCGGCCAGGCCCAGTTCCTCGGCGGCCTCGATGAAGTCGCCGGCGCAGACCGCGTCGTCGCCGTCCATGACCCGGGCCAGCACCTCGTAGGCGCGCACGCGGCCGGTGGCCACGTCGACCAGGGGCTGGAACCACGGCACCAGCCGGCCCTCGGCCAGGGCGGTGCGCACCATCTCGCCCTGGCTGAACACCGCCACGGTGGTGTCGTCGTCGCGGCCGAGCACGGCCACCTGGTTCTTGCCGCCGCGCTTGGCCTTGTAGGTGGCCATGTCGGCGGCGATGGCCAGGCGCTGGTGGTCCTCGCCGTCGTCGGGATAGGAGACCAGGCCCAGCGAGGCGGTGATGCGCACGCCGCCCAGCGACAGGCCCAGCTGGGCGTCGGCGATCGACTGGCGCAGCTTCTCGGCAACGCGCTCGCCCTCCTCGCGGGTGGTCTCGGTCAGCAGCACGGCGAACTCGTCGGCGCCGGTGCGTGCCAGCACGTCGGTGCGGCGCAGCGCCCCTTCCAGCACGCTGGCCAGCTCGCGCAGCACCATGTCGCCGACCGGGTGGCCGAAGGTGTCGTTGACGTTCTTGAAGCTGTCCAGGTCGATCTGCACCAGACAGAAGGAGTGCCGGTGGCGGGCGGCGCGGTCGATCTCGCCCTTGAGGAACTCCGAGAACTTGCGGCGGTTGTATAGCCGGGTCAGCGGGTCCTTGACCGACACCTCCTCCAGCTTGGCGTGGTATTCCTCGACGGTGCGCAGCAGGCGGTTGAAGTGGTTCGACAGGTCGTCGACCTCGGAAATCCACTTCACCTTGGACTTCAGCCGCCGCGTCAGGTCGGGGTGCATGGTCATCTCGTGCATCAGCCCGACCAGGTCGGCGATGGGGCGGGCGACGAAATACTTCAGCTTGAAGTACAGCGCCGCCGAGAACAGCACCAGGATGGCGAAGAACCAGGCCAGCACCGTGTGCAGCACGTAGTCCAGCGACACCTTGAGCGCGTGGACCGGATAGACGATGTCGATGACGCCGTTGACGTCGCCCACATTGGCGGCGGTGTGGCAGGTGCGGCATTCCTCGCGCACCACCAGCGGGTAGAGGTAGCGGATGCTGGTATCCTTGACCTCGAGCGCCTCCTGGCCGCTGTCCAGCACGCCGGCCAGCATGGGGTCGGCGGCGGCCACGGCGCGGTCGTCGTCCAGCTCGCCGAACTGCTCGATCACCGGACGGCCGCGCACCACGCGGATGCCGAGGTCGGGCAGGGTGTGGCGCAGCCGGTCGATCTCGCCGCCGATGTCCTCCTTGCTCCAGCCCTTGCGCATGGCCGAGTAGAGGGCCTCGAACACCAGGGCCGAGGTCTGCCGCGCCTCGTCGCGGGCCAGGTCGTTGATCGACTTCTTGCGCACCTGGCCGGAGACGGCCAGCACCACCACCACCGCCAGCACGGTGGCGGCGGCGGACAGCAGGAAGACCAGCCGCGTCAGGCTGATGCGCTTGGCAACTGTGGACGGTTCCGGCGCCAATGGACGGGCCCCCAAGCCCCGAACTGGAATTGCGCCAATTTGATATCGCCATCGGCGCGCGACTGTCCAGAAGATTAGGGTTTTCACCCGATCATGCGTCACCCGGACCATGCCCGGCCCGCCTTGCGGCGGCGCCGGGCATCAAATCTGCCAAAGACATGGGGCCCGCGCTCACCGGAGCCGGATTTGAGTCAGTGTCAAAGACGGACTACACTCCTCAGAAAGGGGATGTGGTCGTTATACGGCCATACTCCGGTAGAAGAGAAGATGGCCATATTGCGATGTATGATGGCACTCGGTGGATCTCCGACTTCAAGCAGAGGGACATGTGGGGTGGTCAAGGCTACCGGACCAGGCAACCCTTCTATCAGGTATATCGCCGCAAGCATTAGTCTGGCTGCCGCACTGCTCGGGCCGGTATCGGGCGACTCCGCCGAGCGTGATGGCGGACAGGGGGGGACTCCCCCTGTCCGCTTTCATTCTCCGTCGACCGGTGCCGAAAGGGTCTTGGACACAATCCTACGAAGAGGAGCGGCCGATAGCCGACTCTTTGACTTCATGGTCGGTCGCCTCGGAGCCCGCGAAAAATACGGAAAGAAGTTTGGAGCCTACTTCACGAAGCCGTTGTTGGACGCCGTGTCGGCACTGGAGCGGAAATTGGTCGATGAAGAGTGCGACGGCAATTACAAGGACGATGAGATTTGCGGTCTGGACTGGATGCCGCTCAACTGTGCACAAGACTTTCCGCCCATTGGCAACTGGTTCACGACCGACTTCCGCGCCTTCGGGAAGGTCGAGGTATCCGTTGCCTGGAATGCAGCCGGACCGACCTATTCGCGATATAGGATGGTCAATTCAGACGGACGGTGGCTACTAGACGCCATTTCCTGCGAAAACGGGATGACCTTCAACTGGTGAATGGCTGCTGTGGAAAGGCGATGGGGCGAACAAAAAAACCGGCATACCAAGTGTGTCATTGGATCAAATTCAACATGGATTGACGCGGGTCTGCGCACTCACCCCTTCCCGTACCCTCCGCCGCCCGGGGTCTCCACCACCAGCACGTCGCCCGGCCTGGCAGCGATGCGGGCGGTGCCGGGCAGTTCCTCGACGGTGCCGTCGGTGCGTTCGACGGCGTTGCGGCCGCGCTTGCCGTCGCCGCCGCCTGCCAGGCCGAAGGGCGCGATGCGGCGGCGGTTGGACAGGATGGCCGCGGTCATCGGGGCCAGGAAGCGGATGCGCCGCACCACCCCGTCGCCGCCCCTGTGCGCCCCCTCGCCGCCCGAGGCGTGGCGGATGGAAAAGCCGTCGACCAGCACGGGAAAGCGCCATTCCAGCACTTCGGCGTCGGTCAGGCGCGAGTTGGTCATGTGGGTCTGCACCGCCGAGGCCCCGTCGAAGCCGGGGCCCGCCCCGGCGCCGCCGCAGATGGTCTCGTAGTACTGCACCCGCTCGTCGCCGAAGGTCAGGTTGTTCATGGTGCCCTGGCTGGCCGCCATCACCCCCAAGGCCCCCATCAGGCAGTCGCAGATGGCCTGGCTGGTCTCGACGTTGCCGGCCACCACCGCCGCCGGCGCCCGGGGCGCCAGCATGGAACCGGCGGGGATGACGATGTCCAGGGGCTTCAGGCAGCCTTCGTTCAACGGGATGGCGTCGTCGACGATGGCGCGGAACACGTACAGCACGGCGGCCCGGCAGATGGCCGAGGGCGCGTTGGTGTTGCCCGCCACCTGGGCGCTGGTGCCGGTGAAATCGATGCGGGCGGTGCGCGCAGTGCGGTCGACGGTGACCGCCACCCGGATGCGGCTGCCGTCGTCCATTTCGACCTCGAACCGGCCGTCGTCCAGCCGGGCCAGCACGCGGCGCACGCTTTCCTCGGCATTGGCCTGGACGTGCCCCATATAGGCGGTGACCGTTTCGAGGCCGAACTGGTCGACCATGCGCCGCAGTTCGGCGGCTCCCTTTTCGTTGGCGGCCAACTGCGCCTGCAGGTCGGCGACGTTCTGGTCGGGGTTGCGCGCCGGCCATGGGCCCGAGGCCAGCAGGGCGCGGATCTCGGCCTCGCGGAAGCGGCCCTGCTCGACCACGGCGACGTCGTCGATCAGCACGCCCTCCTCGGCGATGGTGGTCGAGCCGGGCGGCATGGATCCGGGGGTGATGCCGCCGATGTCGGCGTGGTGGCCGCGCGACGCCACCCAGAATAGCGGTTGGCCGCTGCCGGGGCTGAAGACGGGGGTGACCACGGTGACGTCGGGCAGGTGGGTGCCGCCGTTGTAGGGCGAGTTCAGCATCCAGGCGTCGCCGGGCCGCGCCGTGCCCGCATGCGAGCGGATGACGGTGCGCACCGATTCGCCCATGGAGCCCAAATGGACGGGAATGTGCGGCGCATTGGCGACCAGCCCGCCGCCGGCATCGAAGACGGCGCACGAGAAGTCGAAGCGTTCCTTGATGTTGACCGAGTGGGCGGTGTTGGCCAGCACCGCGCCCATCTGTTCCGCCACCGACATGAACAGGTTGTTGAACACCTCAAGCAGCACCGGGTCGACGGTGGTGCCGGCGGCGAAGCGCTGCGGCCGCGGGGCCACCCGGCGCAACACCAGGTGCAGCCTTGGCGTCATCTCGGCCCGCCAGCCGGGCTCGACCACGGTGGTGGCGGTGGCCTCGGCTATGATGGCGGGGCCGTCGACGGTGTCGCCGGGGACCATGTGGGCGCGCTCGAACAGCGGCGTGTCATGCCAGGCGTCCGCGGTGAACATCCGCACGGTGCGCAAGCTGGGCAGCGGGCCGGGCCGCGACAGGGTCACCTCGGGCTCGTCGACGCTGCGGCCGCCGCCCATGACCTCGACCGACACGGCCTCGACCACCAGCGGGCGGCCGTCCATGACGAAGCCGTAGCGGGCGCGGTGAGCCGCCGCGAAGGCCTGTTCCATGGCCGCGCGGTCGGCCGCCTCGACCTCCAGCGCGGTGTCGCTGCCCTGGTACTTGACCAAGGCCTTGCGCACCGAGCGCATGTCGGTACGCTCCACCCCCTGGCGCTCCAGCTCGTCGCGGGCCTCCAGTTCCAGGTCGGCGACGGTGCGGTTGACGGTCGCCATGGCGTCGTCGTCCAGGCGGGCCTCGACGGCGCGCTCTTTGAGCACCCTGAGATCGGCCAGGCCCATGCCGTAGGCCGACAGCACGCCGGCCAGCGGGTGCAGGAACACCGTGTCCATGCCCAGCGCGTCGGCCACCAGGCAGGCATGCTGGCCGCCGGCACCGCCGAAGCAGACCAGGGTGTAGCGGGTGACGTCGTAGCCGCGCTGCACGCTGACCTGCTTGATGGCGTTGGCCATGTTCAGCACGGCGATGGCCAGGAAGCCCTCGGCCACCTGCTCCGGCGCCCGGCCGATCCGGGCGGCCAGCTCGGCAAAGCCGGCGCGCACCGCTTCGGCGTCCAGCGGCTGGTCGGCATGGGGCCCGAACAGGGCGGGGAAGGCGTCCGGCTGCAGCTTGCCGACCATGACGTTGCAGTCGGTCACCGTCAGCGGCCCGCCGCGCCGATAGCAGGCCGGACCGGGATGGGCGCCGGCCGAATCGGGGCCGACCCGGAAGCGGGCGCCGTCGAACTGCAGCACCGAACCGCCGCCGGCGGCTACGGTGTGGATGCGCATCATCGGGGCGCGGACGCGCACGCCCGCCACCATGGTGTCGAAGCTGCGTTCGAAGCTGCCGTCGTAATGGCAGACGTCGGTCGAGGTGCCGCCCATGTCGAAGCCGATCAGGCGGTCGAACCCGGCCATGGCGGCGGTGCGCACCGCGCCGACCAACCCGCCGGCCGGGCCCGACAGGATGGCGTCCTTGCCCTGGAAGCGCCGCGCGTCGGTCAGCCCGCCGCTGGACTGCATGAACATCAGCCGGGTGCCGCCCAGCTCGCCCGCCACCTTGTCGACGTAGCGGCGCAGGATGGGCGACAGGTAGGCGTCGACCACCGTGGTGTCGCCGCGGCCGACCACCTTCATCAGCGGGCTGGCCTCGTGGGAGACCGAAACCTGGGTGAAACCGATGGTGCGGGCCAGCTCGCCCACCGCCTTCTCGTGGGCGGTCCAGCGCCAGCCGTGCAGGAAGACCACCGCCACCGAGCGGATGCCGTCGTCGAAGGCGTCGCGCAACGCCTCCTCGGCCGCCGCCAGGTCGAGGGGCACCAGCACCTCGCCGCCGGCGGTGACCCGCTCAGGAATCTCCACCACCCGCTCGTAGAGCATCTCCGGCAGGCGGATGGCGCGGGCGAACAGGTCGGGGCGGTTCTGGGTGCCGATGCGCAGCACGTCGGCAAAGCCCTTGGTCACCACCAGGGCGGTGCGGTCGCCCTTGCGCTCCAAAAGGGCGTTGGTGGCCACGGTGGTGCCCATCTTGACCGCCGCCACCCGGTCGGCGGGGATGGGGGCGCCAAGGGGCACGCCCAGCAGGGTGCGGATGCCGGCCAGGGCGGCATCGTCATAGTGCTCGGGATTCTCGGACAGCAGCTTGGCGGTGACCAGCCGGCCGTCGGGCCGGCGGGCCACGATGTCGGTGAAAGTGCCGCCGCGGTCGATCCAGAACTGCCATCCGGCCATGGCCGTCTCCGACGGGATGGGCTTTCCTTTCTAGCCCATCCCGGCCGGGCACCCAAGCGCGGCGAAACCCCTCAGCCGTGTGGGAGAGGGGCGATGGGGCAGGGGCAGCCGTCAGAAGTCCAGGCTGTCCTGGATGGCCTTGATGCCGGCGACGGCGCACTTTTCGTCCAGGTTGCCGCCCGGCGCGCCCGACACGCCGATGCCGGCGACGATCTGGCCGGCCGATTCGATCTTCATGCCGCCGGCGACGATGATGACCTTGGGCAGGTTGCGGATGCCGAAGCTGGCCTTGCCCGGCTGGGTCATGGCGTCCAGGTCGGCGGTGCTGGTGCGGAAGCTGACCGCGGTCCACGCCTTGCCCACCGCGGTGTCCACCGTGTGCGCCCCGGCGAAGCGGTCGCGCACCGCCACCTGGACGTTGCCGCCGCGGTCGACCACCGCCACCGCCACCTGGTAGCCGTCGGCGCGGCACTGGTCCAGCGCGGCCTTGGCGGCGGCCAGGGCGGTCTCGGGGGTCAGCAGGCGCAGCTGGAAGGTGGCCTCGTCGCCGGCCAGGGCCGGGACGGCGGCAACAATGGCGGCGGCCGCCAGCGCGTGGGTGATGATGGTCCGCATGTGAAATCCTCCCCTTGGTACCGGCGGGAGGCGTACCCGGCTCAGCAGCCGCCGGGGCGTCCTTCCGCCTTCATCTTCTCGATGATAGCGTCCAACTCGCCGTAGAATGCAACCTCGCCGCCGTAACCGGTGATGCGGCCGGCCTCGCGGCCGCAGTCGACGATGACGAAGGTGGGGGTGACCTTGACCGGCTTCAGTCCGGCAAGGTCGGCCGGGCGCGCGTGCGCCAGCTCGATGCGGCGCAGCGGCAGCATCAGGGCTTCTTCGGTGCTGGGATAGGCATTGCCGATCTCGCGGTGCCACTTGATGCACCACGGGCAGGTAGGGCTGTCGAACATCAGCAGTTCGGCAGCGGCCGCGGCCCCGGCGGCAAGCGCCAGGACCGCGGCGAGCACGACGCCGAACCCGAAGCGTGGGCCCGGCATGGCGTCAGGCGCTGGTCTTCTTGATCTGGAAGGTGAAGACGCCGCTGGCCTCGGTGCTCGACAGCAGCTCGTTGCCGGTCTGGCGGCAGAAGGCGTCGAAGTCCTTCACCGAGCCGGGATCGGTGGCGATGACTTCCAGGACGGCGCCCTGGGTGAGCTCCTTGATCGCCTTCTTGGCGCGCAGGATCGGCAGCGGGCAGTTGAGACCCTTGACGTCGAGAACGGTGTTGGACATGAACACTTACTCCCATAGAGTTGCCTGGCGGTCGGCGCGCACCGCTACGCGCCGAGGTTGATGTATTTGAGGCAGACGACCCGCAGGCACGACGCCAGGTTCTTGTCGTTGGTCGACAGGCAGTGGTCGTGGATGCGGGTGACGAGGGTGGCGGCGGTGACACCCTCTTCCGAGGCCATTTCGTCCAGCACCGACCAGAACGCCCGTTCCAGGCGGATGGTGGTGCTGTGGCCATGGATTCTCAGCGAACGCTTCTCGGGATGGTATTCCCGCGACTGCTCGGCATTGCACAGCGAAAACAGGCGGGCCAGCGGCGTCTCGCCGGGTTCGAACCCGGCGGAGCCGTTCTGCAGCGCCCTGTCGGCGCCCATCGGAACGGGTTCGCGTCGCAATTTCAGCCGCCTCGTCCTGCCGCCGGCCCCGTCTGTCGCGGAGCGCGGCGATTGAAACCAGCAACACCTCTTCCCGCTGGATAGACCGTCCGGCATCATTGCCTTGAGCGGCCCCAGGGAGCGATGCTACTTTAGGAATCAAAAATATACAGAGAACCGTACCGGCCGCCAAGCGCATTGAGCAGGGGGTGGGCCGGAAACGACGACTAAGGGAGGAGTCACCGTGTCCGAACTTCCGCTCACCACCATCGTGGGCGGCGCCGCATTCGTTGCCGGCGCCGTATTCGGGGCCACCGCGCAGAGGACCAACTTCTGCACCATGGGCGCCCTGTCCGACATCGTCTTCATGGGCGACTGGCGCCGCATGCGCGCCTGGATGCTGGCGGTCGCCGTCGGCATCCTGGTCAGCCAGGGCCTGGCCGCGGCCGGCATGGTGGACCTGGGCAAGTCCATCTATCTGGGGCCCAGCATCGGCTGGGCGGGCGCCATCATCGGCGGGTTGATGTTCGGTTTCGGCATGACCATGGCGGGCGGCTGCGGCAACAAGACGCTGGTGCGCGTCGGCGGCGGCAACCTGAAGTCGCTGGTGGTGTTCCTGATCGTGGCGCTGTTCGCCTACATGACGCTGAAGGGCCTGATCGCCCTGGCCCGCATCCAGATCGAGACCACCAACGTCGCATCGGCGTCGCTGGGCCTGGCCAACCAGGGCCTGCCGGCGGTGCTGGCCAAGCTGGGCCTTCCGGCCACGGCGGCGCGCTGGACCGCGGCCGGCGTGGTCGGCGGCGGCCTGTTGGCGTGGTGCTTCAAGGACGCCGAGTTTCGCTCCAGCCCGCGCGACATCGTGGGCGGGCTGATCATCGGCCTGATGGTGCCGGCCGGCTGGTGGATCACCGGCGTGCTGGGCAACGACGACTTCGAGCCCACCGCGCTGGCCTCGTTCACCTTCGTCGCTCCCATGGGCGACACCATGCAGTACCTGATGACCTTCACCGGCCAGACCATCAACTTTGGCATCGCCGCGGTGTTCGGGGTGATCACCGGGTCGTTCCTGGCCTCGGTGGCGTCCAAGAGCTTCGCCGTCGAGGCGTTCTCGGACGGCCCGGACATGCTGCGCCATTTCCTGGGCGCGGCGCTGATGGGCACCGGCGGCGTCATGGCCATGGGCTGCACCATCGGCCAGGGCCTGACCGGCATGTCGACCCTGTCGATCACCTCGGTGATCGCGCTGGGCTCGATCGTCTTCGGCGGCCTGGTCGGCTTGAAGTACCTGGAAGAAGGCACGCTGGGCGGCGCCATCAAGGCGGTGTTCGCCCGGGCCTGACCGCGAAACGGCCCGTCTCCCCTTACGGGGAGCGGGCCTTCCGGCGGTCGGCCACCCGGCGCTCGGGGCGCAGGCAGCACACTGCGGTCAGGTCGTCGCGCAGCGGCCGGCGCACCGTGGCCAGGAAGGGGGCCAGGATGCCCGATACATCGGGCGCCGAATGGCGTTCCATGGCCCGGCGCAGCAGGTCGGGCACCCCGGCCGAGCCCAGCTTCTGTCGTCCGCGCCGCGGGCATTCGCACACCGCGTCGCTGTGCAGCAACAAGGCCGAGCCGGCCGGCAGCGGCAGCGAGCGCTCGGGATAGGCGGCGTTCTCCTGCACGCCCAGGGGCAGGCCGCTGCCGTCGCCGACGGTGACGGTGCGGTCGAGCAGGTCGGCGGCCAGCGGTGACGGGCTGGCGGCGGCGGCATAGACGAACTCGCCGGCGGTCAGGTCCAGCACCCCGTACAGCATGGTGGCGTACTGGCCCACCGGCAGCAGCCCACTCAAGGACCGGTTCAGCTGGCCCAGATAGGCGCCCGGCTGGTCGCGGCCCACCCCGGTCTGGCGGACCAGGGTGTGCAGGCGGAAAGTGTTGAGCGCCGCCGCATAGCCGTGGCCGGAAAAGTCGGCCAGCCACACCGCCAGCCGGTGGTCGTCGAGCGGTCGCAAGCCCCACAGGTCGCCGCCGACCTCGCGCGAGGGCTCGAACAGGGCGCTGACCGAAAGGCCGTACCTGGTGCTGGCTTCGGCGATGTCTTCGGGGGTGGGCAGCAGGCGGTTCTGCATGGCCCGGGCCATCTGCAGGTCCCCGTCGGACTTGGGCGTGGCCATCAGGCCGGGCAACGGCCGCTCGCCCTGGTCGCGCACCACGCACAGCACCTCGTTGCCGGGCGGACGGTACTCGACCTCGTCGAAGGACAGGCGCCTGGCCATGACGATGCCGCGGCCGTGGGCGCGGAAGGCGCGCGCCGGATCCAGGTCGACGAAGCGCTGCCAGTCGAAGCCCATGCCTTCGTCGCGGACGGTGAAGCGCACTTCGCCGGCGCGGCGCTCGAACTCGACGGTGACGGCGCGGTCCCGGTATTCCGGCATGTCCAGGCGGGCCTCGATCTCCTGGGACCAGCGCTTTTCGGCCAGCAGCCGGGCCTTTTCCTCGAAGTCGATGGCCAGGTTGCCGTGCTCGACGGCGTTGGTGAAGATCTCCGACAGCCCGACCACCAGCGACTGCGAGCGCGGGCAGACCCGGGCCAGCGCCAGGGCCAGGATGCGGCCCTCGTCCAGGGTGCGGAAGCGGAAGGTTCCGCGTTCCAGCAAGGTCAGTTCGGTGGTGCGCCGCTCCAGGTCCTCCTGCAGGCGGGCGAAGCGGGTGCGCACGGAGATGGCCTGCTGCACGACGGACAGCAGCAGGCGCCGGTCCAGCGGCTTGGACAGGTAATAGAACACGCCCGCGGCGATGCCCTCGGCCATCTCCTCGTCCGAGCCAAGCGCCGTCTGCATGATCACCGGCACCGACGACAGGCGCGGGTCGGCCTTCAGCCGGGCCATCAGCGCCATGCCGTCCAGGCGCGGCATCATGCGGTCGAGCAATATGACGTCGAAGGCCTCGGGGTCGCGGTCCAGGATCTCCCAGGCGTCCTGGCCGTCGACCGCCGATTCTGTGTCGTAGCCGCCGGCCTTGAGGAAGGCGACCAGCACCTGGCGGTTCAGCTGCTCGTCGTCGACCACCAGGATGCGGGTGGCACCCGGCTGGCGTGCCTGCGCCTCGTTGTCCTCGAGCACGCCGCCTACGCCTCGATCACGAACAGGCTGTCGAAGCAGGCGAGCGCCAGCAGTTCGGCGACGTCGCCCTTGGGCCGGCGCAGCACCACCTCGGCGGCGCGGCGCTGGGCCTGGTCGCGCAGCGTCAGCAGCATGCCCAGCCCGGCCGAATCCATGTAGTCGAGCGCGTTGAGGTCGACGGTCACGTTCTTGCTGGCGCGTGCCAGCAGGTCCGCGATCAGCGCCTCGAAGGCATCGCGGTCCGAATAGGTGAGCTGGTCGCGCAGCACCAGCACCGGACCACCTGCACCCATGGCGATCTCATATTTCATGGGCCCCCCCCAATCATAACCACAACCTCAGGCGCGCACGCTGGTCCGCGCCGACAGGAATTCGTCGAGGCGCGCGGCCTGGGCCTCGTCGAACTCGAAGCGGACATGCGTGTTGCTGTCGGTCTGCGCCACCACAGACCCCTTCCAGGTGCCCAGCTTGGGCAGTTCCAGCTCGAATTCGGTGCCGCGGTCGCCGGCCAGCGGACGGTCGATCACGCCGGTACCGATCAGGGCGATTTCCTGCAGCAGGCAGGGCCGCCGGTCGCCCCCCATCACCGCGGTGGCGGCGACGTTGACGGTGTGGCGCTGGTTGGCGTGGCGGTTGTCCTCGGAACTGGCGCGGACGATGTTGTCGATGGCGGTCTTCATCACGCCGATGCGTTCGCGGACGTTGCTCGCCGCCTGGTGGACCTCACCCGACAGGCGGCCGGTCTCCTCGGTCGAGCGCGACGCCTCGGCGATTTCCAGCGCCGCCTGCTGGGTGCTGGCCGCCGCCGCCTGGGCGGCCTGGGCGATCTCGTGGGTGGCCGAGCTCTGCTGCTCGACCGCGGCGGCGATGCCGCCGGCGATCTCGCCGATCTGGCCGATGATGCCGACGATGCCGTGGATGGCGCCCACCGCCTCGCCGGTGGCGGTCTGGATCGAGGCGATCTGGTCGCTGATCTGCTCGGTGGCCTTGGCGGTCTGGTTGGCCAGGCTTTTGACCTCGCCGGCGACGACCGCGAAGCCCTTGCCGGCCTCGCCGGC
>JBLNBU010000232.1:0-21543 GCA_050260215.1 Actinomycetota bacterium
CCCGGGGCACGAAGCGGACGAACTGCAGCGCGTCGCCGAAGCCCTGTTCGGCGTGCAGGAACAGGGTCTTGCCGGCCAGCGGCGCCCGGCCGTCCCAGCGCGGGCCGGCCAGGTCGCGGGCGGGGCTGCGGGCCAGGCGGACGCGGGATTCGTACCCCGCCCAGCCCTGGTCCCAGTGCTCGAGGTACAGCCGGGTCAGCGCCACGTCCCAGGCGACTTCCCCGTTGGCCGGATCGGCAGCCGCCAAAGCCTCCATCATCGCCAGGGCCTGCCCTGTCTTGCGCCTGTCGCGCAGCAGCAGCGCCAGGTTATAGGCGAACGAGCGGTCGTGCGGCGCCATGGCGACGGCGCGGGCTAGCGCCTCCTCGGCCTCGGCCAGCCGGCCGACCTCGCGCAGCGCGTTGCCCAGGTTCGACCAGGTGGGGGCGTCGTCGGGCGCCACCGCCAGCGCCCGGCGATAGCACGCCACCGCCGCCTCGGGCCGGCCCAGGCGGCGGAGCGCCACCCCCAGGTTGCCATGGGCGGCGGCCAGCCGGGGATCGCGCCGGGCCGCCTCGGCGAACGCCGCCGCCGCCTCGTCGACGCGCCCCTGCCCCCAGGCCTGCTGCCCGGCAGCCAGTATCCGCGCCGCATCGTCCATCGCTGTGTCTCCCCTGATGACCGCGTCACGGCCAGTCTACGGACTGTGGGGCCGGCGTCCACCACTCCCCCGACATCACGGTCAGCCCAGGCCATGCGGGGGCGGCAAGACGGCGGCAAGGCAGAACGCACGCCTTCGCCTGCCCGCACGACGATCACCGCAATTCCGGCAAATATACGCAATACCCCCAGCGGCCCCCAATAAAATGTAGCGGAGTTTCATGGGTAATATTTTCGGCAAGACACGAATTCCTTTGTTGCCAAATTCGCCGCAGATCATCGTCACTCATGTCCCAGCGAATTCCCCCTTGTCCCTCACCATACATACCGCACTTGCTATACTGCAATTCGTACGGCGGCGGCGGGTGGGAGATGTGCAACAGTTTCAGCACGACGAATTGAAACCGTTCCGACCGCGTCTCGAACGGAGGCATGCGGACGAGCAGGGCAACGTATTCCGGCGCCTCCTCGATCACCCTGTAGGCGTTGGCGCTGTACCCGTCTTCGTTCTGATAGGTAATGCGGCCGTCCGGATGAAACGTCATGAGGCCGTGGCCTTGCTCAATGGCCCCGTTGCAGACCGGATCCCACGTTCCGAGAAAATACGCCATCCCGGCATTGCCCGGGATAGGGGCCCAATCGGCCTTTGCCGATGATCCGGCGGCGAACCAATAAGCCGCCAGCAGCATCGCGAGCAATCGCATTTTGCCCCCTCCCAGTCGCAAACCGAAAGGAGAATACCATGGACATACTTCTCTTGGAACGCATGCGCGCGCACGTCACCGAGAACGAGGTGCCGGTCGAGACCCCCTACCGCGACAGCGCCGGCAACCTGACCGCCGGCATCGGCTTCAAAACCAGCACCCCCGATGCGTTTACCCGCCTGCCGTTCCAGGTCAAGGATGCCGAAACCGGCGAGATGCGCTATGCCACCGAGGCGGAAAAGCGGGCCGAATTCGACCGCGTCAAGTCGATGGGCCGGAACCAATTGGAGGACGAGGCATCGCAAGAGGGCTCACGCTCGTTCCGCCTAACCAACGCCGACATGAATAAGGTCCTGGACGGCGAGATCGCCGAGCGCATCGGCAAGATCAAGAACGAGGTCGGCGCCGAGGCCTGGGACCGGCTGAGCGACGGCCAGAAGACCGCGGTGCTCGACGTTCACTACGCCAACGGCAGCCTGGACGGCTTCGGCACGCTGAAGCAGGCGGTCAAGAACGGCAATGCCGAGGAAATCGGCCGCAACGTCGACTTCCACGCCACCAACCCCGACGGCAGCTGGCAGTACAACCACAAGCGCCTCGCCCGCAACCGCGCCGAGGCGCAGGGAATTGGGTTGGACGAGGCGAGACGCAGCGTCGACGAGGACTTGCGGAGCGGCAAGCTGGGCAAACCGAGCCCCGTCGACCTGTCGACCCTGCGCCCCGAACCCCGCCCCGCCCCCGAGGGCACGGCAGAGGCGCCGCCCGCCGAGGCCGAGGCCGACGCCCCGCCCGAGGCCAAGCCCTCGCCGGAACAAAACGCGTCCGCCGATCCGCAGGCGGCGGCGCTGGCCGAGATGGCGGCGGAACCGGTCACCGATCCCGGACGCTCGGCCCTACTGAAGCCGGTCGAGAACTGGACCGAGGCCGAGCACCGCGACGCCATCCGCGCCGCCCAGAACGACTTCACCGGCTGGCGCAGCGGCGATCCCCTGAAAGCCCATCTCTACGAGCGGGCCCAGGACTGGACGGCCTATGTCTACGGCGACGGCCCCCAGGGGTTCGACGGTGGCAGGCCGGTCGGACCGCAGGTCTTGCGCACCCCGCCCATCGCCCCGCTACCCCACGCCACTCCCAGTGGCGAGGACTTGTGGCAGGCCTCGGGCCGCATGGGCCAATCAGTGCTGGCGGCCGCCGATGCTAGCGGCCTGCAGGCCGCGGTCAAAGCCCTGCAACGGGGGCTGAACCTGATGAACGACGCCAATCCGCTGCAGCGGCCCTCGGACGCCTGGGGCCCCGCCACGCCGCTCGGCCGCCTGTCCGAGGACGGCACCTATGGCCCTGAGACCGACTTCGCCATGAAGCACGCCCTGGCAAGGCTTGGCCCGGCCAAGGTCGAGGATGGCCTGGCGTTGGGGCGGTGGAACGGGTTTGCCCGCCAGGCCCAGGCGTCCGGCACCCCCGACGGGCTGGACCAGGCCACCCACGGCATCTTCGGCCCCCTCTATCGTGACGCCGGTGCGGACGGGCCGAAGCCCGAGGCCGGCGTGCTGCAGCAGACGCTCAACGACCTGGGCGGCAAGGCGTTCGACGACTGGACGCCGCTGGCGGTCGACGACGCCATCGGCCCCAAGACCACAAAAGCCTTCGGCCGGGTGCTGCAGGCCGAGGACGCCGACACCGTGACCGAACAGTTCGGCCGCGGCCTCGGATTGCTGTGAACGATCCCCTCTCCCTCGACGGAGAGGGGAAGGTTGGAATTTTGCCGGTGGTGCGATTGAAACTCAAAAGCGCCAGCACATATTAGATCAAAGTGATATTTACGAGCGGGAGCACCCCCATGCTGATCACCGGAATGCCTGCCGACGGCATCGTCACCGTCAACCGCGTCATCCTCAAGCAAGGGTTCGACGTCGACGACCTGCAGGAGCGGGTCGCCCTGTTGTGCGAGAACGTCAAGACCTACCACTCCGACACCGGCTTCGTCGGCGGCTTCGTCTGCCTGAACTCGGGCCAGATCTCCAACGAGGGCTCGACCTGCGGGCAGACGGTGGCGTCGCCGCTGAAAGACCGCGAGGCGCTGATCGTCACCTTCTGGCGCAGCTTCGAGGAGCACGAGCAGTCCCACCGCAGCCCCACCTTCCAGCCGCTGTTCCGCCAGGTGCTGGACCTGTGCGAGAACGGCAACGAGGAAATAGGCTATTCGCTGCTGTGGCAGGGGGCCGCCTATACCCCCGACCAGGCAGAGGCGGCCAAGCGGGCCAAGCAGATCCATGCCGCCTGACCTACACTCGCGAAGGATTGTGCGGCTCATTCGCCTGCGCTAGCCTGAGGCCCCATCGGTAGCAGCAGCAAAGGGGGGCCGACATGCCGGCTAACCACGAAGCGCAGATCCGGGCGGTCGCCCAATCCCTGTGGGAGCAGGCAGGCCGGCCCGAGGGCCGCGACCTGGAATTCTGGCTCAGTGCCGAAAGGCAGGTGAAGGCCGCCGCCAAGCCCAAGGCCAAGGCGGCCCCGGCCAAGGCGAAGGCCGCCCCGGCAAAGGCTCCCGCCAAGGCTCCGGCCAAGGTCGCCCTGCCCAAGGCTGCGGCCAAGGCGGCTCCGGCCAAGGCCAAGTCGGCGCCCAAGGCCAAGGTCGCGGCAAAGCCGGCAGCCAAGCCCGTCGCCAAGGCCGCTAAGGCCTGACAGCCTGGGGCTCCGGGGCAGGTTGGATCGGCCGCCTGCCCAATCCCTGGGCAGCATGGCCGGTGTGCACATGCGTCGACCGATTGGGGCTGGCGGCCGGTCGCGGCCGCCATATATGATCGGCCATCGCCGTCCGCCGCCGAGCCCGTTGCATGACCAAGATCCCCGACCAGCGCGCCATCATCGACCGCCGCGCCGTCATCGGCCGGCTGGCGGCGCTGGAGGCCGAGGACCTGCCCAAGCACAAGCGGCGCGCCCGCGTCCTTGAGGTGGTCAAGGACGCCCTGGCCCTGGGACGCGCCGAGGTCCGGCGCCGCTTCGACCTGCGCGGCGACGGCTCCGAGGCGGTGCGCGAGAACTGCTTCCTGATCGACCAACTGGTCCGCTCGGTCCACGACTACGCCGTCGAGCACGAGCAGGGCCACGGCCTTCGCACCAGCGCCGAATCCATGAGCCTGGTGGCGGTGGGCGGCTATGGCCGCGGCGAGCTGTCGCCACAGTCCGACATCGACCTGCTGTTCCTGCTGCCCTACAAGCGCACGCCCTACCACGAGCAGGTGGTCGAATACATCCTGTACATCCTGTGGGACCTGGGCCTGAAGGTGGGCCACTCCACCCGCTCGGCCGAGGACTGCATCCGCCATGCCCGTGCCGACCTGACCATCCGCACCGCGCTGTTGGAAGCCCGCTGGCTGTGGGGCGACCAGGCCCTGTTCGCCGAGTTGCAGAACCGCTTCCGCGCCGAGGTAATGGCCAATTCGGTCGAGGAATTCGTCGAGGCCAAGCTGGCCGAGCGCGATGCGCGCCTGCAGCAGATGGGCGATTCCCGCTACGTGCTGGAGCCCAACGTCAAGGAGGGCAAGGGGGGCCTGCGCGACCTGCACACCCTGTACTGGATCGCCAAGTACATGTACCGGGTCGCCGATGTCGGCCAGCTGGTCGACCTGGGAGTCATCAGCCGCGACGCCGCCAACCGCTTCGCCAAGGCCCAGGCCTTCCTGTGGACGGTGCGCTGCCACCTCCACTACCTGACGGGCCGCGCCGAGGACCGACTGACCTTCGACGTCCAGCAGGAGATCGCCCGGCGCATGGGCTACGGCGACCGCGCCGGCTCGCGCGGGGTCGAGCGCTTCATGAAGCACTATTTCCTGATCGCCAAGGACGTCGGCGACCTGACCCGGCTGTTCTGCGCCATCGCCGAAGAGCAGCAGAAGCGCAAGCCGCGCCTGCGCCTGGGCTCGCTGTTGTTCAAGCGCTCGACCGTCGCTGGTTTCCGACTCGACGGCGACCGCCTCAACGTGGCCGCGCCCGACCAGTTCGCCAAGGACCCGGCGGCGATGATCCGGCTGTTCCACACCGCGGTGGAACAGGACCTGGACATCCATCCCCAGGCCGCCGACCTGGTCCACCGCAACCTGAAGCGCATCGACGCCCGCTTCCGCGAGGACCCCGAGGCCAACCGCCTGTTCCTGGCCATGCTGACCAGCCGCAAGAACCCGGAAGTGGCGCTGCGCCACATGAACGAGGCCGGGGTGCTGGGCCGCTTCGTCCCCGACTTCGGCCGGGTGGTGGCGCAGATGCAGTACGACATGTACCACGTCTACACCGTCGACGAGCACACCCTGCGCGCCGTCGGCATCCTGCATTCCATCGAGCGCGGCGAGCTGAAGGAGGAGGCCCCGGTGGCCTCCGAGGTCATCCACAAGGTCGCGTCCCGCGCCACGCTTTACCTGGCGACCTTCCTGCACGACATCGCCAAGGGCCGCAACGGCGACCACTCGGAACTGGGCGCCGAGGTGGCGCTGAAGCTGGGCCCCCGCTTCGGCCTGTCCGAGGCCGAGACCGAAACCGCCGCCTGGCTGGTGCGCCAGCACCTGGCCATGAGCCGCACCGCCTTCAAGCGCGACATCGACGACCCCAAGACCATCGCCGACTTCGTCGCCCTGGTGCAAAGCCCTGAGCGGCTGCGCCTGCTGTTGCTGCTGACCGTGGCCGACATCCGCGCCGTCGGGCCCACCGTGTGGAACGCCTGGAAGGCCGGCCTGCTGCGCGAGTTGTTCCTGCGCGCCGACGAGATGATGACCGGCGGGCTGAACGTCGCCCGCGACGCCCGCGTCCAGGCCGCCCAGGACACCCTGTCGGCCGAGCTGGCCGCCGCCGGCTGGACCTGCCCCGAGATCGAGGTCCATCTGGGCCGCGGCTATCCCACCTACTGGACGTCCTTCGACTTGGCCACCCACGTGCGCCACGCCAAGCTGGTGCGTGAGGCCGAGGCCGCCGGGGCGCCGCTGACCGTGGACTGGCGGGTGGACGCCCAGCGCGCGGTGACCGAGGTCACCTTGTACACCGGCGACCATCCCGGCCTGTTCTCGCAGATCGCCGGAGCCATGGCCGTTTCGGGGGCCAACATCGTCGACGCCAAGATCATCACGCTCACCAACGGCATGGCGCTGGACAGCTTCTGGGTCCAGGATTCGGGCGGCGGCGCCTTCGATTCGGGGCCGAAGCTGGCCAAGCTGTCGGCCGCCATCGAGCAGGTGCTGTCCGGCCGCATGCGGCTGGACCGCGAACTGGCGGCGCGCAAGGGCAAGCTGCCCAGCCGCGCCCACGTGTTCAAGGTGCCGCCCCGGGTCATCGTGGACAACAAGGCGTCGTCGACCCACACCCTGCTCGAGGTCAACGGCCGCGACCGCCCCGGCCTGCTCTACGACATCACCGCGGCCATGACCAATCTGGGCCTGCAGATCAGCTCGGCCCACATCTCGACCTATGGCGAGCGGGTGGTCGACGTCTTCTACGTCAAGGACGTCTTCGGCCTGAAGGTCCAGCACGACCGCAAGCTGGACCAGGTCCGCGCCGGCCTGATGAAGGCCCTGGAAGAGCCCGAGGAGCCGGGCAGCGAGAAGGCGGCGGAGTGACCCAGGTCCCCGCTAGACCACTTCCAGGTTGAACGCCGCCGCCATCAGCGCCCGGGTATAGGGGGTGGCCGGGGCGTCGAACACCCGGTCGGCGGGGCCGGCCTCGACCACCTTGCCGTCCTTCATCACCACCAGCTCGTCGGCCAGCGCGCGCACCACCCGCAGGTCGTGGCTGATGAACAGGTAGGCGATGGCATGGCGGGCCTGGATGTCGCGCAGCAAGTCGACGATCTGCGCCTGCACCGAGACGTCGAGCGCGCTGGTCGGCTCGTCGAGCACGATGAAGCGGGGTTTCAGCACCAGGGCGCGCGCGATGGCGATGCGCTGGCGCTGGCCGCCCGAGAACTCGTGCGGGTAGCGGTCCTGGGTGTCGGGGTCCAGCCCCACTTCCTCCAGCGCCTGGGCGATCATGGTGCGGCGCTCGGCCGCGGTCGCCGCCAGGCGGTGGACCTCGATGCCCTCGCCGACGATCTGGCCCACCGACAGGCGCGGGCTGAGCGAGCCGTAGGGGTCCTGGAACACCATCTGCATCTGCCGGCGCATGGGGCGCAGCTCGGCCGGCTTCATGCCCTGGATGTCGCGGCCCAGGAACACCACCGGCCCGGCGCTGGCGGTCAGCCGCAACAGCGCCAGCCCCAGCGTGGTCTTGCCCGAGCCCGATTCGCCGACGACCCCGACGGTCTGGCCCTCGCGCACCGCCACCGAGACGCCGTCGACGGCCTTGATGTGGCCGACGACGCGGCGGAAGACCCCGGCCTTGATGGGGAACCACACCTTCAGCTGCTCGGCGCGCATCACCTCGGGCGCGCCTTCGACGGCACGGTTGGGCCTGCCCTTGGGCTCGGCGGCCAGCAGGCGGCGGGTGTACTCGTGCCTGGGCGCGGCGAACACCTCGGCCACCGGGCCGGCCTCGACCACCTCGCCCTTGTTCATCACGCACACCCGGTCGGCCATGCGTCGCACGATGCCGAGGTCGTGGGTGATGAACAGCAGCGCCATGCCGAGCCGCGCCTGCAGGTCCTTCAGCAGCTTCAGGATCTGCGCCTGGATGGTGACGTCGAGCGCGGTGGTCGGCTCGTCGGCGATCAGGATGTCGGGCTCGTTGGCCAGGGCCATGGCGATCATCACCCGCTGGCGCTGGCCGCCGGACAGCTCGTGCGGCAGGGCGCTCAAGCGCTTCTCGGCCTCAGGAATGCCCACCAGGTGCAGCAGTTCGAGCACCCGGGCGCGCAGAGCGGGCCCGCGCAAGCCCTTGTGGATCTCCAGCACCTCGGCCACCTGCTTCTCGATGGACTGCAGGGGATTGAGCGAGGTCATCGGCTCCTGGAACACCATGGCCACCTGGTCGCCGCGGACGCGCCGCAGCACCGGCTCGGGCGCGCCGACCAGCTCGGTGCCGCCGACCCGGATGCTTCCCGTGGGGTGCCAGGCGCGCGGATAGGGCAGCAGTTGCAGCACCGACAGCGCCGTGACCGACTTGCCCGATCCCGATTCGCCCACCAGGGCCAGGGTCTCGCCCCGGGCCAGCGCAAACGAGATGCCCTTGACCGCCTCGACCGCACCGGGGCCGCGGCCGAACCGGACCGCCAGGTCGCGAACCTCGAGGACGGGAGTGGCGGTGGCGTCTTTCATGTGGTCTTCCTGGGATCGAAGGCATCGCGGACCGCCTCGCCGACGAAGATCAGCAGCGACAGGAGTGCGGCCACCACCACGAAGCCGGTCAGGCCCAGCCACGGGGCCTGCAGGTTTTCCTTGCCCTGGCGAAGCAGGTCGCCCAGCGACGGCGAGCCCGGCGGCAGCCCCAAGCCCAGGAAGTCGAGGGCCGTC
This sequence comes from Actinomycetota bacterium, assembly GCA_050260215.1. GTDB lineage: Bacteria > Pseudomonadota > Alphaproteobacteria > Rhodospirillales > Magnetospirillaceae > JBLNBU01. The sequence goes on from JBLNBU010000232.1 coordinate 8,771, forward strand.
AGCGACACGATGGAGGCGTTGAGGATGAACGGCATGAAGGTCAGCGTCGCCACCATGGCGTTGGGCAGTACATGGCGCGCCATGACGCGGCCATCCGACATGCCCAGCGCCTTGGCGGCACGCACATAGTCGAAGTTGCGCGCCCGCAGGAACTCGGCGCGGACCACGCCCACCAGGCTGGTCCACGAGAACAGGGTCAGCACCGCCAGCAGCGTCCAGAACCCCGGCGCGATGATCGAGGCGACGATGATCAGGATCAACAGGTGCGGCAGGCCGCCCCAGATTTCCAGGAAGCGCTGGAACACCAGGTCGATGGTGCCGCCGAAATACCCCTGCACCGCGCCGGCGGCCACGCCCACCAGCGACGACACCACGGTCAGCGCCAGCCCGAACAGGATCGACAGCCTGAGACCATAGATCAGGCGGGCAAACACGTCGCGGCCCTGGTCGTCGGTGCCCAACACGTTGCCGCCGCCGGGCGGGGCCGGATGGGGCACCGCCCGCTCGTAGTTGATGGAGCGGTAGTCGAAGTGGACGGGGGGCCACACCGCCCAGCCGTGCTCGGCGATCTTGGCGGCGATGTAGGGGTCGCGGTAGTCGGCATAGGTCTGGAAGTCGCCGCCGAAGGTGACTTCGGGGTAGTCCTTCACCACCGGGAAATAGAGGGCGCCGTCGTAGGACACCACGATGGGCCGGTCGTTGGCGACCAGTTCGGCCGCCAGGGTGACGACGAACAGCGCCAGGAAGATCCACAGCGACCAGAAGCCGCGCCGGTTGCGCTTGAAGGCCTCCAGACGCCGGCGGGTGAGCGGGGTCACGTGCATCGGCGCACCTGCGGTCGGCAATGAACTTTCAGACACAGATGAACACAGATGAACACAGATAACCGCATCATAGCGTCACCCGCCTGTATTCGATCTTTGCGGTGCGGAGGCCGCTGGCACGCAGGTAGTTCAGACACTGACCGGTATGGGCTGGGCCAAGGCCTTCGCATGCCTTCAACTCGACCACGACCTGATCCTCGACGATGAGGTCGGCGACATAAGTGCCGATTTCCCTGCCCTTGTACGTCACGGGAAAGGCGACCTCTCGGGCCGCTGCGATTCCCCGCAGGGTCAACTCTTCCAGCAACGCCTTCTGATATACGCTTTCCAGGAAACCATGGCCAAGCACCCGCGCCACCTCAAACGCCGCCTGGAGGACAGCGCCGGTGACAGGGTCCTTGGTTTCCACCTGTACGTTCATCTGTGTTTATCTGTGTTCATCTGTGTCTCCAACCTCACCCCTCCCGCTTCTCGAAGTCGATCCGGGGATCGACGAAGTGGTAGGTCAGGTCGCTGATCAGGTTCAGCACCAGGCCCAGCAGGCTGAAGGCGTAGAGGGTGCCGAACATCACCGGATAGTCGCGGTTGGTCACCGCCTCGAAGGACAGCAGGCCGATGCCGTCCAGCGAGAAGATGATCTCGATCAGCACCGAGCCGGTGAACAGGATGCCCACCAGGGCGGACGGGAAGCCGGCGATGATCAGCAGCATGGCGTTGCGGAAGACGTGGCCGTACAGCACCCGGTTCTCGGGCAGGCCCTTGGCGCGCGCGGTGACCACGTACTGCTTGTTGATCTCTTCGAGGAACGAGTTCTTGGTCAGCATGGTCAGCGAGGCGAAGCCGCCGACCACCAGCGCGGTGACCGGCAGCGCCAGGTGCCAGAAATAGTCGGCGATGCGCGCCGGCCACGCCATCTGCTCCCATCCCACGGAGGTCAGCCCGCGCAACGGAAACCAGGCGAAGTAGCGCCCGCCGGCGAACAGCACGATCAGCAAGATGGCGAACAGGAAGCCCGGCACCGCATAGCCGACGATCACCGCCCACGAGGTGGCGATGTCGAAGGGCCGCCCGTCGCGGGTGGCCTTGGCGATGCCCAAGGGGATCGACACCAGGTAGATGATCAGGGTGCTCCACAGCCCCAGCGAGATGGACACCGGCATCTTTTCCAGCACCAGGTCGACCACCGAGACGTCGCGATAGAAGCTCTTGCCGAAATCGAAGCGCAGGTAGTTGCCCATCATCTGGACGAAGCGCTCGGGCGCGGGCTTGTCGAAGCCGAACTGCTTTTCGATCTCGTGGACGAAAGCGGGGTCCAGGCCTTGCGCGCCGCGATAGGCGCCGCCCTCGCCGGTGGCGCCCGGCCTGGGCGCGCGTGCCGCACTCTCGCCGCCCATGCCGGACACCCGGGCGGTGGCCTCGACCGCAGTGCCTTCGATGCGGGCGATCATCAGTTCCACCGGCCCGCCGGGGGCGAACTGCACCACCACGAAGTTGACCAGCATGATGCCGAACACGGTCAGCGGGATCAGCAGCAGGCGGCGAAGGGCGTAGGCCAGCATCAGCGCCCCCGCGCCGCGGCCAGGGCCGCGTCCTTCTTGGGGTCGATCCACCAGCTGAACAGCTGGAAGCCGCGCATGGGGACCACCGGCGGACGGCCGAACTTGTCCCAATAGGCCAGGCGGTCGGCGCCCAGGTACCATTGCGGGATGACGTAGTGGTTCCACAAGAGCGCCCGGTCCAGTGCCCGGGTGCGCGCCACCAGGTCTTCCCGGGTGGTGGCGGCGATGACCTTGTCGACCAGCACGTCGACCGCCGGGTTCTTGATGCCGACCACGTTGCGGCTGCCCTGGTGGTCGGCGGCCTCGCTGGTCCAGTACATGGCCTGCTCATTGCCGGGCGACAGCGATTCGCCCCAGCTCATGACGATCATGTCGAAGTCGAAGGCGCGCACCCGGTTCTGGTACTGGGAGGCGTCGACGGTGCGCACCGACACCTCGATGCCCAGCCGGGCCAGGTTGCGCACGAAGGGCAGCACCACCCGCTCGAAGGCGGGCGACACCAGCAGGATCTCGAACGAAAAGGGCCGGCCGTCCTTGACCAGCTTGCCCTTGTCCACCGTCCAGCCGGCCTGCTCCAGCAGCTTCATGGCGATGCGCAGGTTGGGCCGCACGTCGCCGCTGCCGTCGGTGGCGGGTGCCTTGTATTCGGTGGTGAAAACCTCGGCCGGCAGCTGGTCCTTCAGGGGGGTCAGCACTGCCAGCTCGCGCCCGTCGGGCAGGCCGGCGGCAGCCAGGTCCGAGTTCGAGAAGTAGCTGTTGCACCGCTTGTACTGGCCATAGAACAGGTTCTTGTTCGACCACTCGAAATCGAAGGCATAGGCCAGGGCCTGGCGCACCTTGGCGTCAGTGAACAGCGGGCGGCGGATGTTGTAGGCGAAGGCCTGCATGCCGGCGGGCACGCTGTTGTCCAGGCGGTCCTTCCTGGCCAGGCCGTTGGCCAGCGCCGGCCAGTCGTCATAGGCGGTCGCCCACTTCTTGGCCTCGTTCTCCTCGCGGAAGTCGTATTCGCCGGCCTTCAGGGCCTCCAGCGCCACGGTGCTGTCGCGGTAGTAGTCGTAGCGGATGCGGTCGAAGTTGTACTGCCCCTTGCGCACCGGCAGCCCCGCGCCCCAGTAGTCCTTGACCCGCTCGTAGACCACGTAGCGGCCGGGCTCGAAGCTGGCGATACGGTAGGGACCGCTGCCCAGGGGCGGGACCAGGGTGGTTTCCTCGAAGGCCTTGCCCTGCCAGTAGTGCCTGGGCAGTACCGGCATCTCGCCGATGATCAGCGGCAGCTCGCGGTTGTCGCCGGGCTTGAAGGTGAACTTGACGCCGCGCTCGCCCACCTTCTCGGCCTTGGCCACCGCGGCGTAGTAGAAGCGGTAGTTGGGCTCGCCCTTGGTCTTCAGGGTCTCCAGCGAGAAGATCACGTCCTCGGGCGTCACCGGCTTGCCGTCGTGCCAGCGGGCCTCGCGCCGCAGGGTGAATGTCACCGCCGAGCGGTCGGGCGGCACGTCGACGGTTTCGGCCAGCAGGCCGTACATGCTGAACGGCTCGTCGGCGGCCGGAACCATCAGGGTCTCGAACGGCAGGCCGGCGCCGGCGGCCTCGACCCCCTTGACGATGAAGGGGTTGAGGTTGTCGAAGGTGTTGAGCGCCGCCAGCCGGATCTCGCCGCCCTTGGGGGCGTCGGGCACCACATAGTCGAAATGGTCGAAGCCGGCCGGGTACTTGGGCGCCCCGTGCATGGCGATGCCGTGCTGGGGCGCGGCCCAGGCGTTGGCAGCCAGCAGGCAGGCGAAGAGGGCGGCGGCAATCAGGCGCATGAAGGGTCCCCGGAACGGTGACCCGAGTGTGGCCGCAACCGGAGGCGAGGACAAGCCCCGAGCAGGCGCGCGCCGGATGCGCGCACGGCCTACTTCTTCTTGCCGAGCCCGGCCAGGGGATGGGCGCGATTGACCAGTTCGGTGCGCGCTTCGTCCAGCACGTGGGTATAGATCTCGGTGGTGGCGATGTCGGCGTGGCCCAGCATCTGCTGGACGCTGCGCAGGTCGGCACCGCCGGCCAGCAGGTGGGTGGCGAAGGAATGGCGCAGCACGTGCGGGCTGACCTTGTCCAGGTCCAGCCCCGCCTCGCCGGCCAGGCGAGCCAGCATCTTGGCGAAACCGGTCCGCGTCAGGTGGCCGCTTTTCCCGTGCGAGGGAAACAACCAGCGCGAGGCCGGTTTGGCCGGTCGCTCGGCCAGCCAGGCCTTCAGCGCCTCGCGGGCGGCGTCGGTCAGCGGCACCATGCGCTCCTTCGAGCCCTTGCCGCGCACCACCAGCACCGACGGATCGCGCGCCACCGCCGACACTGGCAGCGACACCAGCTCGGACACCCGAAGGCCGGTGGCGTAGAGCACCTCGAGCAGCGCGGTGGCCATGGCCGAGCTTCTGGCCGCCGCCAGCAGGTCCTCGACCTCGCCCTGGTAGAGCAGCTTGGGCAGCGGCCGGCCCAGCCGCGGGCTGTCCAGCGTCGCCGACGGGTCGTCAGGCCGCAGCTTCTCGGCATAGAGGAACTTGTAGAACTGGCGAAGGCAGGACAGCCGCCTGGCCTGGGTGCGCGTCGCCATGCCGATGTCGGCCTGGTGCGACAGGTAGGCGCGCAGGTCGTCGGGCCCGGCCCGGTCCAGCCCCTGCCCGCGCCTGGCCAGGAACCCGGCCAGGTCGTCGAGGTCGCGGCGATAGGCGTCCAGTGTATTGCCCGCCGCCGCCCGCTCGGCGGCCATCATTTCCAGGAAGGAGTCGACGTGGCGGGCCATCTAATCCCCCTCTCCCGCTGGGAGAGGGGGGAAGGGCAGGCAGCTACACCCCGTTGGCAACGGCGGCCTCGATCGCCAGGGCGCGGGCCTCCTTGTCGAGGCCGAGGAGGTGGAGGGCGGCGACCACGCGGGCGATGGTGTCGGGATCGGCCTTGTCGAGGCCCGCGTCGCCCAGCGACACCGCCGAGACCAGCACCGTCTCGCCCAGTTGCAGGCCGTCGACGGCGGCGCGCAACAGGGCCTTCAGCGCGGCGCGCGGCTGGGGCTGGCCGGCGGTGTACAGGGGGCCGTCCAGCGCAGTCAGCCATTCGGCCGCCGGCACCCGCTCGCCGACTGCGGCCAGTACGCCGAGAACCACCGCGGTGCGGCGTTCGGCCTGGTCGGGCGGCAGCTCGCGGGCGGTGCGCCAGGCGTCGAACACGGCGGCAGGCGTCGGCTTGTCGCTTTCGCCGCGCGACAGCCGGGCCAGCGGCCACAGGGCCGCATAGGCCTTGGCCTCCTCGGGAGCCGAGGCGGCCAGCGCCATCCAGCGTGCGGCGGCGTCGGCCTGGCCGGCGGCGAACAGGGCGCGGGCGGCCACCGGCCCGAAGGCGGGCGGCACGCCGTCAGGCCGCAGCTCGGCCAGCAGCGGGGCGTACAGCCGGGCGGCGGTGCCATAGGTGCCGCGGCTGGCGGCCAGCTCGAAGGCGCGGGTGACGATCTCGGCCCTGGCCTGGGGTTTCAGCTCGGACTGGGCGGCGCGGAACATCAGCGCCCGAGTGCGCGCCCCCTTGTCGCCGGCGGCCGGGGCCAGCGGCGACTGCAGGTCGGCAGGAGTGAAGGCGACCGAGCCGTAGAGTTGGCGCAGCGCCTCGGTGTCGAGCGCGCCCATGGCCTCGGCCTTCTCGGCGGCGGCGATGCGCACCTCGATGGGCGCCTCCGAGGCGGCCACCGCGCGCAGCACCGCCGGGTTGGCGGCATTGGCGACGTCGGCCGGCAGGGCCATCTTGGCCGCCTTGAACGCCGCCAGGTGCACCGGCTGGGCGTTGGGCAGGCGGTCGACCTTGACCGGGGCCAGGCCGCCCAGGACCTCGGCGGCGGCGATGAACGCCTTGTCGGCATCCTTGCGCTCGCGCATCAGGTCGAGTGCCAGATTGCCCTCGAGGGTGCGGCCCGAAACCATGTGGCAAAGGATCTGCAGCCGGGGCTCGGCCGCCGGGCCGGCCTCGCGGCAGGCCCCGGCGGTGTCGCCCGACAGCAGCAGGGCGTCGACCTTCAGCTGGTTGAGCTCGGGCGTGCGCAAGGAATCGGGGGCGGCCTTCAGCAGGGCGGCGACGCCGTCGGCATCGCCCATGGCCCACAGGGCCTGGGCGCGCAACTGCAGCAGCGACGGACCGTCGGCGCCGTTGCCCTGGGGCACGCCGGCGGCGGTCAGCAGCAGGCGGCGCATCAGGCCGTGCACCGACGGCGACTGGATGGCCACCGGCAGCTGGGGCAGCAGGCGACGCACGGTCGCCATGCTGGTGCCCTGCCACATGTCGACCCCGAAGCCGCCGTGCTTGTCGTCGAGCACGCCGACGGCATTGGCGTCGGGCGCCTTCAGCTCCTGGACCTCGACGCCGCTGACGGCGCGTCCGGCCGGCCGGGGCCTTTCCTTCTCGACCGCCTTGTGCTGCTCGGACTCGATCACGATCGGGGCCGGCGGCTCGGACAATAGCGGCATGGGCGCACCGGCGGCGGGCGCCTCGTGCGCGGGCTGGGGTTCGGCACCGGCGGGCAGGGCGGAAACCGCCAGCCCGGCCGACAACAGCAGGGGAAGAACCTTGTTAACGCGGCAACTTATCATCCGGAATGACCTTCTCGACCCGTGCCGACGGCGGCGGCACGTCCCAGGTGGCGAGAAACACGGCGCCGCCGGCGACCGCGGCCAGCACCAGAAGAACGAGGACGGCGGAGAGCTTGCTCATGGGCGGAGGTTAGACCTTTTCCATCACGTCTGGACACACCCCGGGCGGGGCGCTAAAAGCGGCAGAGGCGGCGGGAACCGGCAACGCGCGGGCCGGCCCTCCCCCACCAGGCACGCGCCGATGCGCCGGGGTCGGTTGGTCCCGTTGCAGCGGCCTCGGGTAGAGGATGCTAGGGACCGACCATGGCGAATCTGCGGCAGTGTATCGGCCAACCGCCGGCTGATCAACGCCAACCGCCCGCTTATCAGCGACGGTCGCGGCCATGACCGGCGAGCCTGGCCGACTGGCCGATGAGGTGGCGGCACGCCTGGACCGAACGGTGGTGCTGGTCGGCCTGATGGGGGCTGGCAAGTCGTGCATCGGCCGCCGCCTGGCCCAGCGCCTGAGGCTGCCGTTCCTCGATTCCGACGCCGAGTTCGAGGCCGCCTGCGGCTGCACCATCTCGGAATACTTCACCCGCCACGGCGAGGCCGAGTTCCGCGACGGCGAGCGCAAGGTCATCGCCCGGCTGCTCGACGGCCCGCCGGTGGTGCTGGCGACCGGCGGCGGGGCCTTCTGCAACGACGAGACCCGCGCGCGCATCAAGTCGACAGCCATCTCGGTGTGGATCAAGGCCGAGCTGGATCTGCTGGTCAAGCGTACCGCCGGGCGCGACCATCGCCCGTTGCTGAAGACCGGCGACCCGCGCGAGATCCTGGGCCGCCTGATGGAAGCCCGCTATCCCCTGTATGCCGAGGCCGACATCACCGTGCAGTCCACCGACGAGGCGCCCGAGATCACCGTCGCCCGCGTCCTCGAAGGCCTTGCCGACCATCTGGAGATCCCATGACGTTTACCGAGCTCACCGTCGACCTGGCCGAGCGCAGCTATCCCATCCGCATCGGCCCCGGCCTGATCGACCGGGCCGGCCCGATGATGGCGCCGCTGATGAAGGGCCGGCGCGCTTTCATCGTCACCGACGACGTGGTGGCGCCGCTGTATCTGGACCGCGTCGAGGCGTCCTTGCGCGCCGCCGGCATCGAGCCCGTGCACGCCATCCTGCCCGCCGGCGAGCAGACCAAGGACTTCGCCCACCTGGAAGCGCTGCTGGACGACATGCTGGCCGCCCGGGTCGAGCGCGGCACCATGGTGGTGGCGCTGGGCGGCGGGGTCATCGGCGACCTGACCGGCTTTGCCGCGGCGGTGCTGCTGCGCGGCGTCGACTTCGTCCAGATCCCCACCACCCTGCTGGCCCAGGTCGACAGCTCGGTGGGCGGCAAGACCGGCATCAACACCAAGCGCGGCAAGAACCTGGTCGGCTCGTTCCACCAGCCTCGTCTGGTGCTGGCCGACACCGCGACGCTGGACACCCTGGACCGCCGCCAGGTGCTGGCCGGCTATGCCGAGGTGCTGAAATACGGCTGCATCGACGATCCCGACTTCTTCGCCTGGCTGGAAGCCAACGCCAGCAAGGTGGCCGACGGCGACGAGGCCGCGCGCCGCCACGCGGTCGCCGTCAGCTGCACCGCCAAGGCCCGCATCGTCGCCGCCGACGAGCGCGAGGGCGGCGTGCGCGCGCTGCTCAACCTGGGCCACACATTCGGCCACGCGCTGGAAGCCGAGACCGGCTTTTCCGACGAGATGCTGCACGGCGAGGCCGTCGCCATCGGCATGGTCATGGCCTTCCGCCTGTCGGTGCGCTTAGGGCTGTGCCCGGCCGCCGACGCCGACCGGCTGGTGGCCCACATGGACGCCATCGGCCTGCCCGCCCGCCTGCCCGGCAACCGCAACTGGGATGTCGGCCGCCTGATCCACCACATGGCCGGCGACAAGAAGGTCAAGGACGGCAAGGTCACCTTCGTGCTGGCCCGCGGCATCGGCCAAAGCTTCCTGACCCGCGACGTCGACCCGGCCGACGTGGCGGCCATGCTGACCGAGTTCGTGGGGCTGACCGAGTTCGTGGGCCGGTCCGCGAATTGACTGATCGTCATGGCCGGGCTTGACCCGGCCATCCACGTGGTGCCGCATGGATGCCCGGATCAAGTCCGGGCATGACGCCTGCTAAGGTGGACGAGAGACCCATGGACCAGATCACCCTGTCGCTGATCGCCATCGTCGTGCTGCAGATGATGTCGGCGTTCTTCGCCGGCTCGGAGACGGCGCTGACCGCGGTGTCCAAGCCCTACATGCACCAGCTCGAGGCCGACGGTGACCGCCGCGCCGCCATCGTCAACCGGCTGATCAAGGGCCGCGACCAGCTGATCGGGGCGCTGCTGCTGGGCAACAACCTGGTCAACATCCTGGCCTCGTCGCTGGCCACCGGGGCCCTGGTCGGCCTGTTCGGCGAGGCCGGCATTGCCTATGCCACCGCCGGCATGACGGTGATCGTGGTGATCTTCGGCGAGGTGCTGCCCAAGACCTATGCCATCTACAACGCCAACCGCATGGCGCTGCTGGCCGCCCCGCCGGTCGCCGCGCTGGTGCTGCTGCTGACGCCTTTCGTCCGCGGCATGGAGCTGGTGGTGCGCCTGGTCTTCCGCCTGTTCGGCGCCACCTACGCCACCGAAGCCAGCGTCCGCGACGCCATGATGGAGCTGCGCGGCGCCATCGAGGTCCACGCCCGCGGCGAGGAGGTCAAGACCGAGCAGCAGATGATGCGCTCGATCCTCGACTTGGGCGACGTCGAGGTGGGCGAGATCATGACCCACCGCCGCGCCGCAGTGACCATCGATGCCGACCAGCCCCCGGCGGAGATCGTCGAGCAGGTGCTGAAAAGCCCCTATACCCGTATCCCGCTGTGGCGGGGCGAGGCCGACAACATCGTCGGCGTCGTCCACGCCAAGGACCTGCTGCGCGCGGTCCGTGCCCTGGGCGGCGAGGTCGAGAAGCTGGACGTGGTCGAGATCGCCTCGGACCCGTGGTTCATCCCCGAATCCACCTCGCTGCTGGAACAGCTGCAGGCCTTCCGCGAACGGCGCGAGCATTTCGCCCTGGTGGTCGACGAGTACGGCTCGCTCAAGGGCGTGGTGACGCTCGAAGACATCCTGGAGGAGATCGTCGGCGAAATCGCCGACGAGCACGACGTCTCGGTCCCCGGCGTGCGTCCCCAGGGCGACGGCAGCTACATCGTCGACGGCCAGGTCACCATCCGCGACCTCAACCGCGAGTTCGAGTGGCGGCTGCCAGACGACGAGGCGGCAACCATCGCCGGTTTGGTTCTCCACGAGTCGCGCCAGATCCCGCAACCCGGGCAGGCCTTCCTGTTCCACGGCTTCCGCTTCGAGGTGCTGCGCCGCCAGCGCAACCAAATCACCGCATTGCGCGTCACCCCTCCCGCGCCCCCGTCCGAAGAGGCTTGACGCCCCGCCGGCAGCGTTCACACTCTTCCCCAGGGGTGGGCCTGGGGGAAAACATGCGCGCCAAGATCGTTCCGGATGTGGTCGAGGCCCGGCCGCCGCTGGCACTGCCGTCCGCCGCCAGCGTGCGCCAGGCCGCCACCATGATGGCCGACAACCGGGTCGCCGCGGTGCTGGTCATCGACGACGGCGAACTGGTCGGCATCTTCACCGAGCGCGACGTCACCGTCCGCGTGGTCGCCGCCGGCCTGCCCCCCGACACCACCTTGCTGCAGCGGGTGATGACCCCCGAACCGGCCACCCTGGCCGCCGACGACAGCGTCGGCCAGGCGCTTGAGGCCATGCGGCGCATGAAGGTGCGCCACCTGCCGGTGATCGGCGAAGACGGCACCGTGGTGGCGGTGGTGTCGGTGCGCGACCTGCTGGTGGCACTGCAAAAGGAACTGGAGACCGAGGTGCTCAGCCGCGACGCCCACATCTTCGGGCTCAGCGACGCCTGGACCCCCTCCGAACACGACATCTAGTATGACAATTGTGTAACCGCGACGATTTCTCGTCGACTTTTGGCCCCGTCACTTGTTACCGTCTTGTCGGCAACATCGGAGGAAGGGGGTCCTCGTTGCGCAAGCGCGCTCTTGATCGAGCAGCACCAGGGCAGGCAAGCCCGCCGCCGGCAGGCTCCAAGGCCGCCGCCGCCCCCGTCGTCCAGAGGGTCTTCCCATGCGGAAGGCCCTTTTTTCATGCCCTCTTCACTGCAGCTCTCCACCACCGAGCCAAGGAGGCCTAGATGGCCAAACGCGCCGCCCGTGCAGCCGCTTCCCGCCACGAGCCCGTCGTCCCGCTGTATCCCGACAGCGGCTGGAGCCCGGTCGCCACCGACGACCGCCGCGACCAGAGCTATTTGCGCAAGGTCCGCCCGCAGAGCGAGAACCAGCGCCTGCTGCTGAAGGCGGTGACCGAGAACAGCCTGACGCTGGCGCTGGGGCCGGCCGGCACCGGCAAGACCTATCTGGCCATCTCGGCCGCGGTCGAGGCATTCGAGGAAGGCCGGGTCGCCCGCATCATGCTGTCGCGCCCGGCGGTGGAGGCCGGCGAATCGCTGGGCTTCCTGCCCGGCGACATGCAGGAGAAGCTGGCGCCCTACCTGCGGCCGCTCTACGACGCGCTGTCCGACCGCCTGGGCGGCAAGCGCCTGCGGGCGCTGCTGGCCGACGGCAGCATCGAGATCGCCCCCATCGCCTACATGCGCGGGCGCACGCTCAACAACGCCTTCGTGGTCATCGACGAGGCGCAGAACTGCACCTACGGCCAGATCAAGATGCTGCTGACCCGGCTGGGCTGGCACTCGACCATGGTGCTGACCGGCGATCCCGACCAGTCCGACCTGCTGCCCGGCCTGTCCGGCCTGGCCGACATCGCCGACCGCCTGCGCGCCCTGCCCGAGGTGGCAGTGGTCGACCTGGACGAGACCGACATCGTCCGCCACCCGCTGGTCGCCAGCATGCTGACCGTGCTTTAGGAAGGAGGCACGTCGAGGCCGCGGCCAAGGGCGCGAATGCGCCCGCCCGGCGAGGGCAAAAAGATCAACCCTTCCGCTTGGCGTCCATGGCGGCACGGACGTGGACCAGGTCGCGGCCCATGGTGCGGATGTAGTCGAGCAGGGTTTCCAGCACCAGGATGACCAAGTCGGGCGACTTGGACACCTGCAGCTTCAGGGCCGCCTTGGGCAGCACCAGGCAGGTGGTCTCCTCGACCGCTTCGGCCGAGGCCATGCGCGGCTCGTCGTCGATCAGGGCCATTTCGCCGAACACGCCGCCGTGGGACAGCTCGCCCAGCACCATCTTGCGCCCCTCGGCGGTCTTGTAGATGGCGACGCGGCCGCTTTCGATCACATAGGCTTCCTCGCCGCGCGCCCCTTCCTCGAAGATCACCTGGCCGGGCTTGAAGCGCTTGCGCCCGGTACGCTCGTCGCCCTGGGGCGGGCCGGAGCGCGGCGCCGTCTGCGGCTGGGCCAGGCCTGGGCGCTGGGCCTGCTTGAACCCCGGCGGCAGCTTGATCAGCGGCTCGGGACGCGGCAGCGGCGCCGCCTTGCGCCGTTCGGCACCCGGCGCGCCGCGGTCGGCGATGCGCCGGCACGGCCCCACATAGACGCCCGACTTGACGAACGGCCTGGGGTTGACCAGCACGCTGCGCAGGCGGCGGAACAGGGACTCGGCCGACACCGGCTTGACCAGGTATTCGTTGATGCCGGCGTTGCGGGCGGTGATCACCGTCTCCATCTCGGATTCGGCCGAGACCATGACGATGGTGACGTCCGAGCAGGTCAGCAG
>JBLNBU010000233.1:0-31689 GCA_050260215.1 Actinomycetota bacterium
AGGGAGAGCCAGGCGCAGGACATAGTCCTCGACCGCGATGGTGGCGACCACGTCGCCGGGCAGCACCACGCTGCCCTCGGTGACCAGCACCTTCAGCACCCGGCCGTTGGTGGGCGACAGCACCGCGCTTTCCGAACTGCGCTCGGCGGCGACGCTGCGTTCGGAACGCATGGCGGCGATGGCGCGGTCGGCCACTTCCAGGCGGGTGCGGGCGTCGTCGACGCGGGCCTTGGTGGCCGCTCCCTTGGCGAACAGGTCGGTGGCCCGCTGGAACTCGGTGGCGGCCAACGCGCGCTCGGCCTCCAGCGACTTGACGCGGGCGTCTGCGCCGGCGATCTGCAGCGCCAGCTTGGTATCGCCCACCGTCGCCAGCCGCTGGCCGGCGGTAACCGCCGCCCCCTCGTCGACGGCCAGGCCGGTGACGGTGCCGCCGATGCGGGCGCGGGCCTGGGTCTCGTGGACGCTTTCCACCGTGCCGGCCACCGCCTTGAAGTCGTCGATCCGCTGGCGGTGCACCTCCGCCTCGCCGGCCAGGGCGGGCGCGGCGGCGAGAAGGGCCAGGGCGAGGGACAAGGTGCGCATGGGCATACGTCTCCGGCGAGGGGCACTTGACGTATATATTAGAGTGTTCTAATTCTTCAAGCGCTCATACGGCATCATAGGACAAACCCCCATGACCATCGAACGCTTCGTGATGGCCTTCGCCGGCACGGTCATCCTGATCACCGTCGCCCTGTCGCAGTTGCACAGCGCCTATTGGCTGCTGTTCACCGCGTTCGTCGGTGCCAACATGCTGCAGGCCTCGTTCACCGGCCTGTGCCCGCTGGCGATGATCCTGAAGAAGTTCGGCCTGAAGCCGGGCTGCGCGTTCGACTGACTGGGTGACTAGGGCGCCGGGTTGATCAGCAGCCCGCAGCCTGCCGCGGCCACGCGGGCGCGGTTGCCGTCGACGGTGACCCTGCCCTCGGCCAGCAGCTTCAGCGCCAGCGGATAGGCCTTGTGCTCCTGCTCCAGCACGCGGGCGGCAAGACCGTCGGCGGTGTCGTCGGGCAGGACCGGCACGGCGGCCTGGACCAGGATGGGGCCGTCGTCCAGGTCGGGGGTGACCAGGTGGACGGTGCAGCCGTGCAGCTTGACACCGGCATCCAGCGCCCGCTGGTGGGTGTGCAGGCCCTTGAACGACGGCAGCAGCGCCGGATGGATGTTGATCATGCGCCCCGCCCAGCCCTCGACGAACGGCGTCGACAGCAGGCGCATGAATCCGGCCAGGCAGACGATGTCGCAGCCCGCCTTGCGCAGCTCGGCGTCCATGGCGGCGTCGAAGGCCTCGCGGCTGGCGAAGCCCTTGTGGGGGATGACCACCGTCGGCACCCCGGCCTTTTCGGCGCGCTCCAAGGCATAGACGCCCGGAACGTTCGAGATCACCAGGGCGATCTCGGCCGGGAAGCGCGGGTCGGCGCAGGCGTCCAGCAGCGCCTGCAGGTTCGAGCCGCGGCCCGAGACCAGGACGCCGACCTTCTTCCTCACTTCAGCCAGCCCTCGGCGCCCAGCACCTGGCTTTGCGCCTCGTCGCCCTTGCGGGCGCGGATGCGGCCGATGCGGAAGACGGTCTCGCCGTGCTCGGCCAGGATGCGCTCGGCCTCGGCGGCGTCCTTGGCCGCGGTCACCACCACCATGCCGATGCCACAGTTGAAGGTGCGGGCCATCTCGTGCGGGGCGACGCCGCCCTCGCGGGCCAGCCAGCCGAATACCGGGGGCAAGGTCCAGGCGGTGCCGTCGATCTCGGCGACCACGCCTTCGGGCAGCACCCGCGGCACGTTCTCGATCAGCCCGCCGCCGGTGATGTGGGCCAGGGCCTTCAGCTTGCCGGCGCGCACCGCGGCCAGGCAGCTTTTCACGTAGATGCGGGTGGGCGCCAGCAGCGCCTCGCCCAGGCTCATGCCGGAGGCGAAGGGGGCCGGGTCGGAATACTTCAGCCCGCCGCGTTCGACGATGCGGCGCACCAGCGAATAGCCGTTGGAGTGCACGCCCGACGAGGCCAGGCCCAGGATGACGTCGCCCTCGACCACGTCCTCGCGCGGCAGCAACTGGCCGCGTTCGGCCGCGCCCACCGAGAAGCCGGCCAGGTCGTAGTCGCCGTGGGCGTACATGCCGGGCATCTCGGCGGTCTCGCCGCCGACCAGGGCGCAGCCGGCCTGGCGGCAGCCCTCGGCGATGCCGGCGATGATCGCCTTGCCCGCGGCCACGTCCAGCTTGCCGGTGGCGAAGTAGTCCAGGAAGAACAGCGGCTCGGCGCCCTGGACCACCAGGTCGTTGACGCACATGGCGACCAGGTCGATGCCGACGGTGTCGTGCTTGTCGGCCAGGATGGCCACCTTCAGCTTGGTGCCGACGCCGTCGGTGGTGGCGACCAGGATCGGGTCCTTGAAGCCGGCCGCCTTGGGGTCGAACAGCGCGCCGAAGCCGCCCAGGCCGGCGGCGCCGCCGGAGCGGGCGGTGGACTTGGCGAGCGGCTTGATGGCCTCGACCAGGGCCTCGCCCGCGTCGATGTCGACGCCGGCGTCGCGGTAGGTCAAGCCCTGCTTGTCGTCTTGCGCGGGAATGGCGGGCCTCGTGGGGCTGGAAGGGGGTGGTGCAATGCGCCCGAAGATACCCCATCCCCCGCCGTTTGCAATGGCCCGGGAGGTGGACGCGCCATGCATGGGCGTCTATGATCGCGCCCGGCCGCCAGGGGCCAAGGGATTTGCGGGTTCGGACATGATGCGCTTGTTGCGTTTGGCGTTGGTTGTGGTGGTGCTGGCCTGCCCCGGGGCGGCGCGGGCGGCGCCTGCCGACGTCTTTTCCGTCTTCGGGGTCGAGGTTGACGTCACCGCGGCCAATGCCTCGGCCGCCCGCGACCAGGCGCTGACCGAGGCCCAGCGCATCGCCTTCCGCCGCCTGCTCGAACGCCTGGCAGCGCCCGCCGACTGGCCGCGCCTGCCCAGCGCCGACGCGCTGCAGTACGTGCGCGACTTCGCCATCGAGCAGGAGCGCGCCTCGACGGTGCGCTATATCGCCACCATCACCGTGCGATTCAACGGCGCCGCCGTGCGCAAGCTGCTGCGCGACGCAGGTATCAAGTATGCCGAGACCCGCCCGCGCCCCGTGGTGGTGGTGCCGGTGTTCAAGAGCCGCGACGGCCGGCCGCTGCTGTGGGACGACGCCAATCCGTGGCGGGCCGCCTGGGTGGCGCTGGGGCCGGGCGGGCTGGTGCCGCTGGTGGTGCCGCCGGGCGACGCCGCCGACCAGGCCGGCCTGGACGCCGCCCAGGCCCTGGCCAACGACCCCGAGCGCCTGGATGCGCTGGGCCGGCGGTTCCGCACCCCCGACGTGCTGGTCGCCGCCGCCGGCGTCTCGCCCAACGGCAGCCAGGTCGACGTCTCGCTGTCGGGCACTCCGGGCGTGCCCAAGCCCTTCGACAGCCGCAGCTTCCCCATCCCCGAGGGTACCCCGGTCGATCTGGTGCTGAAGCAGGCGGCCAACGACATCTCCGCAGGGATGGAAACTGCGTACAAGCAGGGCAACGTGCTGCAATTCGACCGTGCCGCCACCATGTCGGTACTGGCCCCCTTGGGCAGCCTGGAGGACTGGCTGTCGGTGCGCGAGCGCCTGTCGCGGGTCGCCCAGGTGCGGGCCTACGAGGTGGTGTCCCTGTCCAAGGCCGAGGCGGCGCTGACGCTGCACACCGTCGGCGACCAGGAACAGGTGAAGGCGGCCCTGGCCGGTGCCGGGCTGTCGCTGGAGTGGACCAACGGCTATTGGACCATGAGGCCGAGCGGCCGCAGGTGAGGCTTGCGCCACGTACCGAACGTGCTGACGCTGATGCGACTGGCCTCGGTACCCTTCGCCGCGTGGCTGATGGTCCACGGCCGCGAGATCCCCGCATTCTGGCTGTTCGCCGCCGCCGGCCTGACCGATGCGGTCGACGGCGCCGTGGCGCGGCTGTGCGATGCGCGCACCGCTCTCGGCGCCTGGCTCGACCCGCTGGCCGACAAGGCGCTGCTGGTGACCACCTTCGTGGTGCTGGGGGTGCGCGACGTGCTGCCGCTGTGGCTGGTGGTGCTGGTGGTGCTGCGCGACGTGCTGATCCTGGCTTATGCCGCGGTCTACATGCTGGCCGGCGCGTTCACCGCCTCGCCGATCCTGGTCAGCAAGGTCAACACCGCGGTCCAGGTGGGGCTGGCGGCGCTGGTGCTGGCCCGGCTGGCCTATGGCTGGGGCGGCGACATGCTCGAGCAGGCGCTGGTCTACGCCGCGGCGGGAACCACGGTGGCGTCGGGCGCCGCCTATCTGGTCGGCGTCAGCCGCACCATTCCGGCGAGTGACGGATGACAGCGGACCCCGTCCTGGGGCAAGATCGGGCCCGAGCGTTCGGGGGGATTTCGATGACGTCGACGCAGCGCATCCGCTTCTGGATGATCGGTGCCGTGGTGTTCGTGGTGCTGCTTTACCTGCTGCGCGGGGTGCTGCTGCCCTTCGTCGCCGGCATGGCGGTTGCCTATTTCCTCGATCCGCTCGCCGACCGGCTGGAGCGCATGGGCCTGTCGCGCATCCTGGCCACCGCGGTCATCACCCTGGCGTTTTTCGGCCTGGCGGTGGTGGCGGCCATGGTGCTGGTGCCGGCGATCCAGCAGCAGGTGATCTCGTTCGTCCAGAAGGTGCCCGACTACGTCGACACCCTGCAGCAGCGCCTGCATCCGCTGTTCGTCGAGCTGCAGAAGAAGATTTCGTCCGCCGACATCCAGCGCCTGCGCTCGTCGCTGGGCGGCTATGCCGGCACTGCGGTGGGCTGGGTCGCCGGGCTGGCCCAGGGGGTGCTGACCGGCTCGCTGGCGGTGTTCAGCGTGCTGTCGCTGATGTTCATCACGCCGGTGGTCACCTTCTACCTGCTGCGCGACTGGGACACCATGGTCGCGCGCATCGATTCGTGGCTGCCGCTGCATCACGCCGCCGAGATCCGCGACCAGTTCCGCGAGATCGACCGCACCCTGGCCGGTTTCGTCCGCGGCCAGGCGACGGTGTGCATCTCGCTGGCGGCGTTCTACGGGCTGGCGCTGACCCTGGTCGGCCTCGACCTGGGGCTGGTGATCGGCGCCTTCACCGGGCTTGGCGCCTTCGTGCCCTATGTGGGCATGCTGATCGGGCTGGTGGTCAGCATGGCGCTGGCCATCGCCCAGGACCACGGCTGGAGCCTGCCCGGCCTGGTCGCCCTGGTCTTCATCATCGGCAACGTGCTGGAAGGCAACATCCTTACCCCGAAGCTGGTGGGCGACCGGGTGGGGCTGCACCCGGTGTGGATCATCTTCTCGTTGCTGGCCGGCGGCGCCCTGTTCGGTTTCGTCGGCATCCTGCTGGCGGTGCCCATGGCGGCGGTGATCGGGGTGGTGGTGCGCTTCGCCCTGTCGCGCTACCTGTCCAGCTCGCTCTATACCGGGGGCGACGTCATTCCGTGATCCGTTCCCAGTTGCCGCTCGACCTGGGCCACCGGCCGGCGCTGTCGGGGGATGATTTCCTGGTGGCGCCCTGCAACGCCGATGCCCATGCCTGGCTGGACCGCTGGCCCGACTGGCCGGCACCGGCGCTGTGCCTGTACGGGCCGAAGGGCTGCGGCAAGACCCACCTGGCCCACGCCTTCGCCGAGCGCAACCGGGTTGCCGGCGTCGCCATGATCGCGGCGGCCGCCCTGGACGAGGACGTGGTGCCCGACCTGCTGGACGGCCGCCGCCTGGTGGTGGTCGAGGACCTCGATGCACTCGCCTCCGAGCGGGCGCTGTTCCATCTCTACAACATGGCGCGCGAGGCGGGTGCCGGCTTGCTGCTGACCGCGGAACAGGCGCCGTCGCGGCTGCCGGTCGCCCTTGCCGACCTGCGCTCGCGCCTCAACGCCGCCCCGGCGGTGGGCATCGGCGCGCCCGACGACGACACCTTGGCGGCGGTGCTGGTCAAGCTGTTTGCCGACCGCCAGCTGAAGGTGGGGGAAGAGGTGGTGGCCTACCTGCTGGGGCGCATCGAACGCTCGTTCGCTGCCGCCCAGGCGGTGGTCGCCAGCGCCGACCAAGCCTCGCTGGCCCAGCGCCGGCCGGTCACCGTGCCGCTGCTGCGCGCCGTGCTGGAAGAAACGGCCTGAGCGGTCTTACGGGCCGCGGATCTCCACTACCCGTTCTCCCGCCTCGATCAACTCGACGAGTTGTTGGAGCAACGGCAGAAAGGAATTCAGCAGCGACCGGCGCGTGACGTTGCCAAGTCGGATCCACACCACGGCAGGTGCCGGCTGGCCCAGCCGTTCCGCCCGGCTGCCGACGAAATCCTCGTCCTTGGTGATGATGATGCGGCCTTGGCTTGCCGCTTCCTGCCATACGGCCCTGTCTGTGGCTGCCTGCAGCCCGATATCGGCGACATGAACCGCGTCATGACCGATGTCACCGATCGCTCGCGCCAGCGCCGGCGGCAGCTGCGCATCGATCAGGAATTTCACGAGGCGGCCCGCAGGACCGGATGATCGACCTCGACGGCCGCGAATGCCAGGCACGCTCGGATGTCCTCGGGCTCGAGCGAGGGAAAGTCGGCGAGGATCGTCTCCTCGCTTTCCCCCGCCGCCAGCAGGTCGAGAATGTCGCGGACCCTGATCCGCATGCCGCGGATGCAGGGGCGTCCCCCGCATTGGTTGGGATCGAAGGTTATGCGCTCCATGTCGCGATCATACACCCGCCGCGGTCGCCGCCAAACCGGAATTGGGGCTAGGCCCTACCCCTCCAGATCCTTCGGCCGGATGAAGCGGGTCAGCCGGCAGGTGCCGGCGTCCAGCTGGGCCCAATGGGCGATGTCGGTTTCCAGCACCGCCAGGGCGCCGGTGGGGAACTTGGCGGACAGGTGGCGCAGCGCCGCAGGCTCGCCGTGGCCGTGGACCAGGGACTGGGTCAGCTTCTCCAGCCCCGGGTTGTGGCCGACCAGCAGGACCGAGCCGAGGTGATCGTCCAGCCGGCGCAGGCGTTCGACCAGCTCGCCCTTGGCCGCCTCGTAGAGCTCGCGCTCGAAGGCGACGGGAACGCCCAGGAGGGCCGGTTCTATCGCCTCCCAGGTGGCCCGGGTGCGCCTGGCCGCCGAGACCAGGGCGATGGCGGGGCGGATGCGGCTTTCGGCAAGGAATGCGGCCACCAGGCTGGCGGCCTTGTAGCCGCGGCCCGACAGCGGCCGGTCGAAGTCGTCGAGCACCGGATCGTCCCAGCTGGATTTGGCATGGCGCAGAAGGTAAAGGTTTCGCACGCGCTTCCCCCGCGGGGACCTGACAGAGCCGCCATCAGCATATATAACTGCGAGACGCAAAGCACGCCCAGCGCGCGGAGAAACGCCGTGACAACCGCCCCCGCGGTCGATGAGCACGCCATCGACATCGAGTCCAATGACCGTTTCATCAATCGCGAGCTGTCCTGGCTGGCCTTCAATGGCCGGGTGATCGAGGAGGCGTTCAACCGCCGCCACCCGCTGCTGGAACGCTTGCGCTTCCTGTCCATCTCGGCCGCCAACCTGGACGAGTTCTACATGGTCCGCGTCGCCGGTCTCAAAGGCCAGGTCGATGCCGGCGTGATGACCACCAGCCAGGAAGGGCTGACCCCGGCCCAACAGCTGACCGCCATCCACGCCCAGGCGGCGGTGCTGATGTCGGCGCAGAATGCCTGCTGGCGCATGCTGCGCACCGAGCTGCGCGAAGCCGGCGTGGCCGTCATCGACGCCTCCGAGCTGACCAAGGCCGACATCCGCTGGCTGGAGACGCGCTTCATGGAGCATGTCTTCCCGGTGCTGACCCCGCTGGCCATCGACCCGGCCCATCCGTTCCCGTTCATCCCCAACGGCAGCTTCGCCCTGGTGCTGCACCTTTTCCGCATCGAGGACGGCGAGGTGCTGCGCGCCCTGGTGCCCATGCCCCACCAGGTCGAGCGCTTCATCCGCCTGCCGGGCGAAGCCATTCGCTTCCTGCCGCTGGAAGACCTGGTCACCTTGTTCCTCGACCGCCTGTTCCCCGGCTTCCGGGTCGAGGGCAAGGGCATCTTCCGGGTCATCCGCGACTCGGAGATGGATATCGATGAAGAGGCCGAGGACCTGGTCCGCGTGTTCGAGACGGCGCTGAAGCGCCGGCGCCGCGGCCATGTGATCCGGCTGACCTTCAATGCCGGCATCCCCGAAGAGCTGCAGCGCCTGGTGATCAACGAGATGCACGTCGCCGACGGCGACGTCTTCGACTTCGACGGGCTGATCGGCCTGGTCGACACCAAGCAGATCATCACCGACGAGCGCCCCGACCTGTTGTTCCCGCCCTACAACGCCCGCTTCCCCGAGCGCATCCGCGACTTCGGCGGCGACTGCTTCGGCGCCATCCGCAAGAAGGACATCGTCGTCCACCACCCGTTCGAAAGCTTCGACGTGGTGGTGCAGTTCATCCGCCAGGCGGCGCGCGACCCCCATGTGGTGGCGATCAAGCAGACGCTGTACCGCACCAGCAAGGACAGCCCCATCGTCAAGGCGCTGATCGAGGCGGCCGAGGCGGGCAAGTCGGTGACCTGCATGGTCGAGCTGAAGGCCCGCTTCGACGAGGAGGCCAACATCCGCTGGGCCCGCGACCTGGAAGCCGCCGGCGCCCAGGTGGTGTTCGGCTTCATGGAGCTGAAGACACACGCCAAGATCAGCCTGGTGGTGCGCCGCGAGGGCGGCGGGCTGACCTCGTACGTGCATTTCGGCACCGGCAACTACCACCCGATCACCGCCAAGGTGTACACCGACCTGTCGTTCTTCACTTGCGACCCGGGGCTGTGCCGCGACGCGCTGAAAGCGTTCAACTACATGACCGGCTATGCCCTGCCCGACAAGATGGAGAAGCTGGCCATCGCGCCGCTGGCCTTGCGCAAGCGCCTGGAAGCCCTGATCGAGGCCGAGATCGCCTTTGCCCGCGAAGGCAAGCCGGCGGCCATCTGGGCCAAGATGAACTCGCTGGTCGACCCCAAGCTGATCGACGCGCTCTACCGCGCCTCGCAGGCCGGGGTGCAGGTCGACCTGGTCATCCGCGGCATCTGCTGCCTGCGTCCGGGGGTGCCCGGCCTGTCCGAGAACATCCGGGTCAAGAGCATCGTCGGGCGCTTCCTCGAGCATTCGCGCGTCATCGTCTTCGGCAACGGCCAGCGCCTGCCGTCGCGCCAAGCCAAGGTGTTCATCTCCTCGGCCGACTGGATGCCGCGCAACATGGACTGGCGGGTCGAATCGCTGGTGCCCATCGACAACCCGACGGTGCATCGCCAGATCCTAGAGCAGATCATGGTCGCCAACCTCAAGGACCAGGCCCAGACCTGGGTGCTGGACCCCGGCGGCACCTATCGCCGCCTGTGCGAGGACGAAGGCGCCTTCAGCGCCCACACCTATTTCATGACCAACCCGTCCCTGTCGGGCCGCGGCAGCGCGCTCGAGCGCGGGCGTGGCCCGAAGCGGCTGGTGGCGGGGCGGGAATAGGCCATGCAGCAGATCCGTCTGCGCCAGGATCCGGTGGGCATCGTCGACATCGGGTCGAACTCCATACGCCTGTGCGTGTACGACGCCGCCCAGCGGGTGCCGGTGCCGCTGTTCAACGAGAAGGCTCTGTGCGGGCTGGGCAAGGGCCTGGGGGCCAGCGGCCGGCTGAACCCGGAAGGCGTGCCGGCGGCCCTGGCCGCGGTCGGCCGCTTCGTCGGCCTGTGCCGGGCCATGGAGGTGTCCCGCCTGGACATCCTGTGCACCGCCGCGGTGCGGGACGCCCATGACGGCCCCGGCTTCGTCGCCGAGATCGAGAGCCGCTTCGGCGTCGAACCCAAGGTGCTGAGCGGCGGCCAGGAGGCCAAGCTGGCGGCCATGGGCGTGCTGTGCGGCACCCCCGATGCCGACGGCATCGTCGCCGACATCGGCGGCGGCTCGCTGGAACTGGTGACGGTGCAGGACCGCGGCTTCGGCGAGCACGTGACCATGCCGCTGGGCCTGTTGCGCCTGTCCGAGGCCTCGGGCGAGGACAGGCTGGTGGCCGGCCAGATCGTCGACCGCCATCTGGCCGGTTTGCCGTGGCTGCGCAAGGGGCGCGGCCGCAGCCTGTATGCCGTGGGCGGTGCCTGGCGCTCCATCGCGCGCATCTGCATCACCCAGACCCAGCACCCGCTGACCGTGCTCGACAACTTCTCGCTGCCTACCCCGGACGCACTGCGCATCCTGGGCCTGATCGCCACCCAAAGCCGCAAGTCGCTGGCCACCGTGCCCGGCGTGTCGAAGAAGCGGGTCGCCGGTCTGCCGCTGGCCGCCCTGGTGCTGGAACGGGTGGTGCGGGCGGCGCAGCCGGCGCGGCTGGTGTTTTCCATCTACGGCATGCGCGAGGGCCAGTTCTTCAAGCGCCTGCCCGACAAGCTGAAGGTCCAGGACCCGCTGTTGTCGGTGTGCCGGCAGATGGCGTCGCTCAATTCCCGCTTCCCCGAGCACGGTGACGAGCTGATGGCGTGGATGGCGCCCCTGTTCCCCACCGAGACCCGTCATTTCGCCCGCCTGCGCCATGCCGCCTGCCTGGTCTCGGACATCTTCTGGAACGAGCACCCCGACTACCGGGCCGAGCAGGCGTTCCTGCGCATCCTGCGCCTGCCGTTCATGGGCGTCGGCCACCGCGACCGCGCCGCCATCGCCTTCATCGTCTTCAGCCGCTACCAGGGCGACGAGGACAACCCCCAGGTCCAGCGCGCCATCGCCCTGCTCGACGACGACACGCGCCGGGACTGCCGCATCGCCGGCCTGGCGCTCCGGCTGGCCCACACCCTGTCGGGCGGGGCGCCCAACCTGCTGCGCCTGACCCGGCTGTCGGTGGAAAAGGGCAACCTGGTGCTGGACTGCCCGGCCGAACCGGCCTTCGCCATCGAGAACGACCGCACCTTCGACCGCCTGGCCAAGGCGCTGGGATGCGATACCCTGGTATTTCGTCGTTTTTGACGGGCATTGCACCCAAAGTGCCTATGACGGCTCTTCCTTGGTGATATTCCCCCGCGCTTCCCATAGCTGATATGACGATAACATTGGGGAAACGCTGGGTTGGTCTTTCATGGGGCGTTGGTGGTACCAAGGGTTGTTCTTTGCGGGTGTCGGTCTGCCCGTCATCGCGTGGGCCATCATCGCCTGGCATTCCTACAACCATGAGCTTGAAAACGCGCGTGAGCAGGCCGAAAGACGGGTGACGCTGGTCGCCGACTATGTCGCGCGCACCATGGAAGCGGTGTCCATGGCCATGGCCCTGGTCGACCACGAGACCGCGGTGATGCGCGACGACGAGGTCGCCGCCTCGGGTTCGGTCTCGCGCGTGCTGACCAGCCGGGTGCAGGAGGCCGAGACCGTCGGCCAGATCCTGATCGTCGACCATACCGGCGTGGTCGCCGCCGCCAGCCGGGGCTTCGCCACCAAGGGCATGGACGTCTCGGACCGCGAATACATCCGCGGAGCACTGAAGACGAACGGCCAGTATGTCGGTCCGGAAGTTGTCGGCCGCACCTCGGGACAGACGTTCTTCACCTTGTCGCAGCGCCGCGCCAATGGCGGCGCGGTGGTGGCCGCGCTGTACACCAGGGCTTTCGAGCGCATGTTCCGGGTGGCCGCCGAATCGAGCGGCACCAGCGTCAGCGTGGGGCTGTTCCGTGCCGACGGCCGCCAGCTGGCCCGCTATCCGCACCTGCTTCAGCCGATCGAGCTGAAAAGCAGCTCGGGGCTGATGCAGGGCATCCTGCGCGCCGATTCGGGATCGTTCCGGGTGGTCGGCACACAGGCCGACGGCAAGGACCGCATTTTCGCTTATCGTCGGGTGGGCGAGTTTCCGGTCTACGCCACCTATGGCATTTCGGTCGAGGTGGTGGTCGAGAACTGGCGGCGGGAAATGGCCGAGCACGGCACCGTGGCCCTGGCGCTGTCGCTGATCCTGGGCGTGGCCGCCAACACCTTCGTCCGCCGCGAGCGCGCCCGCCAGGAGGCCGAAGACCGGCTGCAGGGTCTGGTGGCCGAGCGCACCGCCGAGGCCGAAGCCGCCATGCGGGCCCGCGAGGTGGCGGTTCGCCAGGCCGAGATCGCCCATCTGGGCAAGTCGCACTTCCTCGCCGCCGCCAGCCACGACCTGCGCCAGCCCATCCAGGGCCTGCGGCTGTTCGTCGACGTTCTGGCCGGCCGGCTGGCCGGCACCGAGCACGAGCAGGCGGCCGAACTGGCCGCCCGTGCCCTGGAAGGGGCCGAGCAATTGCTCGACGCGCTGCTCGATGTCTCCACCCTGGATGCCGGCATGGTGCGGGTCGAGCGCCAGGCCTTTCAGGTCGAGGAGGCGCTTCAGCCCCTGGCCGAAGAGGCCGGGGCCATGGCCGCCGACAAGGGGTTGGGCTTCCGCCACGTGCCTTGCGGCCTGTGGGTCGACGGCGACCCGGTGCTGCTGCAGCGCATGGTGCGCAACCTGCTGGTCAACGCCATCCGCTACACCGACAGCGGCCGCATCCTGCTGGGTTGCCGCCGCCGCGGCCATGCCTTGCGCATCGAGGTGTGGGACAGCGGCGCCGGCATCCCCGAGGACGCGCTCGAACTGGTGTTCGAGGACTTCGTCCAGCTGGGCAACCCCCAGCGCGACCGTCGCAACGGGCTCGGCCTGGGCCTGTCGGTGGTCCGCCGCATGGCGTCGCTGCTGGGCCACGACCTCGACGTGCGGTCGACCCGCGGGCGGGGATCCATGTTTGCCGTGGTGGTGCCGGTGGTCAACCGGCCAGCCACGCCCCAAGGTTGTCATGTTACCATGATGTTGCTTCCATCTGGTGTCCGCGCGCATCCCATCCGGCGCTGAGAGGGGGATTGATGATCAGAATAAACCGCGGCGGGTTAACCGCCAGTGAGCGAGCGAGTGTACGCAAGCCGCTTGCCAAGAACGATGATGACGGTCTCGATCTGCACTCCCTCGGTGGCAACATCGACCATGCCCTGAAGAAGTACATGAGCGTGTTCGCCGAAGCGGTCGAGAGCATCGACCAGGAACAAGCCGACAAATAGTTGGGCGCCGATTCATTGGCTTCCCGACCCTGAGGGGGCGGGTTGGCGATGTCGCGTGCGGGTGGGAGCACTGAATAGTGTCAAAAGGGACTCGGAAGAGAACGAGGCTGGATGATGTTCTGGATACGCTGCAGCCATTGATCGAGCAGATCGAGGGGCTGCTGGGCGCCCGCATCGTCGTTGACGAGAAGGTGCTCGAGGAATGTCTGGAGTGCGCCGCCACCAGCATGAAGAAGTTGAGCATCGAAACAAGCCCAACGATTTCAAGCGGGCCGGCCACTATGCGTTCTGGATCCGCAAGCTGAAGCCATTCCGGGTTTTCCGCGTTCGCGAGATCATAGAGCAGATCGAAGCGCTACGCCCCGATGCCGACTCCGGTTGCGCACATGACTACGAGTGCGTCCGCCACCTTCTTCCAGGTGATTCTCAGACTCCCGAGCGTCCCAGGCACCGTTACGTCAATGAAATGATTGCTGTGTGGATCGCCATCGCCTTCATGACCGGCAAGGTCAAGCCGCGCGAGATCCTACTGACCAAGACCTTCCTGCACGATTTCCTGGCTCGGCTTCGTTATGATGCCTACACGCCCGACAACCTGGCCCTTTTGTTCGAGGCCATGGCCCAGCAGAAGCGCTGAACGGGTCACCCTGCCAGCGCCAGTGCCAGGTTGACCACCTGGGCGTCGCGGCCGGCATCGGCCAGGGCGCGGACCAGGCCCAGCTGGGCATGGCCATAGACGCCGTGCTGGGCGGCCAGCACCGGAACCCGCACCGCTTCCCCCGCCAGCGAGCGCCGGCAGACCTCGGCATCGGCCGAATTGTAGGCCCGGCAGGGCAGGGGGCGCGATTGGTGGACCAGGCACAAGCCGTCGTCGCCGAGCAGCGGGCAGCGCAGACGCGCCGCCCACCAGCCGCGCTGGTCCAGTCCGGCGCCCATGCGGGCGGTCTCGGCGGCGGCGGCCTTGACCTTGTCCCGCACCGCCTGCGGCAGGGCGGCGACCGCCTCGGCGACCCAGGCCAACTCGGCCGAGGTCACCCCGACGACCTGGTGGCAGCACCAGGCGCAGCCGGCGGTACAGGCCAGCCGGGCCAGGACCGGGTCCAGGCCGACCCGGCTGCGGACCTCGTCGAAGAAGGTATCGGCCGCCTTGGCGGCGGCGCGCGCAGCGGCGGCCTCGCCCTCGGCCAGCGCGGCGGCGGCGGCCTGGCCGGACGCCTGGGCGGCGTCGGCGTAGTTCATCAGCCCGCCATCAGCGACAACGCTTCGATCAGCGACACCGGGCCGGGCGGGGTGCCGGCGGCGGCAAGCGCCTGGGCCAGGGCGGCCTGGACCTGGGCGTGGACGTTGCGCTGCACCGCGATCAGCGGGATGCGGGCGCCCTCGTCGCCGTCGTGCCAGGCCTTGCAGGCGGCGACGTCGGCCGACAGCACGGCACGGCAGGGCAGCGGGCGGGCGGCGTGCAGGACGCAGCGGCCGTTTTCCAGGATCGGGCAGGGCACGCGGGCGGCCTGCCATTCTTCCACCGGCAGGCAGCGCAGCCGGTGCTCGGCCTCGATCTGGCGGGCCTTCAGGCGTGCCCGCGCGCTGGCCGGCAGGGCGTTGGCGGCGGCCACCAGCATTTCCTCCTCGGCGGTGGTGATGCCCACCACCTGGTGGCAGCACCAGCCGCAGCCCTTGCGGCAGGCCACGCCCTTCAGGGCGGCGGCCAGGGTGGGCTCGGCGGCGACCCGGGCCATGGTCTTCTCGGCCACGGCGATGGCGGCCCGCGCGGCGGCGGCCGGGCTTTCGTTGAGCGCGGTCGAGGCGGCGATGAACGCCTCGGTCTCGATGTCGGAGTAGCGCAGGCCCGACACTATTCGACCGCCTCGACCGGCTCGGTCGGGATCAGGCGCAGGCGGCGGCCGTCGGTGCAAAAGCCCAGGCCCAGGCGTCCATGCTTGAGCTTCAGGGCATCCTCGCCGAACAGTTCGCGGCGCCAGCCGTGCATGGCCGGCACGTCGGCATCGTCGTCGGCGGCGATCATCTCGATGTCGGCGACGTTGGCCACCAGCTTGCTGGCGACGCCGTGCTCGTCGCACTTCATCTTCAGCAGCACCTTCAACAGGTCGACCACCGGCCCCAGGCCCTTGGGCACCTCGAAGCGATCGGGCGGCTGCGGGCACTCGGAGTCGGGCAGG
Source organism: Actinomycetota bacterium (assembly GCA_050260215.1). Classification (GTDB taxonomy): domain Bacteria; phylum Pseudomonadota; class Alphaproteobacteria; order Rhodospirillales; family Magnetospirillaceae; genus JBLNBU01. Next base: position 15,273 of record JBLNBU010000233.1, read on the forward strand.
GCCATGGCACGCGCCACCGCGTCCAGGATGGCGGCGCCCATCTTGCCCTCGACCAGGCCCTTGCCGATGCCGCGGGTGCGCCCCAGTTCGGCGGTGGTGGTCGGGTGGTGGGCGGCGATCTCCATCAGCATCTCGTCGCGCAGCACCCGCTGGCGGGGCAGGTCGCGCTCCTGGGCCTCGCGCTCGCGCCAGGCGGCCAGCTCGCGCAGCACGGCGAGGAAGCGGGGGCTGGACGACCGCGGCTTCAGGCGCTTCCAGGCGTTCTCGGGGTCGACCAGATAGGTGCCCGGATCGGCCAGGATGGCCCACTCCTCGGCCAGCCAGTCGATGCGGTTGTTCTTTTCCAGCTTGCGGACCAGCTTCTCGTAGGCGACGCGCAGGTGGGTGACGTCGGCCAGGGCGTACTGGACCTGCTTCTCGGTCAGCGGCCTGAGCGCCCAGTCGGTGAAGCGCATGGACTTGTCGATGCGGGCACGCGCCAGCTGGCTGGCCAGGGTCTCGTAGCCGACCGCGTCGCCGAAGCCGCACACCATGGCCGCCACCTGGGTGTCGAACAGCGGCTTGGGCATGCGGCCCGTCAGGTGCAGGAAGATCTCGACGTCCTGGCGGGCGGCGTGGAACACCTTCAGGATGGATTCGTCGGCCAACAGCTCGAACAGCGGGGCGAGGTCGATGCCGGGGGCCAGCGGGTCGATGGCACGGGCCTCATCCGGCCCGGCCACCTGGACCAGGCACAGTTGGGGCCAGTACGTCTTCTCCCGCATGAACTCGGTGTCGACGGTGATGTAGCTGGCGGTTTTCAACCGGTCGCAGAAGTCGGCAAGCGACTGGGTGTCGGAAATCATCGGCATGGCCGACTGTGATACACGCTCCACCGGGCGGCGTGCAAGTCGGCGGGAGTGGTTTGGGCGCCAACGTGTCCATATTCGGTCATGGCGGCTTGACGACCGGCGGTGCGGTGTGCCTTCTTGCCGCTTTCACGCGCCTGCGAAGATGGGGTCGACCATGCACGTTTACCGTACGCACACCTGCGGCCAGCTGAAGGCCGACGACGCCGGCATCGAGGCCCGCCTGTCCGGCTGGGTGCACCGCAAGCGTGACCACGGCAACCTGCTGTTCGTCGACCTGCGCGACCATTTCGGCATCACCCAGTGCGTCTGCGACGTCTCCAGCGCGGTGTTCCCGACCCTGGAAAAGGCGCGGCCCGAAAGCGTGATCACGGTGACCGGCAAGGTGGTCAAGCGCTCGGCGGACACCGTCAACCCGCGCCTGCCCACCGGCGAGATCGAGCTGGTCGCCCGCGAGGTCGAGATCCAGTCCATGGCCGAGGTGCTGCCCCTGCAGGTGGCCGGCGACCAGGAGTACGGCGAAGAGACCCGGCTGAAGTACCGCTTCCTCGACCTGCGTCGGGAAAAGGTGCACGCCAACATGATGCTGCGCTCGAACGTCATCGCGTACTTGCGCCAGGCGATGATCGCGCAGGGCTTCACCGAGTTCCAGACCCCCATCCTGACCGCGTCCAGCCCTGAGGGCGCGCGCGACTACCTGGTGCCGTCGCGCCTGCATCCCGGCAAGTTCTATGCGCTGCCCCAGGCGCCGCAGCAGTTCAAGCAGCTGCTCATGGTCGCCGGCTTCGACCGCTACTTCCAGGTCGCGCCCTGCTTCCGCGACGAGGCCGGCCGCGCCGACCGTTCCCCGGGCGAGTTCTACCAGCTCGACTTCGAGATGAGCTACGTCACCCAGGACGACGTCTTCGCCGCCATCGAGCCGGTGCTGCAGGGCGTGTTCGAGAAGTTCGGCAATGGCCGCAAGGTCACCCCGGCGCCGTTCCCGCGCATCCCCTATGATCAGGCGATGCTGAAGTACGGCAGCGACAAGCCCGACCTGCGCAACCCCATCGTCATCGCCGACGTCACCGAGGCGTTCCGCGGCTCCAACTTCGGCATCTTCGCCAAGGCCATCGACGCCAAGGGCGCGGTGGTGCGCGCCATTCCGGCCCCGGGTGCCGCCGCCCAGCCGCGCTCGTGGTTCGACAAGCTCAACGACTGGGCGCGCGAGGAGGGTGCGGGCGGCCTGGGCTACATCCAGTTCGCCGCCGACGGCGCCAAGGGCCCGATCGCCAAGAACCTGGAGCCCGAGCGCATCGCCGCCATCCGCGATGCCGCCGGCCTGAAGGACGGCGACGCGGTGTTCTTTGCCTGCGACAAGGCCGACCCGGCGGCCAAGTTCGCCGGCAAGGTGCGCACCCGCCTGGCCGCCGAACTGGACCTGCTGGAAAAGGACGTGTTCAAGTTCTGCTGGACCGTCGACTTCCCCATGTACGAGCGCAACGAGGACACCGGCCTGATCGAGTTCTCGCACAACCCGTTCTCCATGCCCCAGGGCGGCATGGACGCGCTGCTCAACAAGGATCCGCTGGAGATCAAGGCGTACCAGTACGACATCGTCTGCAACGGCGTCGAGCTGTCGTCGGGCGCCATCCGCAATCATCGCCCCGACATCATGTACAAGGCCTTCGAGATCGCCGGCTATTCGGCCGCCCACGTCGAGGAGCACTTCGGCGGCATGCTGAACGCCTTCAAGTACGGCGCGCCCCCGCACGGCGGCTCGGCCCCGGGCATCGACCGCATCGTCATGCTGCTGGCCGACGAGCCCAACATCCGCGAGGTGATCTTGTTCCCCATGAACCAGCAGGCCCAGGACCTGTTGATGCAGGCCCCGGCCGAGATCGGCCCTGAGCGCCTGAAGGAACTGCACCTCAAGATCGACCTGCCCAAGCCCAAGAAGGAAGGCTGAGGAGGTACCACCAACGCCGCCGCCTTTCCCGGATGCTCCGCCGCCGGGACGCGGCGGCGGGGGTAGACTCCTTCCGGTAATCACGGAAGGAGGAGGCCATGAAGACGCTCATGGTCGTGGTCATGACAGTGGTGGCGAGCGGCTGCGCGCTCCCCCCCGACACCCGCACCGCCGACATCGCCGTCCAGCCCACCCCGGCCGCGGTGCTGGTCGTCCCGGCGTCGTACATGGACGTCTCCGACCAGGTGGTCGGCGAGGAGAATGCCGCCCTGGTCCTCGACGGGGCGTCGTGAGCGGTCAGATCCAGCCCAGCCAGCGCCACCACAGGAAATCGAGCGGCAGCAGCACCGTCACGGTGGCGACCGCCAGCAGCAGGCACAGGGTCTGGGCCGGCTTCAGGCGTTCCCCACCCAGCTGCATCGCCACCACCAGCGGCGCCGACTCATAGGGCAGCAGCGGGTTGGAAAAGCCCAGCACCTGGGTCATCAGCACCGTCTCGATGGGCAGGCCCGAAGCCTGGGCCATGTGGTCGGCCAAGGGGGTCAGCACCGCCGGCACCCCCGGCAGCGTGGTCAGCACGCCGACCACGGTGGACACCAGCGACAGGCTGGCGAAGTTCTGCATGGCCGCGCCCGGCTCAAGCGGCACCACCGACAACAGGGCCTCGGCCAGGCGGCCGCCCAGGCCCGACTTGTCGACCAGGGCGCCCAGCCCCATGATCCCGGCCACGTAGAACAGCGAACCGTAGTTGATCTGCTGGGTGAACTCCTTGGGCCCCACCAGCCCGATGCCCGGCCACAGCAGCACCACGGCGGCCGCCATGCTGACCCAGGCGGGGCTGACATGGTGCAGGAAGTCGGTGGCCCACAGCAGCAGCGCGGCGCCCAGCAGCAAGGACAGCTGGCGTTCGTGGCGGCTCATGGGCGAGGGTGCCGCGGCGGCGGCGGCGGGCTTGGGCGTGTCGGGCCACAGCCGGACGATCAGCCACACCGTCAGCACCGTCTTCAGCAGCCCCAGCACCGGGAAATGCAGCAAGAGGTAGCTGCCATAGGTGGGCGTGTAGTGCCACAGCGTCTCGGCGGCGCCGACCAGGACCAGGTTGGGCACGTTGGCCGGCAGCACCGAGAAGGTCGGCACGTGGCAGCCGAAGGCGGCCGCCAGCACCACGCCCGTATGGCCGCGGGTGCCGCGCTCGAAGCCGAAGCGCTCGGCGATGCCGAGAGCGATGGGCATCAACAGAACGGCTCGGCCCATGGACGACGGCATCAGGAAGCCCAGCGCCACGCCCACCACCGTCACCCCGGCGATGACGCCGGCGTAGCTGCTGCCGAAGCGGGGCGCCAGGCTGCGGGCCAGCCGCTCGCCCAGGCCGGTGCCGCGCACCGCCACTCCCATCACCAGCCCGCCGAAGATCAGCCACAGCGCCGCCGACTCGAAGCCCGAGAACACCACCGACGCCGGCGCCGCCTTCAGCAGCATGGCCAGGGTGAAGAAGGCCACGGCGGTGATGTGCTCGGGGATGGCGCCGGTCGCCCACAGTCCGATGGCGGCCACCGTCAGCGCCAGCGCCCGGCCCTCGCCGCCGGGCTGGATCGCCAGGATGGCCACGCCAGCGGCCACGGCGGCGGCGGCGATCAGTTCGTGCAGGGACAGGCGGCGCATGGGACCCTTGGTGAATGGCCGATAATCGTGCCTACCCTACCCGAACAGCGAGGTGCGCCGGAAGCCTGGGAATGTCATTATTAGGCAAATATAATATACCTTAATCGGAGGCATTCCAGAATGAGCGACACCGGCGAGGCCGCCACCGACGAAGTGCGCGAGATCCGCATCAACCCGATCGTGCCCGCAGAATCGGTACTGGTCGCCACCGCGCGCAGCATGCGGCCCAAGAAGGCCGAGGACCTGGCGCCGCGCGACACCCGCCGCCATGTCGACACCTGCCCGTTCTGTCGCGGCAACGAGCACAAGACGCCGCCGGCCATCGCCACCTATCCCGATCCCCAGGACTGGCACGTGCGCATCGTCGAGAACCTGTATCCGGTTCTCGGCGACGACCGCGCCTCGGCCAACCTGTCCTTCGGGCTGCAGCAGACCATCGACGGCTATGGCCGCCACGAGGTCATCATCGACCACGCCGACCACGGCATCGCCATCCACGACATGAGCCGCGAGCATCTGGCCATGCTGTTCGGTGCCTACCGCGACCGCATCGCCCAGCTGTTCGCCAGCAATCCGCGGCTGAAATACGTGCTGGCGTTCAAGAATTTCGGCCCCGCCGCCGGGGCCAGCATTCCGCACACCCACAGCCAGATCATCGCCATGCCGGTGGTGCCCGAGAACGTCCAGGCCGAGGTCGAGAACAGCCGGGCGTTCTTCCGCAAGAACCACCATTGCATCTTCTGCGCCCTGATCGACGAGGCGCTGACCTTCGAGGCCACCATCTACGACCGCGGCTCGGGCGCGGTGCGGCGCAAGATCAACGTCGGCCAGTTCGTGGTCGAGCGCGGGCGCAAGTTCATCGCCATCAAGCCGTTCGCCAGCCGCTACGAATGGGAGGTGCACATCCTGCCGCTGGTCCACCAGGCCGACTTCACCAAGCTGGCCGATGCCGACCTCGACGACCTGGCCGAGACGGTGCGCCGCACCATGGCGCGCCTGGACGCGGTGGTGGGCGGCGTGCAGTACAACTACTTCCTCCACTCGGTGCCGCGCGACGAGAACTCGGCCGACAACGCCGCCAGCTATCACTGGCACCTGGAGATCTGCCCGCGCACCTCGATCCCCACCGGGTTCGAGCTGGGCTCGGGCCTGCACGTCAACACCGTCGCCCCCGAGGCGGCCGCCGAACGGCTGCGCTCGGTCGAACTGGACTGAGGCATCCGTCCGTCGTCATGCCCGGACTTGATCCGGGCATCCATGGGCCCCCGGGTCTAGCCCGGGGGTGACGGCGGGGGCAGGTCAGCTGCAGCCCTTGGGGCGGGGCAGGCCGGCGATCTTGTTGCCCTGCTTGAGCTGGCCGTAGGGGAACAGCGAGTAGAGATACTGCTGGCTGGAGCGGTCGTTGCCGAACTTCTCCTTCATCAGCTTCATGAACAGGCGCTGTTCGGGGACGATGCCGAACTCGTCGTAATAGGCGCGCGCGGTGCGGATGGCGTCCCAGTGCTCGTCGGTGAGCTCGACCTTCTCGCGCTCGGCAATGACCTTGGCCACGTCCTCGTCCCACTGGCGGCTGTCTTCGAGCCAGCCGGCCTCGCTGACCTGCAGGGTGCGGTCCTTGACTTGGATCTCGGGCATCGGGGCCTCCTCGGTTGATTAGCTTGGACTCATATATAACCGGCCCGCCTGCCGCGTCAATAAGAATTAGAATAGTTCCATTAAGTGAGGAGCAAGCCGGCCATGAGGTAAGGGATTCCTTGGCCCCGCCGTCCTATGCTATGCTGAAGGTCGAACGGAGAGTCGGAGATGGCGGACAACACTACCCGGGTCGGATCGTCGCTGCTGGGACGTACACCCAGCGTCCAGCGTCCGGGACCGGACGGCGGATCGCCGACGCGCGCGCCTGCCCAGGGCGGCAGTTCGGCCAAGTCCCAGGGCGACGGCGTCCAGGTCTTCCGCATGTTGCCCGCCGACACTCCGGTCGAGACCCTGGACCGCACGGCGCGCCGCGGGACCTATCTCGACATCCTGGTATGAGCCCCGTCTAGACCGGTTTGCGGCTTGCCAGCCGTGCAGGGCCGGGTAACACTGGCCCGATGAAGCCCGCCGGCCCCACCACCCGCATGATACCCGAAGGCGACGACCGCGAGCGTCTGGTCTGCGGCGACTGTGGCTTCGTGCTTTACGACAATCCCAAGGTCATCGTCGGCGCCGTGTGCACCTGGGGCGACCGCTACCTGATGTGCAAGCGCGCCATCGAGCCCAGGCGCGGCTACTGGACCATGCCGGTCGGCTACATGGAACTGGGCGAAACCACCGAGCAAGGCGCGCTGCGCGAGGTGTGGGAAGAGGCTCGGGCGCGGGCCCACATCGACGGGCTGCTGGCCATCTACTCGATCCCCGAGATCAGCCAGGTCCACATGATCTACCGGGCGCGGATGCTGTCGCCCGACTTCGCCGCCGGACCCGAAAGCCTGGAAGTGGGCCTGTTCCGCTGGGACGAGGTGCCGTGGGACAACCTGGCCTATCCCAACGTGCGCTGGTCCATGGAATACGAACGCGAGGTCCAGGGCCAGACCCACTTCCCGCCCCGCGGAAGACCTGAGCGATAGGGGCGGGACGCCATCCACGGACCCCGGGGTCGACCCGGGGGTGACGACGAATCCCCTTCGCCATCTCCCATTCTCCGTCATGGCCGGGCTTGACCCGGCCATCAACGTGCCCCCCCGGCTCCAACCATTCAGAACAGCGCCAGCTGGTCGCCCGCCCGGGGTGGCGGGCGGAACAGGTCGGTCCGCAGTGGCAGGTGGCGGTCGGCGAAGCCCAGGCGGCGGGCGGCAAGGCGGAAGCGCTGGTCCAGCATCTGGGCATAGGCGCCGTCGCCACGGTAGCGGGTGGCGAAGCTGGGGTCGTACAGGCGGCCGCCGCGGCTTTGGCGCAGCAGCGACTGGACATGGGCCGAGCGGCCGGGGAAATGGGTGTCCAGCCACTCGACGAACAGGTCCTGCACTTCCAGCGGCAGGCGCAGCAAGATCCATTGGGCGCCGGTGGCGCCGGCCTCGCCGGCGGCAGCCAGGATGCGTTCCATCTCGCTGTCGGTGACCACCGGGATCACCGGGGCGACCATGACGCTGGTGGGGATGCCCGCCTCGGCCAGCCGGCGGATCGCCTCGATGCGCATGGCCGGGGTGGCGGCGCGGGGTTCCAGGCGGCGGCAAAGGTCGCGGTCCAGCGTGGTCACGCTGATCCCGACGGCGGCCAGTCCCTGGGCGGCCATGGGCGCCAGGATGTCGATGTCGCGGGTGACCAGCGCGCCCTTGGTGGTGATGGTCACCGGGTGGCGGAAAGCGGCCAGCACCTCCAGGCACTGGCGCATGATCCCAAGGCGGCGCTCGATCGGCTGGTAGGGGTCGGTGAAGGTGCCGATGGCCAGCGGCGCCGGCCGATAGCCGGGCTTGCGCAACTCGGCGTCCAGCAGCCGGGCGGCGTCGGGCTTGGCGAACAGCCGGGTCTCGAAATCCAGCCCCGGCGACAGGCCCAGCCAGGCGTGGCCAGGACGGGCGAAGCAATAGATGCAGCCGTGCTCGCACCCGCGATAGGGGTTGATCGAGCGGTCGAAGGGCACGTCGGGCGACTGGTTGCGGGCGATGATGGTGCGGGTGGCGTCGACCGAGACCATGGTGGCCATGGGCGCCAGGTCGTCCTCGGCCAGGTCCCAGCCGTCGTCCGCCACCTCGGTGCGCAGCGTTTCGTAGCGGCCGGCTGGATTGCCGACGGCGCCGCGATGGGGCTGGGGCTGGGGCGGGGCAGGGCGCTGGGACATGGTCCAGCATATGGCGTATTCACGGAACGTTTCAAGATCATCGTCGCCGGCCGGGAACCGTTGCGGCTCCCCCCTGTTTGGACCGGCTGAGAACCCTATCCGTGGAGGCAGCCATGACAGTCGGAATGGGCGGCCATTCGCCGTCGAACATCCTGCACAACCTCAAGGGCGTGCACTTCCCCGCCGACAAGGGCAAGCTGCTGCAGCAGGCCGAGAAGAACCAGGCGGAAAGCGACGTGCTCGACATCATCCGCCAGCTGCCCGACGGCCAGTACCAGAGCATGGCCGACGTGCTCAAGGGCGTGGGCAAGGTCGAGTAGGATCAGCCCGCCAGGGCCTCGGCCAGCACGGCGCGCAGGCGGCCGGGGTCGATGGGCTTGCGCAGCACCGGCAGGCCCAGGCTGGCCGAACCCGCCGGCAGTTCGGTGTCGCCGGTGAAGACGAACACCGGGGCCGTGGTGCCGGTGTGGCTGCGGATCGCCTCGATGGCCGCCACCCCCGAGCCGTCGCCGCGCAGGTGCAGGTCGACCAGGAGCACGTCCGGGCGCAGGCCCCGGGCGTCCAGTTCGGCCAGCACCGCTTCGGCGCTGTCGGCGATGACGGGGCGCGCGCCCCACTGGTCCAGTTGCAGCGCCAGGGCGTCGCGGATGTCGGGGTCGTCGTCGACCACCACCACCACCGCGCCGTCGACGTCGTTGCCCGCCGCATGGTCGTCATCGGCGGGCTCGGCCAGCTCCTCGGCCAGCGGCAGCTCGACCGAAAAGGCCGATCCCTTGCCGTCGACGGAGTGGACGTCGATGCGGTGCCCCAGCAGCCGGGCCAGGCGGACGACGATGGACAGGCCCAGCCCCATGCCGCCGCCGCGCCCCCCCGAAGCGGCGTGCTCGCCGCGGCGGAACTCCTTGAAGATTTCCATGCGCTGGTCCTCGGGGATGCCGGGGCCGGTATCGCACACCACCACGCGGACGTTGCCGGCGTGGCGGCGGCAGCCGACCAGGATGCGCCCCTGGCGGGTATAGCGGATGGCATTGGACAGGAAGTTGCCGACGATGCGCTGGACCAGGCGCGGGTCGCTGCGCACCGCCAGGCTGGTGGGGACCACCCGCAGGTCCAGCCCGGCGGCGCGGGCCTGGGGGCCATAGCTGGCCTCGACCGTCTCGAACACGTCGCCGACCAGGAATACCTGCGGCTCGGCCTTCATCACGCCGGCATCCAGGCGCGACATGTCGAGCAAGGAATCGAACATCTCCTCCATGCCGCGCAGCGACACGTTCAGGGATTGGACGATGGCGCGGCCCTGGGCGGTGGACACGTGGTTCTCCAGCGCCGAGGCGAACAGGGCCATGGCCTGCAGCGGCTGGCGCAGGTCGTGGCTGGCGGCGGCCAGGAAGCGCATGCGGGCGCGGATGGTGCTCTCGGCTTGCTCGTTGGCCCGTGTCAGCGCGGCCTCGCGCCGCTTCAGTTCGGTGACGTCCTGGAAGATCACCAGTTCGCGGGTCTCGCCGCGCACGGTGAAGCGGCGCCCCGAGGCCAGCACCCAGATGGGGGCGCCGTCCTCGCGCCGCGACCGCAGTTCCCAGCGCTCGACGGCGCCGTCGCGGTCGAGCGCCTCGCAGAAGTGCAGGAACCCCTCGTCGCCGGCGAATTCCCTGGTCGACCGGCCGGTCAGCGTCCCCGGCGCCACGCCCCACGCTTGGTGGGCCAGGGCGTTGGCCTGGATGATGATGCCATTGTCGCGCAGGCGCAGCATCGGCAGGGGCAGTGCCTCGGTGATGGCGCGCAGGCGCTCCTCGCTTTCGCGGGTGGCGTCCTCGGCCAGGCGGCGCTCGGTCATGTCGGTGATGGAGCCGACGAACTGCACCAGCTGGCCGGTGTCGTCGACCACCGGGCGGATGTCCAGGCGTACCCAGAACGGCTGGCCGTTCTTGCGGTAGTTCAGCAGCTCGACGCTGGCCGGGCGCGCCTCGGCCAGGGCGGCGTCGATCTCGTCGAGAGAGGTGGCCGCGGTGGCGCGCCCGCGCAGCATGTGCAGGCTGCGGCCCAGTACGTCGGCGGCCTCGTAGCCGGTGATGCGGGTGAACTCGGGGTTGATCCAGACGACCGGATTGCCGGGTCGACGCGCGTCGGTCACCGCCAGTCCGATGGGCGCCTCGGCCACCGCGTGGGCGAGGTCCTCCTTGGAAATGCCGTCGGGGTCGACCATCCGGTTTCGCATCCCGTAAAGCGGCCGTATCGACACCATAGGACGGTGCCGGCGGCAAGTGTTCGACGAATTCGGCTGAGCGGGCAAGTGTCATGATGGCGGAGGTGCGCAACCATAAGTGACGGAGCTTTAGGCAGAGGATTTGATAATAAGCGATGATGAATATCCGGTCAGGCATAAGAAAATGAATTTTCCTCGTTCGTCTGAATGGACTAATCCAGGCGTTTCGCTATTTGCGCATTGGGTGTGCCACTCGATGCGCGTCTTTCAATTGACACGCCAAGCATATAGATTTCGACCGTATTTCCATCTGGATGGATATGGCGGAAGTACTGGTTATGGTGCGCCCGCACGGTACGAGAAAACGGCCAGGAGGGGCGATATGCTGCGAAACAAACAGCAGTCCAGGAAAGACGGCCTGAGGTTCGACGGGTTGGCAGAGGGCATCGCCGTTCCGCCGCCCGCGATCTCGGGGGCCGCTGCGTTCGGCAGCGACGATCTCCGCATTCCGGTGCTGGTCGAGCTGATCGACAGCCTCGATCTGGTTTCCTTCATCCGCGATCCCGGCTACCGGCGCCAGCTCAACGAGGTTCTCGACGCCTTGTCCGACGAGGAATTCGACCGTTTCGAATGCCTCTACACCCGCCGATTCACCGTCAACTGAAGGGGCGCGCCATGACCGAGGCGACCATACACGAGGCGCCGGCGCACCAGGTGCCGGTGGCTCTCGCCGTCGAGGACACCCACATGGTCAGCGAGATCGTCGGCCGCTTCGAGCCGGCCGAGCGCAGCGAGGTTCGCGTCCTCGACGACCCGCGCACCCTGGTCGACCACCCCGGCGAGGCCCCGGGCGAGGTGACCATCATCTCGTACCCGGTCATGAAGCAGCTGGCCAAGTACCACCTGGACGAACTGGCCGAGTTCTGCCGGGCCAACAAGGTGGTGCTGCTGATCCGCAGCCCCGAGTTCCTGGACTCCATCGGCTTCCTCGAATTCGTCGACGGGGTGATCTTCGCCGACGCCACCATGGAGCGGGTGCGCGACATCCTGCTCCTGTCCAAGTCGGGCTATTCCATCCTGCCCTCGGCGGCGGTGATGGACATCGTCACCGACCGGCTGCGCTGCGACACCCTGCAGAAGCTGTCCTTCATCGAGCTGTCCATCCTGGACCAGGTGCGGCTGGCCAAGACCAACCGCGCCATCGCCCGCTCGCTGGGCCTGACCGAGGCCAACGTCAAGACCAAGGTGCGCGCCATCCTGAAGGCGCTGAAGTTCCAGAACCGCACCGAGGCGGCCGTGTTCGCCGCCCGCCAGAACGAGCTGATCCGCCAGACCCTGGCGCGCCGGGGCCGGGAAAAGGTGGTGGAGCCGCAGGACAAGGGAGTACCCCACTGACCGCACCCCGGGCGGGCGCCCAGATCAGCGGGCAATCGTCCAACGGCCATGGGGTAGTCAAGTCCATGCACACGACATCGGTGCTCGCGGGGGTGGCGGCGTTGGCCGCCACCCTCGTCCCTACGCTGGCCTCGGCACAGTGGAACGACCAGCCGTGGAACTTTCCCGGCGGCGTCGGCATGAGCATGGCGGCCCGCCAGGCCATCTTGCAGCAGCACATCGACGGCATCCGCCCCGACAACTTGTACCGGGGTCCCGACGGCCAGCTGCTGACGGTGGTCCGCAAGGGCGACCAGGCCTTTCTGACCGAACCCCAGCCCTACTACGTCGTCGGCGCGCCGACCTCGGGCCAGGCCTATGTGCAGGCCGGCTTCGGCGGCGTGTCGCTGGGGCTGGGCACCAGCGCCATGGCCTGGCCGCTGATGCTGGAAGGCGCCCGGGTGGCGGTGGCCCCCTATGGCCCGCGGCTGTCCTCGTCCCCGGTCGACGCGTGGACGCGCCAGCTCGACGGGCTGGGTGCGGTGGAATAGGCGGGCGGCTCCCCCGTCACACGCACGGGGGAGCCGAGCCTCTTCGCTCCTAAATGCCCTGGCCGGCTTCGACCGCCGGCGAGGCCCCGTGGCCGCGGCGGCTGGGAATGGGGGCGTTGTCGCTGGACAGGCCGTTGTTGAGCGCCCAGATGGCCGCCTGGGTGCGGTTGGCGGCGTTGATCTTCTTCAGCACGCCCTTCAGGTGCACCTTCACCGTGGCTTCGGTGATGTTGAGCTTCTTGGCGATGACCTTGTTGGGGTGCCCGTTCAGCAGGCAGCGCAGGATCTGGATCTCACGCTCGGACAGCCCCTCCAGGTCGGGCGAGGCCGCCGCCGGCCGCTGGGCGTCGACCTGGCCCGAGATCAGCATGGCCGCCAGCCGGGTGGGGAACACCTTTTCCCCGAGCAGCACCAGCTTGAGCGACTGCTTGAGCGCGTCGGGCGAGATGTTCTTGAGCAGATAGGCGTCGGCGCCGGCCTCGAAACAGCGGGCCAGGTTGTGGATGTTGCGCGTGCTGGCCGCCAGCACCACCAGCTTGAGCTCGGAATACTTCTCCCGCATCTGCTGGAGCACCCCGATATCGTCGGCACCGGCGTCGAATTCGACCAGCGCGATCTTGGGGCGCAGTCCCGCCTCCAGTTTCGCCATGCCTTCGCTCATGCTGTCGGCCTCGTCGGAAATGGTGAAGGCCGAGCCGTCGAGGAGCTTCTTCAGTCCTTCCCGGAACAGCTTGTTCGCGTCGATGAGAAGCATTTCCACATTCATGTGAAGTTCCCCGTGCATTGGAAGGCCAGCCTTCGGGGTGCCCGCCTTTATCCATGCGAGCCTCGCCGTTGGCGGTGCTGCTCCCGCGTGTTTCATCTTCTGACGCTGTTTTTATCCGACGGGGCGCCGCCATCCCACCTTCTGTAGGAGGTAGCGGCGTGTTCATAATCGGTATTGCGCGCCCCATCGCCCGCGCCGTTCGCTACCGAGTTCGTATAAGCGCCACTCTTTCGCGCCCGGACAGGCGGGCGTCAGGCTGCGATCGGACGGGTGTTACCACCGGCCCGGCGTCATCGCTTCACGACTGGGAGGATCCGCGGCAATCCGCGGGAGGGGAATGGGGCGAGTGAGGAGATTCGAACTCCCGACATCCAGAACCACAATCTGGCGCTCTAACCAACTGAGCTACACCCGCCACAGGGAGGCGTGATGTTTAGCCAAAACCGCGCGGGGCCGTCAAGGGGGAGTTGGCGGTGGCCGTCCGCCCACCCGTCGGCGCGGGGACGCGCCCCTCCACCCGCGTCGCTTCCGCCACCCGCGGCGGGTGAAGCGAGGTTGCCCGTACATGCCGTAAGGTCATCCTGCCCCGAAGGCCCCAAAAAGAGAGGGCCGTGGGAGAGAGCGGGAGGAAACAGGTCATGTCGAAGCGCCACCCCATCATCGCGGTCACCGGCTCGTCGGGTGCCGGACGCGGCTCGGTCCAGCAGGTGTTCGACAAGGTCCTGCGCCGCAACAACCTGACCGCCGCCTACGTCAACGGCGACAGCTTCCACCGTTACGACCGCGCCGCCATGCGCCAGGCCACCATCGATGCGCTGCAGAACGGCGACCACACCTTCAGCCACTTCGGCCCCGCCGCCAACCTGTTCGAGGAGCTGGCGTCGCTGTACCGCAGCTACGCCGAGCACGGCAAGGGCCGCCGGCGCCACTACCTGCACACCGCCGAGGATGCCGCCCGCCTGGGCTTTCCCGAGCTGAAGCCGGGCGAGTTCACCCCGTGGGAGGACCTGCCCGAGAACACCGACATGCTGATCTACGAGGGCCTGCACGGCGTCGCCAGCGGTGATGGCTACGACCTCGGCAAGCTGGTCGACCTCAGGCTCGGCGTCGTGCCCATCATCAACCTGGAATGGGCGCGCAAGATGAGCCGCGACACCCAGGAGCGCGGCTATTCGGAAGAGGCGGTGATCGACAGCATCCTGCGGCGCATGAACGACTACGTCCGCTACATCATTCCGCAGTTCAAGCACAGCGACATCAACTTCCAGCAGGTGCCGGTGATCGACACCTCGGCGCCGCTGACCCCGGCCGGCGACGTGCCCACCCTGGACGAAAGCGTCACCGTCATCCGCTTCCGCAAGCCCGAGGATTACGACGTCGACTTCCCGCAGCTGCTCAAGGACATCGAGCGCTCGTGGATGAGCCGGCGCAACACCCTGGTGGTGCCCGGCGGCAAGACCATGCTGGCCATGGAGCTGATCCTGACCCCCATCATCGCCCGCCTGATGGAGGACGCCCGCTACGCGGCGTAGGAGGGGGCTTCTTCCCCCTCTCCCGGCGGGCGATGGCTATCCGAAATACCGCCCCAGCCGGGCCAGGGCCTCGTCGATGGCGGCTTCGGTCTTGGCGAAGCAGAAGCGGGCGAAGCGGGTGACGTCGCCGCCCTGGTAGAAGGCCGAGATGGGGATGGCGGTCACGCCGGCCTGTTCGGTGATGTGGCGGCAGAAGGCGGCGTCGTCGCCGTCGAAGCCCAGGCCGCCGAAATCGGCCGACAGGAAATAGCTGCCCGCCGTCGCCCCCACCTTGAAGCCGATGCGTTCCAGCCCCGACGCCAGGCGGTCGCGCCTGGCCGCCAGCATGTGGGCCAGGCCGGTGTAATAGGAGTCGTCCTTGCCCAGCCCCCAGGCCACCGCCGCCTGCAGGTTGGGCGGCGTGGTGAAGCACAGGTACTGGTGGGCCTTGGCCACCGGCGTCAGCAGCTGGGGCGCGGCGATCACCCAGCCCACCTTCCACCCGGTCAGCGAAAAGATCTTGCCGGCCGAGCCGATCTTCAGCGCGCGCCCGCGCATGCCGGGCAGGGTCATCAGCGGCAGGTGGCGGCGGCCGTCGAACACCAGGTGTTCGTAGACCTCGTCGCACACCGCATAGGCATCGAAGCGCCGGCACAGGTCGGCGACGAATTCCAGTTCGTCTTCGTCGAACACCTTGCCGGCCGGGTTCATGGGCGAGTTCAGCAAGATCAGCTTGGTGCGGTCCGAGAACGCCGCCGCCAGCGCCTCGCGCGGCAGCCGCCACTCGGGCGGCTCGACGCGCACCAGTCTGGGCGTGCCGCCGGCGCGGCGGATGATCGGCAGGTAGCTGTCGTAGAGCGGCTCGATCAGCACCACCTCGTCGCCGGGCTCGATCAGGCCGAACAGGCAGGCGGCCAGCGCTTCGGTGGCGCCCGAGGTCACCATCACCTCGCCCATGGGGTCGAGATCCAGGCCGTAGAAGCGGCGGTCGTGGGCGGCGATGGCCTGGCGCAGGTCGGGAATGCCCATCATCGACGGGTACTGGTTGGGGCCGTTCACCGTCGCCTCGGCCGCCTTGGCGACCACGTCGGCGGGCTCGAGCCCCTCGGGGAAGCCCTGGCCCAGGTTGACGGCGCCGTGGGCCTGGGCCAGGCGCGACATGGTCTCGAAGATGGTGGTGCCGAAGGACGACAGGATGGAATTGGCGGGCTTCACGGGGCTCTCTCGCGGCTCGGTGCGGCCCCTCACCTTTATCATAGCCGGCCGCCCGTCCCAATGGGGCCGGCCGTTGCCCACGAATTAGGCGCAGATGCCTGAAAAAGCGGCAAAAAATGGCGGCAAATCGCCGCTGTTTCCGCTCTTTTCACGGTGGTCGAACTGGCACGAGCCGTGCTAAATGAGTCGCGCGCTCCATGCGGGGTCCACGCAACTCGAAAGACAGTGGTTCCATGAAGAAGATCGAAGCCATCATCAAGCCGTTCAAGCTCGACGAGGTGAAGGAAGCTCTGCACGAGATCGGGCTGCAGGGCCTGACCGTGACCGAGGCCAAGGGCTTCGGCCGCCAGAAGGGCCACACCGAGCTCTACCGCGGGGCTGAGTACGTGGTCGACTTCATCCCCAAGGTGAAGGTGGAGGTCGTGGTCGCCGAGAAGATCGTGGCGCAGGTGGTCGACGCGGTCGAGCGCGTGGCGCGCACCGGCCGCATCGGCGACGGGAAGATCTTCGTCTTCCAGG